>JAMDCU010000177.1 GCA_023489485.1 Chloroflexota bacterium
TTCGGAGGAATGACTCCACCCGCACCGCTGGCTCCATACGCCAGATTCGGAGGAATCGTCAGCCGGCGCTTGCCTCCGACTTTCATTGTCATCACACCTTCATCCCAGCCCTTGATCACCCGGCCGACACCAATTTGAAAGCTAAAGGGCTGGTTCCGGTCGACCGAGCTGTCGAACTTGGTGCCGTTGGTCAGCCAGCCCGTGTAGTTGACAGTTACGGTTTGGCCGGTTTTCGGCTGTGCGCCCGTTCCGACGATCAGATCCGTGTATTTGAGGCCAGAAGCCGTCGTCACCTCCTGGCCTCCCCCTCCCGTCGAGGGGCTCGGCGTCGCGCCCTGAGCGCATGCCGTTGCAACCAAGGCAAGTGCAACGGCACCCGCCACGCTATAGACCCGCATTACTTCTTACCTCCCTTTAATAGTGGGCCCCAATATACAGCCATCCTTACTAAAGTCAAATGGGCCGGCGCCTGCAATGAGGCCTGTCCCAAGCCCCTCGTCCCCTCAGCCCGCAGAGCGCGCGGGGTCTCGGACGCCGCAGAGGTCGCGGGCCGCAGACCCTGCAGCGGTCGCGGGTCACTGGACCTCGCGATCCTCCGCACAGTTGCCGCTTGCCCCGCGGGACTGCGCGGGCTGCGAGGGCAGCGCCAGGGGAGTCCGCGGCGTCTGCGACCCGGGCCCACTTTCCCCTGTCGGTACGGGTTGGAGTGGGAGGCAGCCGGCTCGGCTAGAGCCGTGGCCTGAAATCCAGCTTTACAGTACGGGGCCCTCAAGCCGGAACGGCAGTCACGACTGGTGCGATTTGGCGTTAGTATAAAGTGGATGGTTAATGCCCAGTTGCAAATCGTGCGCTCTTATCAGTTCACATAGTGAACAGAAAGGAGACAGGTATGGTTACTCACTACGGACGCACCTGGTGGGCTCTCGCAATCCGGGGGATCGTCGCAGTAATCTTCGGGATTCTCGCACTTGTTTGGCCGGGAATCACATTGACGGCCCTCATGCTCTTCTTTGGTGCTTATGTCTTGGTAGATGGAATTTTTGCTATTCTGAGTGCACTCTTTCACCATGCAGGTAATGAGCGTTGGTGGCTGCTGCTCCTTGAAGGCATCGTCGGCATCATAGTCGGAGTGCTCACCTTCATATACCCGGGTCTGACCGCCTTTGTTCTTCTCTTCTTCATCGCCGCCTGGGCCGTCCTCACGGGTATCCTCGAACTCCTGGCCGCCGTCCGGCTCAGGAATGAAATCGATAACGAGTGGCTGCTCGCGCTCAGCGGGATCGCATCCCTCGTCTTTGGCATTCTCATCGCCGTCGCCCCCGGCGCCGGGGCATTGGCCGTTGTTTGGCTTATTGGCGTTTACGCGATCGTGTTCGGTATTCTACTCCTCGCGTTTGCCATCCGGGTGCGCAATGCAGCCGGCATACCGAGCGGCAACATTCCGCGTGCTGCCTGAGAGTTCGAACAAGCGCCTGGTCACCAGCGCCTTGCGCGTCTTGTGCTCTCGCCATAACAAGGACCCCCGTCTCTCACAAAGAAGCGGGGGTCGCCTTTTATTATAGAGTATTATCCTCCACGCATGTTATTGCACACCAGACTGCGGCGATTGAGGGAGTCATTGTCAAACCAGAAAGCCCTTCCCGCCGATGCGTCAAGGGGCTGCGCCATCGCCATACAAGGCTCTCTCATCTTCAGGCCCCCGGATGCCCACCATGAAAACACATCCATGCCCGATACGGCGAAGAGGGACGCAGCGAGACGAGTCCTGACGCAGCGAGGTCACTAGCCTTGCCCTGAAACATGCTCCGGCTGTATCTTGTATGTCACTCGCACTTCGCCCGCGTTCTTTGGATAATTCGGATTCCCGTGATACTTTTGATTCAGCTTGGAGATCTGCTCGTATCCGCCTGCTTCGGTCTCCTCGACCACTTTCCCTCGGACCTGGATATAGCGATAGGGATTGGTTGGGTCCACAATATCCATCGCTACAATTGGATGCCCATGCAGCATCTTGTCCTTGACTCGTCCACGCGCGGTGTTGATCACGATGTTGTTGCCATCATAATCAAACCAAATAGGCCAGACCCGGGGCGTCTCATCTTGCGCCACGGCGGCCAAAAAGGCGAATGCCTTTTTCGACGGGTTGAGCAGATCGGTGTACCGCTCCGGAATGCTAGCCATGCTTGCCTCCTGTTTGGCTTTGAACTTGTGAGAGCTTGTCGATTACCTGCCGGAACAATTGGTATGGTTGTGCTCCGACAATTGCATATCGGTCGTTCACAATGTATGTAGGCACGCCCACTGCCTGAGGCGCCCCAACGTCATTCGATCGGCGCGAAATTTCAGCACCTCTGCTCCGATCCCCCCTCCTCCACGGGGCCAGATTGTTCTCCGTCACATCGATACACGGACCAGCTACGGGGAGAGTATAGCACATGGGATAACAAGTTTCAACCGCATTCGCAGTTCACTCCGCCAAACGTGCCAGGTTTGCACTGGCGATGGCTTGGCTTGTCAGGCGACTTGGCAAAAGCTGTGGCTCGAGAACAGGAGAGTGTGGATTAATGGCGGCTTTTGGGGACTTGAAGCCGGAGTGATCCGAAAGGCGGTTTGGGACGTCGCTGCCCGTCCAGGGATCAGCCTGCCGTAGTGTCGCGTCCCCTGGTTTCAGTCAGTTCGGCACTCTGACCCCCCTTGCGTGCGCGCCAAGAGAGCCGGCTATGCGCCGGCGGGCGCGGGCTTACGCGCCCGTGGGCGAAAGGGGACGCCCGTCAGTAAAAAGACGATGCGCTTGAGATTCAAGGCGAGGGCCGTCAGGTGGGCTTGCATCCCATACCGCACCAGTCCCAGGTAACGACAGCGACCCAGCCGATGCCACAACTTGCCTTCGCCGAACTTGCGCTCAA
>JAMDCU010000111.1 GCA_023489485.1 Chloroflexota bacterium
ACCAGGTCGTTGGTTCAAGCGAGGATCAGAGGTCCCGACACTTCGCAAAGGTACCCCTTCACGAAGCGAGACGAGCTCTCCGGTAAGGCACAATTCAGCTTCAGGAGGACGTTTTGGTATTCATCCCCCTCGTGAAAACAGTACGTGTTGCGGCAGCTTATTGACAACAGGTTCCCAGAAGTATGACTTCCAGTGCGTGGATCCGAGCACATTGGCACGGTTATCGCAGTTCCTGAAGGTCTATCCTATAGCCGCTCTCAACGCAAGAACGGCCCGACGAGAGTCTACAGCCAAGCAAAGGGGGTCTGATTCCAGAGAAAGGATTGAGAACAGCGAACAACAAGGCGGGACCACTGCGTCCCGCTCCGTATTTTCTGTTACTGACAAATCCGCATGACTGGTGCAGAAGATTGTCAGATTGGCCTGAACCTGACGCTGTCTGGTTCAGCTCTAGGCGCTGGTGCTAGCAGTCGCCTTCACTCGGCAAACCTTAACGGCGCAGGCGAGATCGACTCATAGTAAGTCGGGCAATCGCATCTAAATCCGTCACGAACAAACCGCAGCAACTGGGCGACCTAACGTATTCCTCTCGCGTCATGCGAGCCTACGTGACTGAGCCTTCCAGAATAAAGATGCGCTTGCCCTATATGCCGCAGTCATTTCGACTGCGGCATCTTTACTTTTTCGTGACCAGCGGCAGGCCGTGCAGGAAGGTGAAAATTGCTTCCAGTTGGTCATCGTCGTACATGGCCGAGATCTGCTTATAAGGCATCTCGTTTGGATCGACAGTGTGACCCGTCGCATCGACCCCCGTCCGAATCTCCTTGATAAAGGCTGCGGGGCTCATCTGGGAAACGATGGCTATCAGATTCGGGCCTGCGGGCGGGCCCAACTTGCTCGGCGTGCCGCCGGCGAAATCAGCACCATGGCAGGACTGACATCCGGTGATCGACACCAGGTATTGGCCGTACTCGACAGTGACGGCACGTGGAGGCGCGGTCACGGGTTGAGTAATGGAAGACTGTGCGCTGGTCTGCAGCAGGCCGGCGCCGACAATGAATACGCCGAGGATATTCAGATTGTCATCCGGGGTGTCATGCTGCACGGCGGGTTGCGACCGCAGGTAGGCGACGAGCGCCTGAACGTCGGAATCGCTCAAGTGATGGAATATCTCCGAAGGCATCACCACAAGCGGTTGGCCGCTATTGTCAATTCCTTCTCGGATCGCCCGGATGATTTCTGCATCAGACCAATCTTTGAGCGGGCCGGCGGGTGTGAGGTTTGCCGGATAAAGCGTGCCCAGTGGACCGCGCGTGCTAAAAAAGTTGTCCGCGGCGCCATCGAGCGGCAAATCATGTGTGGTCGAATGACAGCCCATGCACAAATGGGCATACCTTTCAGCACCGGCGAGTTGCTCCGGCGTGGCAGCCGCTTTGAGATTTGGGACCGGGTTCCCGGGATTGGCGTAGAGCTTGTAAAAGCCGACGAGCGCGACGAGCGTAAAGAGCGCGACCATCAGGGTCAGGAGGCCCGCCAATAGGACGGCGGGCCATTTCAGAACCGCACGCTTGATTCTCCCGGCACGGCGCGTCAACGATCCTAAGAATAGGATGACGGCAACGAGCGCCAGGAGAATAACCAAATTGCTCAGCATCAGGCTCCTACCGGCCTCGGCTCCGGCAATCCGCCCAACTCTTCGAGCAGCGCGAGGTCATCTCTCGCCGCCCAGTGTTCGGCGATCTTCCCATCGGCGATGCGGAACGCGTGCATATGCTGTACGGAATAGTGCAAGCCGGTCGGCTGGATGGCTTGAAGGAACGGGCCTCCTTCAACGGGCATTGCCGGAATACCGCGATGTGTGCCGCTGACCGTGATGCGACACATCACCCGATCGCCCTCGGCAATGGTGTCGGTAACGTCCCACCGCCGGTCCGGAAACGCCGTCTGGAGGCTATTCAAGACTCGCCGCAAGCCATCGATCCCGCGCGGCATGCGCTGGTCTCGCGGATCGCTGTCGGCAAATCGCCCGTGGTTGATCGTGTCGCTGCTCCAATAGCCCTGCACCGCTTCTAGGTCGCCCCGATTCCACGCCTCAAACATTTTCCGTACGATCGTCTTGTTGTCTTCGAGTGACATTTGGTTCTCCGCCCCAGGCTATGTTTTCGACCAAATCTTATCACTCCAAGCGGGTTACTACATCGGGGAAACCATGTAGCTGGCCGCACCGCGGCTATGTAGATCTGATCCTCCTTCAGGAAACAAAAAAGGCACAGCGAACTGTGCCCCTTGCCCCCACCCGCAGCCGTGGATCACGGATTCTTGCCCAGACCCTTTTCTACAGCCCATACGGCGACCTGGGAGCGGGAGTCGAGGCTTAGCTTGGACATGATGTTCGCGACGTGCCGCTCGGCTGTCTTGACACTAATGACCAGTTCGTCCGCAATGGCGCGATTGGATTTGCCACGAGCGATCAAGGTTGCCACCTCACACTCACGGGCCGTCAGTCCTCCAGGCGCGAGACCACCCGCCCGCCGAGAAGGTTTTGCCAGTCCTTGTATCGATTCTTTCGCTTGGCGCGTAAAGTGCGTGCGCAACCCTTCGTCGGCAACCTTGTCCGCCAATGCGGCAACAACCGAACGCGCCGAGGCCAGGTCGGCGTCTGCCTCGACTCTACGTTTCAGCGCGTAGCGAACGGCGGCGAGCTTGACGTGAATCCTCCACACGAGCGGGAGTTTGGCCTGCCGGCGCGCGACCTCCAATGCTTCTTGTAACTCGACTTGCGCCTCAGGCAGACGCGACAGCGAGGCGAGTGCGTCTGCGCGGAGCAGTGACAATCGGGGGATGGAATGTAGCCCATGCGTTTCGATATTAGGAGCCGAGACAATTAGGTTATTGGCGATTTCGAGGGCAAGCGCCGGCTCTCCGGACGCGCATGCGAGCTCTGCGCGGGCTGCCCAGCAGCGACGCAGCGCCGAGGTGCGGGCGGGCAAATCTTCACCGAGCACGGTGGACAGGAGCGAAGCCGCCTGGCCCAGGCGACCCTGCGCGATATGCACAGAGGCGAGATCGGCCGTGATTCTGTGTACGTGCATCTGCGACTTGCCCTCGCGTGCCGCCTCCAGTCCTTGCTTCAAGTAGGTCTCTGCCCGATCAGGCGCGAGGAGCGCATGGTAGATATATCCCGATACCCAAGCAGAGACGGCAAGTGCCCCGCGGTGGCCCGTCTCCGTGGCGAATGCATAGCCGTACTCGGCCGCATCCAGGGCGCGCGCATATTCGCCATGAGGGGCGAGCGCCTGCGCAAGGACAATTTGTACCTCCGCGTCGCCGGCGCGCCACCCTAGCTCGTGGGTTAGCTGCCTTACGGACTCGGCCTGTCCAGTCGACAACTCGAGATCAAGTGGGTCGGCTACCTCGGTCTCGAGGATGGCGGGCAGCATGGCATGTAGCGTGCTGTGCACCAGTCCAGGCGGGTCGTTCAGTTGAGTGAAAAGCTGCGCAGCCTGTTCGCAGTACGCCTTGCCCTGGACGAGGTTGGAGGACCCATAGCAACTCGTGCCGAGCAATTCCAGGCTCTGGGCGATGCCTTGTGGATTCCGCAACTCTTTCCAAATATCGAGTGCCTCTGAATGGTATTGCATGGCTTCTGCCGGTCGGTCCACATTCGAGAGCCAGTTGCCCACGCGATTGAGTGTGGCGGCCAGGCGCGGGGCGTCGTTCAGCGTGCGCGCCGCATCCAGCGCCTGCTGCAGGAATACCCCGGCCTGTTCATAGCTCCGCATGTGCGAGACAAAGCCGAGGTCCAAGAGCGCTTGCCACTCGCCGCGGACATCATCCAGCTTGCGTGCGGCGGCTAGCCCGCGCTCGGCATCGGAGCGTGCCCGCTCATAATCGCTGAGGAGCTCATAGACCTGCGAACGCCGATGCAGCAGTTCCAGCCCCTGAAGTGACGGGTCGTCTGTCATTTCGATAGCATGCGAAAGGTGAGTGATCGCTTCCGGTAGCGCGTAAAGGCTGGCCGAGCGTTCCGCCGCACGAGTGCAGTAGAGGGAGGCCTTGTCCCGGACCTCGCCCCTATAATAATGATAGGCAAGGTCTGCCGTATAGTCAGCCGGCGCTTGCGCATACAACTGTTCGAGTTTCGCCGCGATCTGCTGATGGAGTTTCTTTCGCTCGCGCGCGAGCAGCAGTGCGTATAATGCCTCGCGCGTCAATGCGTGACGGAACGCAAACCGGTCGGCCGGTTCTTCGACGAGCAACTGCGCCGCGACTAGTTCTTTCATCACTTGCTCAAGTTCCGACTCGTCCATCTGCATGACGCTCTGCACGAGCGCAAAGTCAAAGCGTTGTCCGGCAACCGCGCATACCGTCAAAACCTGCCGCACGGAAACGTCAATTCGCTCTACCCGCCGCTGCACCGACTCCTGGACCGTCGAGGGGACACGCACGTCGCGGGCAGAGCGTCCCTGCCACCGACCTTCCCGATAGGAAATATCGCCTGCCTCGACCAGCGCTTTCAGGAACTCTTCGACGAGAAATGGATTCCCCTCGGTGGGTGGGACAAGAAGGCCGAGAAAATCAACCGGTTCCGGCGTGGGTATCGAAAGAATGGTGCGCAGCATCGACTCGACCTCTTCAAAGCCGAGCGGTTTGAGCGTCAATTCCCTGACGAGCCGTTCACGGTCCAATTGCGCTACGAGATGAACTAGCGGAGGTGACAATTCGTCGTTGCGGTAGGTGGCGACGAGCAGTATCGGATAGCCGGATACACGCCGCGCGAGAAAATGGAGCAACTCGAGACTGATCTCGTCGCTCCAGTGCAAATCCTCCAGAATGAACAGCAGGGGGCCTGAGGAAGCCAGCCTGGAAAAGAGTTGAGCCATGGACTGAAACAAACGACGTTTTTCTGCTTCAGGATCAAGCGCGGGCGCGGGACTGATATCGGGCAGAAGCGACGATAGCTCTGGGAGCACTTGCACCAAATCGGCCGCGAGTGGGCCGAGCAGTTCACGGATCTCTTCGGTAGAAGAACGGGAGAGCCACAGGCGGAGGGCGTCAACCCAGGGCGCATAGGGAAAGGAGACATCCGGCTCGAAGCAATTGCCCTGCAGCACGGCGAAATTCCCGCCGGCATGCCGCCGGCGCAGTTCGGCGATGAGGCGCGTCTTGCCGATCCCGGCTTCTCCCGCGAGGAGAATGCAGCTTCCGCTCCCCTGCGCGGCCGCTTGCCACGCTTGCTCCAGAATTTCCATTTCCCGAGTTCGGCCGACGAGAATAGGCGAGATGACGGATGTGTCGTGAATTACCATAACTTTGGCAATTATAGCATGGCTGGGATTTCCATGACAGGGGGGCAATCGGGCCAGCACAGCCCGATCTCACCGTTCCCGACCTCGAGACCCTGGGGCGACTAGCTGGCGTTCTGAGCCAGCCGCCGAGTTTAAACGAGTGGTTGAGGTCCAAACACTCTAGGTCATGACGTAAACGGGTTGTTGGACAACAGGTTCCCAGAAGTATGACTTCCAGTGTGTGGACCCGAGCACATTGGCACGGTTATCGCAGCTCCTGAAGACGTACCCTGTGGCAGCTGCATAGACATGGTTCAAAATGGCAAAGGCGGGACAAACCAGTCCCGCCTTGCCTTTTCTAGTTTCCGACACTACTTGCCACATCCTGTGCCAGAGTCTGGCTACGAAATTCACCGCGATTCACTCAACTGGAAGGTGTACAATATGGAAGGAGGTGGCCATGTCTGATAAACCTGGAGCATCAGTACCTGACTCACAACATACTCCGGAATTCAAGCTGCAAGTTGTGCTCGAATATCTACGGAACCCTCGACGGAAGAGGCACATCATCAAGGGGAAAGGGATCACCGAAGAGCTATTGGCGGAGTGGTATCGGGAATTCCTGGATCGTGCAGAACAGATCTTCGGCGGACAGCAGGCGCCACCAACGAAGCCGACAGTGAAGCCAGAACCATCTGATATTCCTCCGATGCCAGAGAGCGCGGTCAGTGCCGCCACGCCGGCGAAAGCCGAGGCCGCACCGGCTGCATCGACCTGGGGTATCAAATTGATCCGGGGTCGGCGCGAGTCGTATCACTCTCCCTCTAGTTCCAGGGAGTGTCCTGCCTGGGCAGGCGGGTTTTCGCAAAAGGAGTGGGAAGACGAGCCGGGCCTGGCGGTGTGGGACGACGCGAGCAAAAAGTTCGAGCATCTGAGGCCTAATGAACTACTAGAGCTGTGGCATAAGCTGAGTCAAGACGAACGTTGGCGGACGGAAGGGATTCGGCTCACCCGGCGGTTCGAATACGAGATTCAAAACGGCGAGCGAAAGAAGAGGTGGCATCGGCATGGCAAGAGAAGGGCGCAGCCAACTGTCGACACGGGAGAACCGAAACGTGAAGTGGAGGAAGTTGAGGAGGAACTGTTTCGGTTAAATCCTCAGGCGAGTGCTGAGCTCTTTGAGCTCCTGAAACAGCACGAAGCTCTGCTTGAGCCGATGGCGGAAGAGGAGCAGAAGAGGATTGACAAAGCCTTCCACGAGGTTTTCGATCTTGCCCTGCGTTCGGCATGGCAGTATGACGTGGAGGAAGTAGATCTTTCCAAGCGCCCGCTGCCTTGGGTGAAGCAAGCGGATGCCCAGACGCTCGTTTGCGATGTACCGCCGAACCGCGGAACGGTCAGGATGAGCAAGAGCGACTGGTTCTGGGAAGCTTGTATCGAGCAGCCGGATCATTTTAAGAACGAGCGCACGAACTTTTTGCAACTTGAGAAGGCACTGGAGTGGGCCGAACAAGAACTCCAATCGATTCAAGCGTCGGCTGAGGCGGAAGACAAGCAGACAGAGCTCGAGTCAGGAACCACGAAATCACAGATCGACCTCACCCCATATCGTATTGACCCTGCCGCGCTGGAACCTGCGCGCATCACCTATCGTGCCGTAATCTATCTGGAACGCCTGCCAGAGCAGTTCAAAACGATGGAAATGTCTTTTGGCAAGCTCATGCGATATGACGAAAAGTACCCCAGTCTCTTGAAGATCCTGAATGAATTGAAGCTCGATGAGTCAGCAGTCAAATTCGAACAGCCGGGCGGAATCAATTTCGGTTGGTACTTTCTCTTTTCGACGGCCACCTATTACGAAGAAACGGTCGCGAGAATTCAAGTGCAGAGACTGTGGGATGCGTCCGCTATCCAACAACTCTATAAAGAGGGAAAGGTGCCCCGGGCGCGCTATGGCATTGAGGAGGTCGAGACAGGGTTCTGTACTTGGCTCGGAGGCCTAATGGATCCTGAGCATCCGTGGGAAGAACCAGAAACGCGGGCAGAGCACATCGCGAACTGGGCGCTGGAGGAGGCGGTCGTGCACGCGCTGGATGTGGTTCGCTTTAGAGAAGATCGCAAGCTCTCGCCAAAGCTAGTGAGTGATGAACAGTTGGTCCATGTCCTACATGAAAGACGAGTGCGGTCCAAGCACATCCCGATCGACGCCCGCGCTGAGAGCGAGCACTGGCTAGCCTCTCATCCCGACGTTGAGTAATGCGGGGCTAGAGCATAATTGCCACGCCGAGTACTTGACATAGAACGGAGGTTCTAGTAGAATGAATTCACACAAACTACAACCACGGTCGTCTTACTTACATGAGATGAGGACCAGACCAATCGGCAGACGACCATTTCTGGAGAGGCATGTTCACCGCAGACCACTTCCGACTCTTCGGCCTTGTGCTGATTGGCGCGTTCTCGATCGTTGTCCTCCTCTGGGTCTGGCGTTTTGTACGCCGTCCTATCCATCGGGAGCCGCAACAAGCCCCGTCGGTGAAAGTCATCGCGGTCGGAATGCCACGCGAGATCTCCGAACGCCAAGCTCGCTGGCATACTCTCACCCGCCGCGAGAAAGATGTGGCAGAGCTCGCTGCCTGCGACAAGACGGATGATGAGATCGCGTCCGAGCTCTCGATCAGCGTGCGCACGGTCGAGAGCCACCTCTACCACGCGTATCAGAAATTACGGATTCGGTCGCGGCATGAACTCAAGTACCTGATACAACAGCTTGAGGACTAGATCGATTCACCCTACTACATCTTGTTCAGTACTTCGCTGAGTTCTTTGCCTACCTGAAAACCCCGTCCCCAATTCAGTACGAAAATCAGTATCATACGAATAGACATGGCAGAACGGATGTGCTACGCTGTGAGGCATGAGAAGGGAAAATGCCTTACCCAGCACCTGTCTGCGCGTCATTGATCCAGCGCGTCTGTCTTTCACCTACCAAGTGGTTGCCTCGCTCGGCTCGCCCTCTCTGTTTTCATTACCCGCGTTTCTGTCCATCCTTGTCCTTATTTCTCGAACTCAATCGATTGCCGCCGTCATCGAAATGCACGTTCCGACGATTCCGGCGTCTGCGCGCCCTGTCCATCTTTCTTCCAAAAACATCGGCCAGTGCCGAGAAGATATGGAGTCCATGGAAATCTGCTCTTCTTTACTCACTTTTCCCTGACGCAAAAAGGACAGTCCCGTGGGCACACTCAATGGCACAAAGAGCGAACGGCTCAAAGCCGCGATCACACAGATGGAGCACCGGTGGGGGACAGGCGTCCTCGCGGCATCCCACGCTCCGTCGAGCCATCGCGAGTCCCTTTCGACTACTTTTCCGGCACTCGACCACCTGGCAGGATCCGGAGGCATTCCACTCCATGCTGTCACGGTGCTTTCGGGTAAGGCGACCTCCGGAAAGCTAACCGTCGCCTACAAGGTACTGAGTCGCGCGCAGCAGGGTACCCCGGAGCGCCACCATTCGGTTGCCATTCTCGATTTAGGCGCGAGCTCAGATCCTGACTATCTCACCCGTTCGGGAGTCGATCTGAATCGGTTGCTCCTCGTCCGGCCTCAGGGAGCGAAGCAGACTTTGCGGGTTCTCCTGGATCTCGTGCGGAGCCGTGAGTTGCGCGCCATCCTCATGGATAGTCTATCCGATTTTCTCATCGATCGCGAGGCAGCGAGCGCCGTGGAGCAAATGATGCCCCAGGTGAATTTGGCGCTGAAAGGCGCCGATTGCGCCCTCCTGCTGCTCGATGAATCTCGGCCGCCCTGGCTGTCGCCTTTGGTTGCCGAGACGAGTCGAGCAGTCCGTCACTTCGCGTCTTTGCATCTCGAGTTCGTCCGTCAGGAATGGATTGAAACTGCAGGCGAGTTCATCGGTTATCGGGTCGAGACGAGGCTCGTCAAGAGCCGTTCGCACCGCCAAGGGGAGGGTGCTACTATCGCGATCGCGTTCAACGAGACGGTGCGGCCGAGGGAGACATGGTGAATTGCAGGGCAAGTCGTAGGAGCAGTGTGTTGTGAGCATTATGTGTTGTCGCGTCCCCAATTTCCTCATGGGCTTGGCCGAGCGGGACAAGCCGGAACTCGCGGGCAGACCGGTTGCGCTTCTTGGAGCCGACGAACTCGTCTGCGCCGTCTCCTCCGAAGCACGTCAGAGTGGGATCACGCTTCAAATGGAGTCGCGCCAGGCGCGCATGCGCTGTCCTGACGTGCGTCTGTATCCGCTGGATCTGGAAACAAGCCAGGCAGAGCAGGGCGCGTTCGTTGGGAGACTCGCCGAATGTGGATTGCCTGTGGAAGCCGCTTCCTGGGGCCTCGCCTACGTCGACCTCCATGCTGTGGCGGCGACTTCCCAAACGGTTCAGCCTTTCTGCGCCGATCTGGGCAAGCAAGCCCGCGGGGTGCTTGGCGAAAACCTTGTCCCTTCGATTGGCTGGGATACGAGTAAGTTCACTGCCCGTGCGGCGGCTAGCACCGCGACCCCTGGTCACATGCGTCTTGTCGATCACAACAACGAGGAGCGTTTCCTCCGTCCTCTCTCGATTGGCCTCCTTCCTCTGTCCCCTCTGGCCTTACAGCAACTGACCTGGCTGGGCATCCGGACGTTAGGTCAGTTTGCGAAGCTGCCCAAGACGGCCGTCTGGCAGCGATTTGGCGCTGAAGGAAAGTTGGCTCAACAGTGGGCGCAAGGGCGCGACACTCGCCCGGTGCGTCGCACGATCGAGGAAGCTACACCGCCGCTCTCGATCGATTTCGATCCACCGACCGGGCTGCACAGTGAGGTTCTTGAAGCGCTCCTCTCCAATCTGCGACCGTCGCTTTCCGCGCTCGCCAGGCGACTCGAAGGCTGTCGCCGGCTCCGCCTTGATTTGCACTTTGATGACGATAGCACGCGTCACGTCGACCATACCTTTGTCGAGCCGATGGCTGAAGAGAGTCGTCTGCGGGCAACACTCTCCCATCAACTTGAAATTCTGAGCTGGCCCGCGGAACTGGTCTCCCTGAAGTCATCTCTCCTCGATTACGGTGAGCTAGTGCCGCATCAGCTCATGCTGTTTGACCTGGACACGGAACGCTCACCTCTCCGAGAGCTCGCCGAAAAACTTTCCGGCCGTTACCGTGAGCTTTTCTTTCGATTCCTGCTTAGCGATGAGGGGCATCCGCTCTCAGAGCGCCGCTCGACTATGAATTTGCTTCTCGCGGGGGAGGCCATATGACGCGCTTGTGGAAAGACGGAAGCCTCGTGCAAGTGGAACAAGATCCACGCGGCCGCGTGGACTCTTTCGCGTGGAATGGACGCACGCATGCGGTTGAAAAGGTATGGCAACACTGGCAAGTCGACAGCGATTGGTGGACCGAGGAGGGTCGTGTGCACCGTGATTATCAAGCCGTGACGACGACGGATGGGCTCCTCTGTGTTTTGTACTTTGATTTTCAGGATGAGGAGTGGTACCTTTCGAAACTCTATGACTGAAGGCTATGCCGAACTCCATGCCCACAGTTATTTTTCGCTGCTCGACGGTGCCTCGTCACCGGAAGACCTGATCCGCACCGCTCAAGAATTGGGGCTCTCGGCCATGGCGCTCACCGACCACAACAGTCTGGCCGGTGTCGTTCGCTTCTGGAAAGCGGCGAAGGAAAAGGGCTTTCCTGCCATCTTCGGGGCCGAAGTAACGTTAGCGGATGAGCATCACCCCGCTGCCCGCGGGGTTCAGTTCGTCCCCCCTGAACCTCAGGGGGGACATCTGACCCTGCTAGTGGAGAATCGGGAAGGTTATGCCAGTCTCTGTCGGCTCTTGAGCGCAGCTCATCTCAAGGACACCCCACGGGACGCTGCCGGCGCGATGACGACGGACCCCAAAGAGTGGCCGGGCAAGGCTAAGCCCGCGGTCACTTGGGAGATGCTGGAGGAGAATCATCGCGGGCTCCTCGCGCTCTCTGGATGCCGGAGGGGACCCATCGCGAAGGCTCTACTCGACCGACAGCCTGAACGAGCGACCGAAGCCGCGGGTCGATTGTGCGATCTCTTGGGGCGAGAGCAGGTGTGGATTGAACTCGAGCACCATTACCTGCCGGAGGATGGTCGTCTGGCCGCCAGCCTGATCCGACTGGCTCGCTCGCTCAATCTGCCCATCGTGGCGACCAATAACGTTCACTATGCGCTGCAATCAGGAAGCCGCCTGCGGGACGCTCTCCTCGCGATCGACCAGAACATGACGCTCACCGAGGCGCGCCGAGCGGGGTTCTTGCCCTACAACAGCAACTATTATCTTGCCTCGCCTCAGGAGATGACAGAGCGCTTTCGCTCTTTGCCGCAAGCTCTGAAAAATACTCTAGTCATTGCGGAGCGCTGTGAGTTCGAACCGGACTTTTCCTCGCGCCGGCTGCCCAACTTTCAAGTGCCCGACGGCCTGAGCGAGTTCGAATACCTGTATCAGTTGTGCCATCAAGGATTGCCGAAACGTTACCCACAGCTCAAGCCCGCCGTACTCAAGCAACTGGCGCACGAGCTTTCAGTGATCGAGCAGGCCGGGCTCGCCGGCTACTTTCTCATCGTCTGGGATATCGTTCGCTTTTCCCGCGAGCGCGGCATTCGCTGCCAGGGGCGGGGTTCGGCGGCCAATTCCATCGTCGCGTACCTCCTCGGCATTACGAGCGTCGACCCGTTAGCGCACGATCTGCTCTTTGAGCGGTTCCTGAGCTCCGACCGCTATACGACGCCGGACATTGACATCGATTTCGCCGCGGACCGCCGGGAAGAGGTGATTCAGTACGTCTACGAGCGCTATGGCGCTTCACACACCGCGATGGTGTGCAACGTGGTCACCTATCAGGCGCGCAGCGCGGTACGCGACCTGGGCAAGGCGCTGGGTTTTCCCCTGCCCGTCGTGGATCGGCTCGCCAAATCCATCGATTGGCGCTCGGCTCTTCCCGCCGCAGACCAGATTCTGAAATCGGTCGACGGGGAGATCACCGCCGGTCACCCGCTGGGGATGCTGGCCGATCTGATGCGGCAGATTCAAGACTGCCCGCGTCATTTAGCGATCCATGTCGGGGGAATGCTCATCACCGCGCAGCCGCTCGACGAGGTGGTTCCACTCGAGCGGGCGACCATGCCGGGCCGGGTGGTTTGCCAGTGGAATAAAGACAGCGTCGAGGACGCGGGGCTCATCAAGATCGATATTCTGGGCTTGCGCACCCTCGGGCTCATCACCGAAGCTCTCAGCTATATCGAAGGAGCCCAGCCTGATCTCGATGCTCTTCCCTTGGACGACCCGGAGATCTACAAGATGCTCCAAGCTGGCGACACGATCGGCACCTTCCAGGTGGAAAGCCGCGCACAGCAGCAGATGCTCCCGCGTCACCGGCCGGAGAAATTTGAAGACATTGTCGTCGAGGTGGCGATTGTCCGCCCAGGACCCATCCAGGGCGGCGCCGTGCATCCTTACCTGCGCCGGCGCGCCGGACTAGAGCCGGTTACCTATCTCCATCCGTCGCTCGAACCCGCGCTGCGGGAAACACTCGGAGTGCTCATCTTCCAGGAACAGGTGATTCGGGTGGCGATGGTCGCGTCCGGCTTTACGGCGGGCGAGGCGGACCAGTTGCGGCGAGCCATGTCACGCAGCCGGTCGCTCGAAGCAATGCAGGCGATGCGCGACCGTTTCATTCAAGGGGCGCTGGCGAATGGGATGGAGCAAGCCACAGCGGAAGAGACCTTTCGGCAACTCGAGGGCTTTGCGAGCTATGGGTTCTGCAAATCCCACGCCGCGAGCTTTGCCCTCATCGCTTACCAGACGCTCCATTTGAAGCGCTACTATGCACCCGAGTTCTACTGTGCCCTATTGAATCAACAGCCGATGGGCTTTTACTCCACCGAGGTCATCATCGGCGATGCCAAACGGCATGGGGTGGAGCTACTCCCGCCCGAAATCAATCGGAGTGATTGGAAGTACCTTTTGGAGCGGACGCCGGACGGCAGACGCGCGCTGCGCATGGGGCTGCGGGCGACTTTGGGCTTGGGCGAGTCAGGTTGGGAACGCATCCTCGCGGCACGGTCGCAGAACAATTTCAGCTGCTTACGCGATTTCTGTGAGAGGACGAATCTGCCCCAATCGACAGTGAGCAATCTGATTCGAGCGGGCCTCTTCGACGCCTTTGGGCCCCGGCGCAAGCTCCTGTGGGAACTGGGAGAGATTGACTACCGCCCTGAGGAACTCCCCTTAGTGCTGCTCGTGATGGATGTCCATTTGCCTGAGTTGGAGGCGGGCGAGGAGACGCTGTGGGAATATGAGCTCCTCGGGCTCTCACCCAATGGACAGCTTATGCGGCACTACCGTCCCGCGCTCGAGCGTGCCGGAGCTCTGAGCACCGCGGAGGTCAAGGCTCAGCCCGAAGGAGAGTACGTGCGCCTCGGGGGAATGGTGGCCGTCAAGCAACGACCGGGCACGGCCAAGGGGATGGTGTTCATCTCGCTTGAAGACGAAACCGGCCTCGTCGACGTGGTTGTCCGCCCGAACGTGTACGAGAAATTCCTCCCCCTCTTGCGCCATCAGCTTTTCGTTTTGCTGGAAGGAGTGGTCCAACGAGGGAGCGGCGCCATCAGTGTCCTCGTTACGCGTGCGCTCGAGTTTCGCTCCCTGGCCGGAACGATCGGCGAGGAGAAGCTCCGCCCGCCGACGGCGCCGGACGAATATTCTTCAGAGAATTATACCCTACCGCGTTGACGAGCGGCGCTAGCTCTGCAGACCACACCTTGATCGCCTCTCTCAATTGGTGCTCCACAACCGGGGCGTCAGGTTGATAAGCAACGTCTTGCCCCCTCCGTTTCTCCCCTCCGCTCCGCTTCGGGGATCTGCGAGCTTCGGGGATCTTCGACTCTCCTCCGTGCCTAACTACGAGCCGACCTTGCACCAGCCCTGGCCGATTGTCCAGGCCCTACTGACTAAACCATATTCTTGTGTTAGAATGCTAATCCGCAGCGATTGCACTTTGAACTGCCTCGATCGAGTACAGTGAGTTTAGAACGATGGAACAGCGTGAATTTGAGTCAAGCCAACTGCCCGCCGAAGCCATCAGAAGAACTGTCTTCCAAGGACCCAACGCACTTGAACAGTACCTTAATTCGGCAAATCATATTGTTCCTTTGGTAGAACTGGACAGAGAAGAGCTTAATCCGTTCATAAAAGACGGGGTAAGGATATTTGCCAAGCAGGAGACTGCTTTGCCTCTTAACCAAGTGAAGTTTATTACTGCAGACCAAATCCTTGGTGCCATGAAGAAGAGAGGAGAATTCGACGGCGTTCATACTTTAGTTGAAAGTTCATCCGGAAATATGGCCCTGGCATTCAGGGTGGTGGCCAGAGTAGTACATGGCATAGAACAATGCTATTCTCTTGTTCCACCTGATATTCCCGTTGCCAAACTTAACCAGCTAAGAGTTGCTGGCATCCATGTCATTATTACCGAAGGTAACGGCATTGAAATAGCCAAAGAGTTGGGTAAGAAGAAAGGTTGGGTAAATCCTGCCCAATATGGCAATCCTGATAATCCGAATGCGCATTACGTAATCACCGGACCTCAAATCTGGCAGCAGATGGATGGAAGAATTGATATGTTCGTTGCCGGACTCGGAACAACCGGAACTTTTATCGGAGCCGGAAAATATCTGAAAGAACAAAATCCGGATATACACAGGGTCGCTGTGGTCGTAGCAGAAAACAGCAACGTTCCTGGTGTAAGATCGCTAGAACGCCTCAAACCGATTGAATTTGATTGGAGATCAGTATCAGACAGTATCCAATATGTCACGGGTACGGATGCAAGTAAAACTTGCGCCGTGCTTATAAGCTATGGCTTTTTAAATGGTTCGAGTTCGGGTCTTGCC
>JAMDCU010000142.1 GCA_023489485.1 Chloroflexota bacterium
TCCGGCGGAATCTCAAACACTCCTTGGACTCCAACTGTGTTTTGGGCGGTGAGCGCCGTGATCGCGCTCATTCCAAAGACTCCCCGGGCAGCAAATGCCTTCAAGTCGGCCTGGATCCCGGCCCCGCCCCCTGAATCTGAGCCAGCAATCGTCAATGCACGTTTCATAATCCCCTCATTGGAAACCGCGTTTCTGGTCGGCTAGATGGTCCCAGCCCCGTGACCCGAGCGGAACGTCTACCCCGATGGGCAAAATCAAGCGACGCCCGGCGTCAACAGGTACGATTTCTCCCACAACGGTGGCGCCGGTGCCGGTCGCATTTGCGAGCCCTCCGACGATCGCCTGCACGTTGGCCGCAGGCGCCGTGAAAAGCAGCTCATAATCCTCGCCGCCGTGGAGAGCAAATGACCATTCATCTCCCTGAGCGGACCGCGCTAACGCGCGGTTTTCCTCATCCACAGGAAGGGTGCCGGCGAGTACACGCGCGCCGACTTGGCTCGCATCACAGATATGGCCAAGGTCGCTCGCGAGGCCGTCGCTGACGTCCAGCATCGCCGTCGCGAGGTGTGAGGCGCCTATCCATTCTCCCTCACGCACCCGCGGCGTGGGTAGCGCCAATTTCGCCTTGGCGGTGAGTGTGTAGGTCGGGGTTGCCGAGAGACCTGGGTCGGACTGGAGTGCGAGCCCTGCCGCTGCATCGCCAAGGGTGCCGGTCACGAGGATCGCATCTCCGACGTGTGCGCCCGACCGTAAGACGACATTGTTGCGCGGCGCATCTCCGAGAAGGAAAATGTCCACGAACAGGCCCGAAGGCGAACGGGATATATTGCCCCCGACAATGACCGTACCGAAATCATCTGCTTCTCGCTTTAGACCCTTGTACAGTTCGTCCACGAATTCGACCGTCAGGCCACGCGGCAGCGCGAGCGAAACAAGCGCAAAGCGCGGGCGTCCTCCCTTGGCTCCGATGTCACTCAGGTTGATGGCAAGGGCCTTGCGGCCCAGGTCGAACGGCGTGACCGCCGCTTGCATAAAGTGGACCCCCTCTACCTGAATGTCCCCTGTTGCCAGCCACACTCTGTCAGAATCCGCGCGGAGGACCGCGACGTCATCCCCGATACCCACGAGGACATCGGGGTTTGAAGGGCTCGACAGTGTCTGTTGAATCCGAGCAATGAGACCGAATTCCCCGAGCTGAGTT
Organism: Chloroflexota bacterium; assembly: GCA_023489485.1. Classification (GTDB taxonomy): domain Bacteria; phylum Chloroflexota; class Anaerolineae; order UBA4142; family UBA4142; genus JAMDCU01. The sequence goes on from JAMDCU010000142.1 coordinate 1,202, forward strand.
ACATCCATCTTCTGACCTATGACAAGCCGCGTCTCGCTTTATCGACGATGTCTCGCAGTTGTCGTGCGGCGGCCTCTACGTCGTCTGCCCCGACCACCGCGGAGATGACTGCTACGCCCACGGCGCCGGCGCGAATGACACTCGCCGCATTCGAGACATTGATGCCGGCAATTCCCACAACTGGCAGAGGGCTAGTGCGCGTGACCCGTATCAGTCCTTGAATTCCAATAGCCTCGCCGGCATCCGCCTTTGACCCCGTCGCAAACACCGCACCCACTCCGACATAGTCGGCACCGTCGGCGGCTGCCGCCACGGCTTCATCCGGATTCGCCGCAGAAACCCCAAGAACCTTGTCTTGGCCGATCAACCGCCGTGCAAGCGACGCAGGCATGTCTTCCTGGCCGACGTGGACGCCCTCCGCGCCGACGGCGAGTGCAACATCGACTCGATCGTCGATTATCAGGGGTACCCCATGACGGAAGCAGAGGTCATGGAGCGCCAGCCCTTCTTCAATCATCTTGCGCGTGACGGCGTCCTTAGCACGGTATTGGATCATCGTCGCGCCGCCCCGCAGCGCGGCCGCGACGACATCGAGATTCGACCGGCCGCGCGCAAGGCGCGCATCGGTAATCACGTAGAGAGAATAATCGACCTTCTTTTCCACAGCCGCCACCTTCCTTACTTGATTTGCCAGCTTATGATGACGAACGCCAGGGCGAGTACGATGGTTGCATAATCTTGGAGACGCAAAGCGTATTCCTTCTGAAAGGTGCGATGGGGCGCGCCGAAGCCGCGCGCTTCCATGGCTTCTGCGAGGTGATCGGCGAGCGTAAACGACTGGATGAGCAAAGGCGCGAACAGGGCAGGGTAGTTGGGCAGGCTCGCCAGGTCGTATTCAAGCCGGATGCCGCGCGCTCGCTGGGCATCCATGATGTCCTGCATCTGTCGCGTCAGAACAGGAACGAACTGCATAGCTGTCGTCAAGATGAAAGCGAAAACGTACGGGGCGCCCATCTTCTGAAGTGCATCAGCTAGGTCTTCAGGCGCAGTCGACTGGAAAAAGAGGAAAAAAGCGGTCGCTACGGCGGCGAGCCTTAGAGCCGCTCCCAAAGCGCTGGGCAAATCGAATGTGAAGGACATCACCACAAAGACAAACAGAGTCATTGGTACAAGCGTGCGCAGCGCGGACAGCCATCGGCGAACATGCCCCAAAACAATCACGAGCAGGCACACTATTGCAGTTGCGGTGATGAGCATGCCCAGGTTCGACGTCGACACAAGCGCTGCTGTGAAGGCAACGGCGAGCGCCAGTTTCGTCCGTGGATCGAGAGGAACGTTCATGGACCGACTCGCTCCGCCCCGTGCTTGCGCGCGGCTCGACCGAGCAAGAGCGAATCCGTATTGTGCCACGTCCCGTCATCCCCACACGTACCGTATGTCAGCCTGTCTACCAGGAAACGCAGCGGCTCGATCTCCGCCCGAACGGCTGTTTGGGCCTGGACGAGACCATCCTCTGAATCCAAAAGACCGATGGTCACATGCGGCACAAAATTGTACGGAAGCTTGGGCATATACCGCGGAAGCGCCTTTTCCAGGGCTGCTCGAACTCGCACCAGGCTTTCGTCATCCTCCGGGCGCAGCCACAAGATGTGTTGCGATCCGGAAAAGCGCCCTGTCTCTCGGATAATGACCTGAAACGGCTCATAGTCTCCGAGTATTGCTTCGACCGCCGGGCGGACAGCGGACCAGCGCTTGAGTGGAACAAAAGGAGGAAAGGCGATCGTGACATGCGCCTCAATATTGCCGGAGGCCGGATCATATAGGCGTCGCCATCGGGATACTATCTCAGCGGGTTTCTGCGGGAGAAGGACATAAAGCGCCGTATCTCCCGGTGGGGAAGACCTCATTGCACTTGACTCCTCTTTGCGGACAGGCTCGTGGTTAATGGCGCCGGGTGACTGCGGGTCGATTGCCTGAGGAGGAACCGCGCGGTAGGGCGCAGCGCGGCACGTTCCACCGCGGACGTGTTGCGCATGACCTCGTCCGGTGAACCGTGCGCAACGATTTGGCCCGCGGAGAGCGCGATCCAACGCGGCGCGACGCACTCCGCGAATTCGAGGTCGTGGGTCGCGAGAATCACTGTGAAGCCTTGCTTCCGCAAGTTGGACAAGAGCCGTGACAGAGCTTGGCGGAAGGAGCCGTCCTGCCCCGTCGTCGGCTCATCCAGGACGAATATGCTCGGATGAGTGGCGAGAGCGGCCGAAAACGCTACGCGTTTTTTCTCCCCCTCGCTGAGATTAAAGGGAGAGCGGTCAAGCAAGTGCGCCAGGCCGAACTCGCTAATGAGGTGATCGATCCACGGGCGGTCGAGAGCTCTGAGCGCGCGCGGCCCTGCCTCGATCTCGTCGCGCACGTTCGCCTTGAAAAGCTGATCATTAGGATTCTGAAAAACAAGCCCAACCCTCTTCGCAAGATCGCCCACACGCTCGCGCCGTGTGTCCTTGCCGAGTACAGTGACCATCCCCGAAGTTGGGCGGTAAAGGCCATTTAGATGCTTGAGGAGCGTCGTTTTGCCGGATCCATTCTTGCCGACGAAAGCGACACATTCGCCGGCATGGACGGCCAGATTAATGTTCTGCAATACCGGGCGCCCATCCCGCACAAAAGTCAAGTCTCTCAATTCGACGACCGCGGGCGAACCGGAGGAGGTCGCTGTGGGAAGGACGGCGACTGGAGAGCCGAGCATACCGTCCGTTCCCAAGCCGGCGGCGATTGCCTCGTCGACGGAGAGCGGCACAGGGTAGACTCCTGCCTTCTTCGCCAGGCGAACGACGAATGGGGTGTTCAGGCGGAAAGGAGACAGATCCTCTTGCAGCACCTCACGCGGAGGCCCGTCACTCACAATTCGACCGTTGTGCAGGATGACGAGGCGGGTGGCATCTTGCAGCGAAGCGTGCAGGCGGTGCTCGGCCACCAAAACGGTAGTACCCGTTCCATGGACAGTCTGTAGAATGGCGCGGATCCGTTCTATTGCCTGCGGGTCGAGGTTTGTAAACGGCTCGTCGAGCACAAGCAACCGGGGGCGCAGTGCCAGAATTGCCGCGAGCGCAACCGTTTGCTGTTCTCCGCCTGAAAGCGTATTCGGCGGTCGATCGTAAAGCGCGGCGAGACCCGTCGTCTCTAGCGCCCATCGAATCCGCCGGGCGATCTCATCTGGTGCCAAGCCCAGGCTTTCGAGCCCAAAAGCAATTTCGCGTTCGACAGTGCTGTTGAAAAGTTGAGCCGCGGGATTCTGGAACACCATGCCGACATGAGCGAATAGGTCGACCACGCGGTGTGTTTGCGTATCCAGCCCATCCACGATGACCCGCCCGTTGAGCCTCCCGCCGTGAAAATGAGGAATCAGGCCATTGAACAGGCGGCAGAGGGTGGACTTGCCCGATCCGCTCGCGCCCGCGAGCAGCACGTATTCTCCCGGCTCGATCGTCAGGTCGATCTCGTCGAGCGCGTAGCTCGAGCTATCCTCGTATTGATAACGGACCCGCTTCAGATCAACCAGTGGCATGTCTTGCCGTCTTGAGTACACCGGCGCGCTGCAGGACCAGGAGGCCCATAACACCAACAACGGACCCCACGATCGTGCTCAAAAGAAAAGATAATGTGAGGACCAACGCATCCACGGGTTTGTTCAGCAGGGACGGGGCGACGATCAAGATGCTCACCAATGAACCAAGAATGCCTGTCCCAAATATCTCACCGAGTGCGGCAAGATAGATATTGCGTGTCCAGAGATAGACATATCCTGCAATCAGAGCGCCGATCATGCTCCCCGGAAACGCAAACAGGGTCCCGGTGCCCACGGCATTGCGAATAATAGAAGTCGCCAGGGCGACGGCCAACGCGTACCAAGGACCGAGCATGACAGCGCCAAGCACATTGACCATGGCCTGGGCCGGCGAGACCTTGGCCAAGCCGACCGGGATTGAGAGCAGGCCCCCGGCCACCGCAAGAGCCGTGAGCACCACGGCATATGCGACTTTGCGTGTTTCCATTCGACCTCCTAGCGTTGTTGAGCCTTACGAGATGTTCCCGGCATCCAATTGAGCGAGGGCGTCGAAGAGGGCCACCCGAAAGCTGCCGGGGCCATCGCGCATGGTCCGGCTTGCAGCGCGCTGCGCCGCAAGCCCGAACAAGACGAGTGCGCTCACGGCCGCCAGTAGCGCGTCCGGTTCGACGGATGCGGCGGCGGCAATGAGCGCGCTCTGCATATCCCCGGCGCCCGTGATCGTCTGCAGACGAGCAGAGGTGTTGGCCACCACGTACGTGCGCTTGCCATCAGAGACATAGTCGCGCGCTCCGGCGACGACGATGACCGAGCAATAGCGGATCGCGAGGGCTCGAGCAACCGCGGCGCGGTCATATTCTGCGTTGGCGGTGTCCACGCCCGAAAGAGTCCCGGTCAATCCCGCGAGCGCACCGATCTCGCCCGCATTTCCCCGAACGATCGCCGGAACCGATGAATCGAAGAGCTCCCGCACGGCCTGAAGCCGAAAGGAGCTTGCTCCGACGCCGACCGGATCGAACACAATCGGGATTCCGCTCGCTTGCGCGGCTCGCGCAGCCGTTTTCATTGCTTCGATTCGCTCACGCATGGGTGTGCCAAGATTGAGCACGAGCGCCCGGCTCGCCCTTGTGATCTGATCCACTTCCTCTTGGGCTTGGGCCATAATCGGACGCGCACCCAGCGCAAGGAGCACATTGGCAACATCCTCCATCGTGACGAGGTTTGTGATGAGATGGACGAGGGGACGTTCGCTCCGGATCCGCTCCAGGCAGCCAACAGCCTTTTGCGAGAAATCAAGCATGCCGCGGGGCCTTGGAGGGGGCCGGCTTGCTGGCTTTTGCCAAGATCGAACCAAAGACGGCATAGAGAATAAAGGCAATCAAGAAGCTTGGGAGCGACCCCCCCAAACGCGGTCAGCTGTCAGGGATGAGTTGTGGCCAACTAGGTAGAAAGGCGCCCAATGTAACGGGGTCGGTCACATGGTAGACGATGACTCCCGCGAGCCAAACGATCACCCCGACAATGTTCCATCCATTCCGATACCAATATTGTCCCTGTGTCTGGTAAAACTCGCCGATCTTGTACCCTCGCCGGCGCAACAGGAAATAGTCGGCGACGAGTATGCCAAAGAGGGGGATGAAGAACGAGCCAATCAAAAACAAAAAGCTCTGGTACTGGGTAATGTCGAGCGAGATGGCGATGAGAAAGGCGAGAATCCCAAGCGCAAGGATCAAAAAGCGCTGTTTCATCCGAGGAAAGGCATTTTGCATGGAGACGGCAGACGAGTAGAGATCAGCCCATGCATTATGCGTTTCGTCGGCGAGCAAGATCAAGAGCGCGACCCATCCGGCTGTGAGCGCAATGGCGCTGGCAAACCCCTTTGGCTCTTGAGTGATTCCAGCCCCCAGGAGGACAAGCGCGCCCAGAGAGAGAAACCAAAAGTTGGTGATGAAGAACCCAATCAATGTCCCGACGAAGGCGCGGCCGGTGCGGCGGGCAAAGCGATTATAGTCCGCGACTAGGGGAAGCCATGAAATGGGAAGGGCGATTACCAGGTCAACGGCTACCCAGAACGGGAGGGAGCCATCGCCGGGTTTTGTGAAGAGAGCAGAGATATTGTACGTCGTCAGCAGATGGAAGGTCAGCCACGCGCCGGTCGCCAGGGCGATCCAGACCGCGAATTTCTCCAACCACACACGAATAAAGCCGATCGGGCCGCCAATCCCCATGAGGATGACAACTGCGGCGGCGATGCCGGCCCAAAGTGGGTAATCCGAAAAGCCAAAAAGGGCTTGACTGATCGTGTTTGCTGCCACGCCCATGACGACGAATTCAAAAATGGTCCAGCCAAAGAGCTGGAGGACATTGAGCGCCGTCGGAAGGTACGAGCCGCGGAGCCCGAGGACGGGGCGAAGCAACACCATGGTAGGGAGAGCCGTATCACTGCCGATCGCCCCGACGAGTGCCAAAAGAAGACAGCCGAGCAAGCTCCCAACTGCGATGGCCAGGAGAGCCGAACTCAATCCGAGGCCGGGGACGAGAAAAGTTCCTGCCAGGATGACAAGCAGTCCGATGCCCAAGTCACCCCAGAGGACGGCATAGTCGAGCCAGCCGAGCATGCGATGTGACGCCGGGACAGGTTCAATCCCCCATTCTGGGGGAGGCTGGACCTTGGGTAGCCATTGGCGCCATCGCTCACCTAATGCGGCCATTACCACCTCCTAGCGAATAACGCACAGAGCAAACAAATGCGCTATTCATTTAAACGAAAACGCCACCCGATTTGGGTGGCGCGCAGCTCCGAAGAGAAATTTCCTGCGCTGGCATTATCCAGATCAGGTTCAAGGGTCGGCGACTTGCAGTCGCCCTCTCAGCCCGGTCTACACCGAGCTCCCCGTTATGTGCAATTGTGAATCTACGGCGCCAGTCTAGCACAGAAGATGGTGCTTGTCAATAGCGCTTTGCCAATTCGTGAATATTGTGTTAGAATGGCTTTTGCGTTGGGAGATGGTGCAATGGTAGCACGGCTGACTCTGGATCAGTTAATCGTGGTTCGAATCCACGTCTCCCAGCTCTAAACGCCCACGCCGCCTAACAGACTATCCGTTGAAAGAGCCAGCGAATCGCGCAGCCCGCCCTCCGCGCAGGAGAGCGGGCTTTTTCTATTAATGGAGAATCACTTTAACCCTCGAAATGGTCAATCCCCCATCGAGGGCGCACGCTCAGCTAGGTTCACCACTGCTCCCGTCGGCAAGCGTTCCAGTTGGCATCGCGCGACCTTCATGGGCTGTGGGGGCAGAGGCTGTGACGGACCAGCTCCGCCTGCTCCGCGGAAAGCATTGGCACGGACGAGTGCGTTGTGTCCGTTGAGATGTCCCGGTGGTTCGCTACTTTTTCAGCCCGTATCGTTCCTCGGCCGCAGCCCTTGCACAGTTTTGGTTCGCCCAGAGCCATGCTTATGACTACCCAATTGGAGGCATAGAACTACTCCAAATGGGAGTGTCCGCAGGACATTATAAAGATATAATATCTGGGAGTCGCTGTCGATTATCGAATATCGTAAGCGAGCCCAAGCTGACAAGCTCAGCATACATGAATTCACCCCGTGGTTTTGCAAGGCGCGGTGATGGGCGTGCCGGATGACAACAGGGGAGCAGCCATTAGGCAATTGCCAAAGTCCGGAGCGCGTGCATCCCTGTGCGAGATCACCGAATTTTGCAGACTAGACCTCTCCACCATAGATAGCCTCGTTCGATCGAGTTTTGGTAAGATTTGCCCGGGACGGGCAGCGGCAAGATCACCTAGAATGAACTCCATGCAAGATACTGGTGGGGACGCACACATCGCATTCATCGACTCGTCGCCCATTGCGCACGCTCGACAGCTTATCTGCCCACTGTGTCACGGGGGCCTCGCTCGCCGGTCTTTTCGTGAGCGGTTGGGGCTTGTCCGCTGCGGAGGATCGAATGCGCATCTTGGTTCTGCCTGCTGACGGAATTGGTCCCGAGATCATTGCGGCGGCGGTGAGCGTCCTGAAAGCAGTCGACGAGACCTTTCGGCTGGACCTCACCTTTGATTACGAAGACGTGGGATTCGCGAGCCTCGACAAATATGGGACCACGTTGCGGGACTCGCTTCTCGAAGAAGCCAAAACCTATGATGACATCATCCTGGGTCCCCAGTCTCACATGGATTACCCCCTGTCGAAGAGGGTGGCCGGAATATCTCTCTAGGTTTTCGCATTGGACTCGACTTATATGCCAATGTCCGTCCCGCTCGTTCGCGCCCCTTTCTCGGTCGCGGCGTCAAGAACATGGACCTCGTGATCATGCGCGAAGCGAAGGAAGGCTTTTATCCCGATCGCAACATGTGGAAGGGTGGTCCCGGTGAGTTCATGCCTAGCCCCGATATGGCACTCTCTATCCGCAAGATCACTGTCCATGGCTCCGAACGAATCGCGCGCCGCGCCTTTGAACTGGCAATGCAGCGGCGTAAGAAAGTAACAGCTGTCCACAAAGTGAACAGTTTCAAACTTTCCGACGGACTCTTTCTGGACCAGGTCCGGAAGGTTGCTCGCGAATTTCCCCAAGTTGAACTCGACGAGGTCCTCGTAGATGCGATGACTGCTCACCTGGTCCGCGATGTCTTTCGCTTTGATGTGATTGTCGCCACCAATTTTTACGGCGACATTCTCTCCGATCTCGCGAGCGAGCTCTCGGGGAGCATCGGGTTGGCGGGATCCATAATGGCAAGCGATAACCACTGCTGCGCGCAAGCTCAACACGGCTCGGCTCCGGACATTCAGGGGCAAGACCGGGCGAACCCCACCTCCATGATCCTTTCTGCCGCGATGCTGTTGCAGTGGATGGGTGCGCACCGCGGGTTGGAGTCCTTGGTCCGCGCTGGTGCCGCGATGGATGCGGCGGTCGATCGTGTGCTCGCTGACCCAACCTCGCGCACGGCTGACCTCAGCGGCGAGTTGGGGTGTCAAGCATTTGGGGAGCATGTAGTCAAAGCAGTGCGCTCCGTCTAGGTAAGCGGTCCCTATTTCTCCGAAGGATGGGCCCAAAACGAGAATCGAGGCGATTTTTGAGCAGCCCAGCCTTCTGAACTACTCCTTCAGTTGGCACGAACTATTCCTGTAGGTAGCACGATCAGAACCCCTTGATGTTATACTGCTCCAAGCGGGATTATCGAATATCGAATATCGAGGAAACATCAATCATTCAAAGGGTAATTTTCTATGAAAACACTCGTTCAGATGCCTATCCCCTATGGAAATGTTCAAGACGCCGTCGCCGACCGCATTCGCGAACTTGTATTGAGTAACTCTGTCAAGCCGGGCGAGTGGCTTCGTCAGGACGAGCTGGCCGCGACCCTTGGCGTGAGCACAATGCCCGTCCGCGAGGCGCTGCGCCAATTGCAGACCGAAGGGTTAGTCACGTTTTATCCACGCCGGGGCGTCACGGTTTCCGAAATCTCCACCGAAGAGTACCAAGAAATCTATCGCATGCGCGAGGAACTGGAATTGCTCGCGTGCCATTGGGCCGCGGAACATTTCGAGCGCATTCCGCTCGACCGCTTGAAAACGCTCTTCGGCGAAATGGAAACGGCCGCGCAGAAGCAGGATTTTGAACGCCACATGGAAGTTGTCCGCGAGTTCTTTTTCCTCATTTTTCGGGCCAGCCAAAAAGCTCACGTCCTCCGTGTTCTCTCCAGTCTGTGGGACCTCTCTCAGCGTTACCGCCGCTATTTTTCAACCCATCCCGATATCGTGCCCGCTAGGCTGGCGAATTACCGCCGGGTCTATTGCGCGTGTGAAGCGCAGGATCCGCAAGCGCTCGAACAATGCATTCGCGATATATTCGCGTTCGGCAAAGCCCGGTTGATGCCCTTGCTGCGCGATTACGACAGCCAAAAACAGACCCGGTGAACTGGTCGCTCCCGGTCCAAATTGCGGAGTTGCGACTTGAGTTGAACCTTGATCAACCCGTATACATGCGGTATTTGTACTGGCTGGGAAATCTGGTGCAGGGCAATCTTGGCAAGTCCGTGTTTTACCACGAACAAGTCACTGACGTAATTGCCGAGCGCATTCCGATCACGTTCCATGTCGGACTGGTGGCGTTTATACTCAGCACGGTCCTCAGTATTCCTGCCGGCATCATCAGCGCGGTGCGCCGGGGCGGGTGGCTCGATTCGATTATTTCCATCCTGGCCAATGTGGGAATGGCAACTCCGGTCTTTTGGCTGGGCATTCTCGGGATATACCTGTTCTCAATAAAGCTCGGCTGGTTGCCAGTGCAAGGTTACACGTCGCCGTTCCAGGATTTTTGGTTGAACACGCGCCAGTTGGTTTTACCGGCGGTGTGCCTAGCGGTGGTGCCACTCGCCTCGCTCACGCGGCAGATGCGTTCAAGCATGCTCGAAGTGATTCGTCAGGATTATATCCGCACCGCGCGCGCCAAAGGGCTGAAGGAATCCGCCGTGATTACGGGGCAGGCGTTCAAGAACGCGATTATCCCCGTGATCACGCTTCTGGGGCTGCAACTCCGGCACTTGATCGGCATCTCGGTTTTGATTGAGCAGGTGTTCAACATCCCCGGCATAGGCCGGCTCATGGTTGCGAGTGTCCTCAATAAGGACTTTCGTGGTGCAGTTCAGACCAATGCCACCACGCGTACCCTAAGCCTCCGAAACGGCGAAATAGATTTGGCCTTGACGGTGAACGCGAAAGACTTGGCGGGACTAGAGAAGGATGGATTCATCGTGACGCGTCGCTTGCCTGGCTCGGGCGGGCAGACCATGGTACCGGACTCTGCGAATCCGGATTCGCCATTTTCCAAGCTGCAGGTCCGCCAAGCCGTCAACCCCGCTATCGACAATGCCGCGATTGTCAAAACGATCTTGTCCGGCGAAGCCGAAGTCCTCAACCAGTGGATCTACAAGTGACACTGGGGCTATAACCCTGATGTCGTCGGGTATCCGTATGATCCGGCCAAGGCGAAACAACTCCTCGCTGCGGCGGGCTATGCCAATGGCTTTAAGACCAAACTGACCTACCGGGTGGCCAATCCGAATTACCAGGTCTTTGCGGCTGTGCAGGGAGATTTCAAAGACGTTGGCATCCAACTGGAACGGAATCCAGTCAACACCGGCCAGTACGATCAGCTGCGCGCGGCGCCTGGCAATGTTGCAGAATATCCGCGGCACTTTGGCATCGGAAGGGAAAGCTTGGGGCGGCAACATGCCGCCCAGTGAATCACCCGATGGGTATGACACCGTCGAATGGATCGCGAGCCAATCCTGGTGTGATGGCAGCGTCGGCACGGTGGGCGGATCAGCGCGTGGTATGTTACAGTGGATGTTGGCTCCGGAGCAACCGCCGCACCTGAAAGCAATATCACCCTGGGTCATCGGCGCGATGGACCCCGATCCGGTCGCAGTTACCGGTCATGTCCGCCTTGCCGTAGTGCTTAACCGCGCGACGCGCACCGGTCTGGACATCGCCGCGAAGCTGCAAGAGCAAGGGACTGATGTTTCTGATTTACGGAGAATGATCCAGCGCGCGACGGATGACCCGTCTGAAGTATTCAACTACTTGCCGCTCGGGAACGCGCCGCACTTTCAAGGCCTGAAGGATTTGTGGAATTTTCAGCGGTCTGGCAGCCGTCGCACCATGGATGGGCATTCCAGGGCCGGGGATGGAACCCACGCCGACCGGCGGAGCAATTCTTTTGACGGTTGCGGTCACGGCCACGCCGAGAATGGCGGTGGATGTTTTCGAGAGATTGGCCATGCAAAGGCAAGATGTGACAGAATTGCGGCGCGCGATTGAGTGGGCGCAGGACAATCCCGACGAGGCGCTCGAGTTCCTCCCGCTCAAGGATTTTCCACTAGTGCGCTTTGATCGTGTCCGCGATACATGGAACTTGCGCCTTGATCCTCCAACCGATACAGAGAAGGCGCGACGCGAACGATTTGAAAGTGTGCATGTGCCGTGCTTTTACGCGTGCGGGCGGTACGACATCATCGAATGGGCGACGTTTGCATCGTTTCGCGCGATGCGGACCCGCGGCGGTACACCGGATGCACAACGCAACCAGCACATCGTAGTTGGTCCCTGGACGCACGGTAGCGTGCCGGCGCAGTTTCTCGGCGAGGTCAATTTTGGGCCTGGTGCGAATCCGGCGGGGGCACAATTAACGGCTCAGACGCTCGGGTTCTGTGATCGCTATTTACGCGGCATAGACGTACGCGTTCCTACCGTCCATTATTTTACGATGGGACGCAACCGCCGGCAGACGGCGAACGATTGGCCCCTGCCGCAAACGACGTGGCAGCGATATTTCCTTCACAGTAGCGGCAGCGCGAACACGGCAAGCGGTGATGGTCTCTTGAACCGCGACGAGCCTGTCGCCGAACACCCCGATGAATACGTCTACGATCCGCATGATCCTGCACCCTCTGTCGGTGGGAGAGTGACTGGGGTCGGCGTAACGCCGGGTCCGATCGATCAAGCGCGAGTAGAGCGGCGCAACGATGTGCTGTGTTATTCGACGCGATCGCCGGAGGAGGATGTCGAAGTGACGGGACCGCTCACCGTTCATCTCTCTGCCGCGACCTCAGCGCGGGACACAGATTTCACCGCAAAACTCGTGGACGTGTATCCCGATGGGCGTGCATACAACATCGTAGAAGGAATCAAGGGGTTGAGCGGGCGAAACCTGGACGGCGTGCGCACGCTTGTGCCGCCGGATCAAGTGGACGAATATGTGATCACGATGGGGGGATCGAGCCAGGTCTTTGGGCGCGGGCATCGCATTCGACTTAATTTCCAGCAGCAATTTCCCGATGTTCGACCGCAACTTGAATACCGGGAATCCGATTGGCGTAGATGCCCACGGCGTTGTGGCGAGGCAAATGATCTATCACGAAACCGGGGCGGCGTCGTACATCGACCTGCCCATCATCCCTGGTTCGACCAAGTGAAAGTAACAGAACGCAGACGCACGCGGAACAGCGTGGATTCTATTCACCGCAAGAAGCAACTTTGGGGCGGAAGCAACAGGGTCTTCTTTCGTGCCTCTCGTATCCTTCCGCGACCCTTTTGGAGAGACCTCACATGCGGACTCTAATGCGCTTGGATCAAGATATCGCCATGCCGATGCGCGATGGAACCCTATTGCGGGCTGACATCGCGCGGCCGGACGATAACGCAAGACACCCGGCGATCTTTTGGCGGGGCTATCGGAGCAGTCTGGAACGCGTACCCCTGCAAGAGTATGTCGATGCGGGTTACGCTTTTGTGTCGCAAGTAATTCGTGGCAAGGGGACATCGGACGGAACGTGGAAACTGGAAGAAACCTTTAACGTCGAAGGCCCCGACGGTTACGATTCGATCGAGTGGATCTCGAGTCAGCCGTGGTGCGATGGCTCGGTTGGCATGATGGGTTATTCTCATGCGGCGGCGTTCACGTATCATGCGGCGGCGCAAAACCCCCCGCACCTCAAGGCAATTGCACCGCGGTCGGGCGATTTCAACTTGATGTTCGTGCCCCCGCGCACGGGTGGTGCAATCTCGCTGATCACGCTACTCATCTGGATGCCAAACGAAGCTGCGGATGTGGTGAATCGCTTCGAAGAAGCGGGGCGCGATGTGACCGAGATGCGCCGCGCGCTCGACTGGGCGCGCGATCACCCGGAGGAATTCTATTCTTACCTTCCCTTCAAAGATGTCCCTTTTTCTCGTTTCGAGCGCATGAGCGAGATGCTCAAGACGCGGCTCAGCCCGATTCCGCAACCGCAGCTCGAGCGTGTTCGACGATATGACAAGATCACCGTTCCATCGTTTCACGAGACGGGATGGTACGACGGGTGCGGTTGGAGTCAGTTTGAAAACTTTAATAACTTGCAGCAGCGCGGCGGCACGCCAGTGGCGCGGCAAGGGCAGCACATTATTATTGGTCCCTGGGAGCACTCTCTCGAGCAGAAATCCGCACTAGGGGATTTTCATTGGGGCGCGTCTGCAAGCGGGGCCGGCGCGCGGCTAAATCAGCAGCACATTGCATTCTTTGATCGATATGTGAGAGGAATGGAGGTCGCAGTTCCTCGCGTGAGATATTTCGTGATGGGAGCGAATCAGTGGCGGAACGCGGATGCATGGCCCCTTGCAAATACAGAGTGGCGACGCTTTTACTTGCACTCGCGGGGGAATGCGAATAGCGCCTCGGGGGATGGTGCGCTCGATCGCGAAGAGCCCGGACACGAGTCGCCCGACCGGTTTGTTTACGATCCCCATCACCCGGTCCCTACCGTCGGCGGC
>JAMDCU010000161.1 GCA_023489485.1 Chloroflexota bacterium
ATGATGCCGATTCTTGACATTCACAATCACGTGTACCCGCCCGAGTACGTGGCCGCCGTTCAGGCCGGCCCCAGTGCCTACAAGGTGACCTTTGACGCCGACAAGAACCCGGTGCTACATTCGCCGGGCGACTATAATATCCTTGTCCCCGGCCACCGTTTGATCGACGTGCGAATACAACACCTCGCCAAGGCCGGGGTGGACAAGCAGATCATTTCGTTAACAGCGCCCGGTACGATTCTCGAAACCCCGGAGCGCTCGCTTGAGCTCGCCCGCATTGTGAACGATGCCTTTTGCCGCATTCAGACAGAGCACGGCGACCGTTTTGTGGCCCTTGCGACTCTGCCCCTTAACGACCCCGCCGCTTCCGTCCAGGAACTGGAACGCGCGGTCCGCACCCTGGGACTCAAGGGTGCGACTCTGTTTAGCAATATCAATGGCGTCGCTTTGAGCGACAAGTGCTATTGGCCGCTCTACGAAAAGGCAAATGCGCTGGAGCTCACCTTCTTCATCCATCCCAATTTCCCCGTCGGCGTCGAGGCGATGAAGGACTATATGCTGATGCCGCTAATCGGGTTCCCGATGGATACGAGTCTCGCTGCGGCCAGCCTGGTCTTTGACGGGGTGGCGGAAAAATACCCAAAGATCAAGTGGGTCCTCGGCCACCTCGGCGGAGCTATCCCGTATCTTGCCGAGCGGCTGGACCGCGGCTACGAAGCCTATCCGCAATGCCGCGAGCATATCGGCAAGCGGCCGAGCGAATACTTGAAGACAAACTTTTACTACGATACGGTCAACTTTGACGTGAGCGCCCTCCAGTTCGCGATTGATTTTGCCGGTGCCGATCACGTCATCGCGGGGAGCGACTACCCGCACCAGATTGGCAGTCTCGAAAGCATGGTCTCAAGCATCAACGCGCTCAAGATCTCATATGCGGACAAGGCCGCCATCTTCGGCGGCAACGCGCAGCGCATCCTGGGGCTGTGAATCTGATCTTTTCTTCCAACGCGAGCGACCGTGAAGCTCGTTGCCTGTCGTCAGTTGCCGCAGCTCCTGGAACCCCACCCCTGCCCCTCACCGCTTCGCGGGGAGGGGTTTTCTGTATCGGTTGCGCATGGTGCGGGGTGCCGAAGGCGTCCCGCACCATGCGCAGACATTTGATACCCCTTCATGCCTTTGGCAAGAGGGGGGAATGGACCGACAACGAATTATCTCAGGGGATCGTTTGGACGCGTACCTGGCTGACCAGCAGTATATCCCACGGACAGCTAAAACCTGTGCCGAGTTCAACTGGTTGTCCGAGCCAGAGCGTGACTGGTCGGGCGGGTGTCGGGGCCGAAGCAAGCACTTGCGAACCATCCACCGCAATATAGTATCTGCTTCCCACATACAAGACCGTTGCCAGGTGCCACTCATTCGGCTGCCCGGGCATTGGCATTTCCGGTCGCTCTCCTTCCGCGCGGTACTGGATCAGTGAGTGCCACAGCCAGATGGCCATGCCGTTGCTCTCCGGCGTGAGCGAACGGGCATTCGCCTCGCTTTGTGATAGTCCCGCCGGCAAGAGATAACTCGCCATCGCTATCGGCGCACCGCACACGCCTTGCCGCGCATACCGGAACCGGATGTCCACCTGGAAATTCCCTGTCGCCGGGAATGGATCAGACCGAGCGTAAAGATACGGAAAGTGCGTCGTCGAGCTGCCGAGCTGCAAGACGCCGTTGCTCACTTGGACTGTCGTATCCGCGCGGTTCTCCACCACCCATTTCGATTTGTCCAAGCTCGTCCCGCTAAAGATATCGTCGATGGCCACGGTCGCTAACTGCCCAGGAGGGGCAGCTGTCGGTCAGGAAGGGGCGACGAGGGTAGGTTTGAGGAGTGTGGACTGCGGGACTGGCGTCGACAGACGAGGGGTCGCGTCAACGCTGATCGTCGGCGCCCCGAGAGGAGTAGGAACGAGAATGGGCGTCGGACCGAGCGCGGTTGGAGTTATAGGCGCAACTGGTGTAGAGGGCGTGGTGATCGGCGGTATCTCGATGACGAACGTCGGTAGCTGAGTCGGGCTGGGGAGCTCCCACACACGACGAAGTAGCAGTGGCATTGGCGGTCACAAAGGCCAGTGCGGCGAGGCCGAACAGGCCGAGTGCGATCAGGCCCGTGCAACCGAACATGCCAAGCATCCACCAAGGCACACGCACCGGTTCTTCCAGGATGGCTTCCGGTCGGTGCGGAGGCTCGCCGCGCTGCTCGCTTTCGCGATGCTCTACTGTAGATTCCAGTTGGGCGCGAAAGGGGTCGTCGGCGGGGATGAACACAAGCGCGGCTCGGTAGAGGCTCGCCGCGGCGACAGCGTCGCCCTCGTATTGCAGCGCGCGAGCTTGGGCGAGCAGCGTTTTGATTTCCTCATCATCGTACCGAAAAGTGCCGCGCGGCGAGCTATCCATCCTGCCTTGACTACGAGACCTCCCCTCGCGCGATGGCCCAGCACAACGCCGTCAACGACATGCCGTCCAGGATTTCATTGCGGGCAATCATGCCCCGCACCTCGGCCAACTTAAAGGCTCGCAGGCCCTGGACCTCATTCGTGTCCTCGATCTCGCCGAGGCGTCGGACGTTCCGCGCGAGAAACAAGTGGAAAACTTGGTTGCTGGAGCCGTTCGAAGGATAATAGTGTCCCAGATATAGAAACGACTCTCCTTGGTAGCCCGTTTCTTCCCTCAATTCACGTCCAATCGCCTCTTCAGGCGTCTCACCCGCATCTACTTTGCCCGCCGGCACCTCCCAGCTGCGCGTGTCTGTCTGAAAGCGATAATGGTCCACCAGCAGCACTCTGCCATCCGTCGTTAGGGCAACCACGCCCGCAGCAGCGAACTTGTAATCGACCATGTGGATGCCGTTTATCACGCTCCCATCAGGAAGCTGGACATCCACCAGCTGCATGTCCATCCAGCCGCTTGCGTATACCGTCCTCCGACCAATCACTCGCCAGGGCCGGATTGTTTCAGCCACCTCAACCTCCATTGCCGCATCAATTCCGGCAAAACCTCGCCCGACTTACCGTGGACTGTTGCATCTGCCATACCCGATATAGGCGTTTCCCTCGGGTTGATCTCGACGAGAAAGGCGCCATACTGTTTGGCGAGACGCGGGAGCGAAGCTGCAGGCTCGACCACGGCGGAGGTTCCGACCGAGAAAAAAACGTCGCACCTTTCAGCTTCGCCAATCGCGCAGGAGAGCGCTTCACGTGGGAGCATCTCGCCGAACCAGACGACGTCGGGCCGCAACAGGGCACCGCAGTTCGGGCATGCGAGCAGGCCGTTCTCCGTGGGCCGCGCGCGAGCCCGATCGATCACAACGTTCTCACGCGAGCACTTGTTTCGCTGGAGATTGCCGTGCAGCTCGATGACTTCCGGGCTGCCGGCCAGTCGGTGTAGCCCGTCGATGTTTTGTGTCACGAGGACAAACTGCGGGATGTTCTGCGCCAACTCGGCAAGCGCCCGGTGGCCCGCGTTCGGCTGCACGTTCCGCCGGGCCTCGCGTCGCCACTCGTACCAGTCCCACACCAGCTTTGGATCGCGCGCAAATGCTTCTGCGGTGGCAAGGACCATGGGATCGTACTGTGCCCACAGCCCTGTCTGAGGGTCGCGAAAAGTGGGTATGCCGCTCTCCTCCGAGACCCCCGCGCCCGTCAGGACCACCACGCGAGCGCTGGGAGGAAGGTGAGCTGTTATCTTGTCCCACTCGGCTTGCATGTAATCACCCCTTCCGGAAAGTAGGCAATAGGCGGGAACCTCATTCGGGAGCAAAAGCTGCCCACCGCTTTCTGCCTTCTGCCTTCTGCCTTCTGCCTTCCGTTTTTACTCTTCCCCCGCGGCCAGCGGCGCGACTTCGAGCCACTCCTCCGGTGAACGTGAGCGGCTCACGAGGATGCCGCCCGCCCAGGCCAGCGCAAACACGATATACAGCATCGCCAGAATGGACGCGACCATGCGGGGCTCCCACTGTTCGAGCGCAACACCGACGGAAAAAGTCGAGACCGCGCCGACGACCGTGTTCAAACCGAAATCGAGGGCAAAGATCCGGCCGCGCAAATGGTCGGGGACGAGCAGTTGGAGCATCGTCGAACTGAGCGTCCAGCAAATACCGGTGCCGACATTCGCGATGACGACGGACGCGGCGGCGAGGAGAAAAGTCGGCGAGGCGCCAAACGCGAAATAGGCGAGCCCGCCCATGAAAATTCCCACGGCAATCGCACGTCGCATCTTGCCTAGATTATGACCCACGTAGGGTCGGGCGAGATAAGGGCCGATCAAGGCACCCAGGCCGCGCGCTGAATAGAACCAGCCAATGCCTGCATCCCCCGCGTGAAAGACCGATTGAGCAAAAACGGTGAGGAGCAAGACGATGCCGAGGGTAATTCCCAAGCCGGTTTTGACGAGCACTCCTGCGGTCACCTGCGGCTGCGTTCGCATATAGCTCAGGCTGTCTCGAAAATCGACCAGAGTGCTCCGCAGAGACACGGGATGATGATGCTCGGCGGGCCGGCCAAATGGCCGCCGGGTGAGAAATATCATGGCCGCCGAAAAGAAGAAGGAAAGGGAATTGACCACAAAAGCCATATCGCGGCCGACCAACGCAATAACCACGCCCCCGAGCGCCGCGCCCACCGCGAGCATCAAACCCCAGGTGGAAGCGGAAAGGCCGTTAGCCGAGATGAGTTCCTCTCGCTTGACGAGGTTGGGTATCGCGGCGCTGAGCGCCGGCCCGAAAAAACTGGAAAAACTGATGAGGAGAGCGCTCAGAATATAGAGCAGCCAGATTTCGCCGGCGTTGCGAACGAGGAGCATCCCGAGCGCGAGAACTGCCCGCGTCAGATCGGCAGTCATCATGATGCGCCGCCGGTCAAAGCGGTCCACCACCGCGCCGGCGAAGGGCGTGAGAACGAAAGCGGGGAGAGTGCTCGCTATGATGAGGAGGCCCGTGGCGAGGCCTGAGCCGGTCAGATCATAGACGAGCGCGAGGACGGCGACAGAATTGAACCAGTCGCCGAGGTTCGAGACCAGTTGGCCGACCCACAGCCGCGTAAAATCATGATTCGTCCGCAGGAGTTCTGTGTATCCGATTGGACGTTGCGTCATGCCGCGGATTGTAACACACTGAAAGGGACATGGCAAGGAGCAATTCAGCCGAGCAGATACCGGGTTTATTTGCTTGGGGATCGCAAGTGTTCCGTCCGATTGGCAAACACCATGTACCAACGGTCGTTCATCCAGCGCAAGAGGACAAGCGAGGTGTTGTCGGCGAATACAGAGGTCTGATGGGCGCCGAAGATGCTCCGCAAGAGGACGGAGATGACGCCGCCGTGGGCGACGATGGCGATCGTTCCGGACCTGTGCTCATTCACGATCTCACGCGCCGCCTGCACGATCCGGTCGTGAAAGCGGATGTATTCTTCCGACATCTGCTTGAGCGGCCTTCCTTCGGCTCCGATGGCGAGCGCGGGGTCGCTGAAACGCGGCATATGCATTGCCAGTTCAAAGTCCACTTCTCTCAGATCCTCACGGAACCGGACCTCAGTTCCGACGGCTTGCGCCAGGATTTCAGCCGTATGGCGCGCGCGCCTAAGCGGGCTGGAGTAGATGGCGACAAGGTGAAAGTTCGCGGCCACCCACGGCGCCATTCGTCGGGCCTGCTCTAGACCCAGTTCGGTCAATTCCGGGTCTTCTTCTTCGGTCCCGTCCCGGTTCGCCGTCGACTCCCCGTGTCTCACAAGTAGCAGCTCAAGAGGTTGCTCTTCCACGCTATCCTTTCACCCTCCGTCAAGGGCCGATCCGCGGTCCTGCCCGTCGCGGCTTCCAGAAATTGCGAATTTCATTTGCGACCGGCTTTTCAGTATAGTCAATGCGAAAGATGCCGAAATGGTTCTCCGGCGAGTCGTTGGGCAGTGGGGGGTTGCCAGCCAGGCCGACGGGGAAATCTGTCAATATCCAAAATACCGAGCCGCACATTCCATTCTCTTCCAAGGTCGTCAGGATCGCATTATAATGGCCCACCTGGTCGTCTTCCGTGTGCTGCCCATCGGGCCCAGGGCCGCCGGTCGCAAGGCCGAATTCCTCAAGCAAGACCGGTTTGCGGGTTTTCGTCTTGTAAGACCCAACAATATCATTCAGGCGGTCCGGCGTATCGTAGAAATGAAAACACCAGAAATCGAGAGCATTATCCAGATCGGGGAAATACTTGCCGCGCGCGCGGTCGATCCAGCCGATCGTCTGCAAATGCTTTGGGGCCAACCGCCGGATGAGCGCAGCCATCCTTTGAAAAAAAGGTATTACGGCGCCGTCCCCGACGAGGACGATCGCCCGGTCGGGTTCGTTCTGCAAGTCCCAGCACAGAATGCGTGGATCATTCGCAAACGGCGGGACCAATTCTTTCAAGTACGCTTCCGCGACCCATTGATTTTCCGGCAAGTAGAAGGACCAGTCCAGACCGTCGAATAGAGTGAAAATCACCTTCAGGCCCAGGCGCCCCGCAATATCGAGAAGCTGGCGCACATTCGCGACGTATTGGCCGACGGGGGCCAGGTAGCTGTCGCGCCGCTCAAGCGCCATTCCCGCCTCAAGCGAGGACTCGAAATCGATGAATATGCGGACCGTGTTGGCCCCCAGGCTCACGCCCAGTCCTAATTCGTACTCGGTTTCCCGAGCATCCCACTCACCCAAGTTGAACGTTCGCCAAGGGTGCAAACGCGGGTAATAGTTGAAGCCTTTGATGGGAAAGCGGGCGCCGCGGTAATAGAATTGGCCTTCCCGAACGGAAACGAATTCGGGCGGCATCGGCGAGGAACCCGCCGTCGCCGAACTCCTTGCAGCTGCCAGAGCTGTGGCGGTGGGCGAAGGTGCCACGGTCGCCGTCGATGTTGATGGGGGAGTTCTGTTCAGGAGCAACTCTGAGACCAGCCAAGGCTGCGGAGTGGCCAGGGACGGGAACGTGGAAATGGCATGCCCGCAAGCAGTTGCGACGGCGCCTGCAGTAAGTGTCGCGAGCATTCTCAAAAATGCTCGCCGGTTCAGCGATCCAATCATGTCCCATCGCGCCGGCGCGCGGGGCTGCTTGGCTCACTAGCAGATTGGCTCACTGGCTCATTTCTTCGGCGGGTTCTTCGCCTGCTCATACACTCTCCCAAATTCCGTTGTAAAGGCCTGCGCCAAGGTCGGATCGTCGACGATGAGGAGGTTCTCGTCATTTTCTTGCTGGGCATTCTCCGAAAAGTTGAACGAGCCAAAAATGACGGTCTTGCCGTCCAGCACAAATACCTTGTGGTGCATGAGATAAGGATTGCCATCCTGCCAGACGTCCAAGCCGGCTTGTTTCATCTTGCCGAACTCGGAAAAGCGAGTCTCGGAGCCGGTGTTCTCAAAAACGCCCCGCACCTTGATGCCCGCCTGCGCGCGGTCCAGTACCGCGTGGCCGATGGCGTCGTCCGTAAACGAATAGGAGAGGAAATCAATGGTCGCCGTCGCGGCCTTGATTCGCGCCACAATCCGGTCAGTCACCCCGTCTTCGGGCGCAAAATAGTTCTCAACGGAGGCCCCTCCAATCGTCAGCCGCGGCGTTGTGCCGCCGGGCTTGCGGGAGCGGCCGAAGGCCTTGTCCCCAAACATCTTTTGAAAGGTCGCCGTATAGTTCTGAGCGAGCTCGGGTGAGCGGATAAGGATGGCATTGTTGTTATAGCGGAAAGTATCGTTCACGGTAAAGTTCCACGAGCCGGTCCAAACAGCCGCGCGGTCTACGACGACAAACTTGTCGTGCATGATGGCATTCGGATTGCCTCCAACCACCGGGATTCCGGCTTGCTGCAGCTGCCTGAAGGACGGGTTTTCCTTTGGATCGTTGAGGATATCAATATCGGTTGCGACACGCACGCTCACGCCGCGCTTGCTTGCCGCCACGAGCGCCTGCGTGACATTCGGCAAATCGAGTTGGTAGATCGCCATGTCCACGCTTGTGCGCGCCGTGTTGATCAACGCGGTCAGGTCCTCGTCTATCCCGCCGCGGTGGTCGGCCTCCTTGTCGGGATACTTGGGCGTCGTAAAGTGGAGATCGTACCACGCGACCGTCTGTACAGCCGGCGCCTGAGGGAACACGGTCGCCTCGGTTGGCGCTTGAACAACCGGGATGAGCAAAAAGCCGAGGACCAAGGCAACACAGATGCAGACCGCCAGAAAGATTCCCGCGCCGATGAGGATGGTCTTGGCCAAGTGGCTCATGTCCACCTCCTGCTCCGATTGTATCATGAAGCGGTACGGAAAACAAAAGGAGCGAGCAAACTGCCCGCCCCTTTGGCCTCCGCGAATTGGCCCGCCAGAATCAGATACTCACCGAATGAAATCGCCGCCTCCACCCCAAAGCGAAGCGCTTCCAAATCAAGCTCGTCGCTTCCCGTCGACGATCGTAATATCATCCGGAGTCAGCGTGATGCGTTTGGCGCCCTGCTCGGTGATCACGTACGTGTTTTCAACCCCCACTGTCCCGAACCCGGAGAAGTTGACCTTTGGCTCAACGGCAATGACCATTCCTTCTTCCAGCGGCATCGCTTGCCCTTTTGCAAGCAAGGGGTACTCATCCAGCTCGAGGCCGACTCCATGCCCCACGAACATAACCCGGTCCTTTCCGAGGCCTTGAAAGTGATCGCGATACCCGCGTTCTTCGGCCATTTCTAAAGCCATTTGGTAGATCTCACCGCCGGTCACACCTGGTTTGGCGGCGCGCGCAATCGCGTTCTGAATCTCGATCATGGATTGATGTGCGCGCATAAGCTTGTCCGGGAGCCCTCCAATGGCAAAGACGCGTGTCTGGTCCACGATATAGCCATCCGAGACAAAAGCATAATCTACAAAGACCGGTTCGCCGCGCCGGATCTTGTGCTCACTCGGTCCATGAGGAAAAGCAGGGGTCAGACCCTGTCCACCGGTGGGAGAAGAAAGATAGCTAGGCAGCGCCGCGCGCTTGCCGGCCATTAGATGACCATAAAAGACGTCATTATTCCAGAGCCGGAACTTGACATGCCCCGGGTGTCCCAAGCTTCGAGCGATCGCTTCGAACTTGCCCGCCAACTCCACCTCGGTAATCCCTTCGGTTATCAGTGCTGGGCCCGCCCGCAGGGTCCGCGCGCCGATCCGGGCCGCCCGCTTGAGAGCCGCGAGCTCGTATTCAGATTTTACCGCGCGCACCCGGCGAACGGCAGGCGAAATGTCCTCGCATTGGGCCTCGAGGATTTCCCCAAAAGCCAAGAAAAGATTCGCGGGCAAAACATCCATTTCCAGCCCCAAGTATCGGGGTGCCCCGTACCCGTTCTCACGCAGAATCCGCGGGACCTCGCGCGGTGAGGAGAGCGGCACGATGCACTTGAGCGCCGATTCCTCCGTGGCGCGTTTGAAACTCTTGCGCGTCATCAGGATTGGCTCACCCGCACGCGGCACGTAAAGCTGCGACTGCTGAACAGTTCCGGCAAAATAGAATAGGTCGGCGTTCTGGACGATCAGTGCGCCGTCCAGTTGACGCGCGGCCAGTTGCTGCTGCAGTCGGGTGATTCGGGTGTCTAGTTCAGTCTTGGGTGTATACCGCATATTGGTTTGCCGTTTCTGCTGGTCTTGGCTTGCGAAATTGACGTCCGGGGCTAACGTTCCTCGAGGGTCAAACGGGGGTCATCCTCCGGCGATCATGGCCATGAAGGCGACCTCATCGCCGTCTTGCAGAACCGTGTCGAGTTGGTCGTGACTCACCCATTCCTTTCCGTTGAGCAGTATTTGGATGATGGGATCCAGCTCTCCTTCATTATCATACAAACCCTGTTTAGCCGCCTTGCCATACTGTTTAACGAGATGGCGAAGCAAATCGTTAACAGTCTTGCCGGCGAATTCCACCTCTATTTCTTTGCGGCCAGCCGCCTCGGGCAACGCCGGCACCAAGAGCTTCAGATTCACCCTCACGCGCTCGGCCCTCCGTCCCCCGCCCCGCCCGTTTCGCCCGCCATCCCCTGGCCCTTCCGCTCGTATCCCGCCTGCACGCGGCGGCCGGCCGGAACCAGTCCTTTCATCTTTTGGGCCGCGGTGTACTGCCGGCACTTGGGGCAGAGTTCGAGTTCCTCGGCAGAAGGTCCGAGCTTTTGTCTCAAGTAGACGACGGTATGCTGGGGCCAAAGATAAGCGCCACATTTTCGGCAAAAGGCGCCCTGGTCGGAATCCCCCGTCTGGATAACGAGCTGCCGGGCTGCTTCGACAAAGTCGCGAAAACGCACTCCCTGGGGGCATATGTCTGTGCAGACGTTACACGTCAGGCAGAACCACAGCCGCTCGTCTCCAAGGATATCAAAATCCAGCAGCACCTTTTCGATCACACCGCGTGGCGTCGCGTCATAGGTCAAGTCGTCGAAGAGCTTGCCCATTGGACAGACGGCGACACATTTGCCGCATTCGACACACAATAACAGTCTGTACTTTTCTGCAAGTCCTTCTATGCTCGTCGGTGTCATAGAGTCACCAGCCGGGCCACCGAAACGGCGCAAACTTTGAACTCGGGAATCTTGGAAACGGGGTCCAGCGCCCTGTTTGTGAGCGCATTCGCCGCACTCTCTGCAAAGTGAAAGGGAATGAACACAACTCCCTTGGGAACTGTCGGAGTCAAGGCGGCCTTGACTTGGATGCTGCCCCGCCGCGAAGCCACCGCGATCAACTCGCCCGGGTGAACGCCGAGCCCGTGCGCGTCTTGGGGATTCAGCTCGACATAGTTTTCCGACACTTCCCGCTCGAGCGAGGGAGAGCGGCGTGTCTGCGCACCCGTATGATAATGAAACATGATCCGGCCCGTGGTGAGCATGAACGGGTACGCCTCATCTGGCTCTTCGGCCGGCTCACGATAGTCCACAGGCGTGAACACGCCCTTGCCCCTGGAGAACCGGTCCTTGTGCATGAATTCTGTCCCCGGATCATCGGCCGAGCGGCAAGGCCAACGCAGCCACTCGTTTTCCAGACGCTCGTAACTCATCCCGCCGTAGATGGGCGTCAAGCGCGCCATCTCGGCGAAAACATCGCCGGGTGACGCGTAGCGAAAGCCTTGTCCACCGCACCGTCGGGCAATCTCGCAGATAATCTCCCAATCGGCCCGAGCCTCTCCCGGCGGGTCGATCACCTTTCTCATCCGCTGCACGCTGCGATCCGTCGAGGTCACCGTCCCGTCCCGTTCTACAAAGCTGCTGCCGGGCAGTACCACGTCGGCGAGTTGAGCCGTTTCGGTGAGGAAGATATCCTGGACCACCAGAAATTCTAGATTCTCAAGCGCCTCACGCGTATGATTCGCGTCCGGGTCGGAAAGGATCGGGTTCTCGGCCATGACGTACATCCCTTTGATCGCGCCTTCCGCGGCCGCGTTCGCCATCTCGACCACTGTCAGGCCCGGCTTGGCTGGCAGACCCGACCGTAGACCCCAGGCCTGCTCAAATTTCTTGCGCACGGCCGGATCCGTCACCGATTGATAGCCGGTCAACACATTCGGCAGGCCGCCCATATCACACGCGCCCTGCACGTTGTTCTGTCCCCGCAGTGGGTTCACACCCGCACTGCGCTTGCCGACGTTCCCCGTGACCATGGCCAGGTTCGCGAGTGCGAGCACATTGTCCGTGCCGCCTGTGTGCTGTGTGATCCCCATCGCATAGACAATCGCGGCGCGGTCGGCCGTCGCGTACAACCGAGCCATCTCGTGCAGCATCTCCCGGTCAATGCCGGTGATCGCTTCGACCCGCTCAGGGGGATACTCCGCCACCTTCTCTCTCAGGCGCTCGACCCCTTCTGTGCGTGCGGCAATGTACTCGGCGTCTTCCCACCCCTCGGCGAAGATGATGTTGATCAAGCCATTAATCCAGGCGAGGTCGGTGCCGAGCCGCGGGCGAG
Source organism: Chloroflexota bacterium (assembly GCA_023489485.1). GTDB lineage: Bacteria > Chloroflexota > Anaerolineae > UBA4142 > UBA4142 > JAMDCU01. Next base: position 11,943 of record JAMDCU010000161.1, read on the forward strand.
CGTGGATATCTGCGAACTGAGCCAGATGGATACGGCGTGGCTCCACGACAATCAGCTTTTTCCCCTTTTCCTTCGCCCGGAGAATTCGACTGCCGATCATCGGGTGGTTCTCGGTTGTGTTGGAGCCGGTGACCAGGATGCATTCCGCATCCTCTATCTCCGGGATCGAGTTCGTCATCGCCCCACTGCCAAACGCTGTGGCCAGACCGGCCACGGTGGGCGAGTGTCAGAGCCGAGCACAGTGATCGACATTGTTCGTGCCAAAGACAGCCCGGGCCAGCTTTTGCTGCAAATAGTTTTCTTCATTCGTGCACTTGGCCGAGACGAGAAAAGCGAGACTGTCCGGACCGTGGCGATCACGAAGCTCGAGTAGGCGAGTGACGACGAGGTCGAGAGCCTCATCCCAGGTTGTCTCCTTAAACCCGCTGCCCGTCTTGACGAGGGGCTTGGTCAATCGGTCGTGGCTAGCGACGTGCTCGTGCGCACTCCAGCCCTTGATGCATAAACGTCCCTGGCTCAACGGGTGGGTCTTGGCCGGGATCGGCTCTCCCAACTTGCCATTCAGCACGGGGAGGTACATGCCGCATCCGGACCCACAGTAGGGACAGGTAGTGAGAACGGTTCTATAGTCCATGGAGCGGGGCCTCCTCCAGGGTCGTCGTCAGCGGCGATTTGTTCGTCACATCCAAACCGATTTCGTAGCCGAACATTTCTTTCATCTTCTCGCGCATCTGCGCGTAGAGCCTGGTCAAGGGAATGTCCACGGGGCAAGCGGCGTCGCACGCGCCGCATCCGACGCACTTGTCGGCCACATGAAAGGCGCGAATCAGATGAAAGGATATTTCCGGCGAGATCTTGCCTCGCGCCACCCAGGAAGCGTCTTCGAGGGAGCACTCGGCGCAGATGCAGACCGGGCAGACGTTGCGACAACCGTAACACTTGATGCAGCGGGAGAATGCGTGGGTCCAGAACGCCTGCCGGGCGACAAGGTCCTGTTCCGATGCCTGCTGAGCGCATTCTGTATCCGCGAAGGCAACCCCTTGAACCGGTTCGCCGACGTCAATGCGACGCGGGTAGGGATGCGGACATGCGCACTCCCGGGCTTGCGCCTCCGAGCACGCCACTCCAATGAGGTCAAGCCGGCTCAGATCCACCTGCCCGAGCTTTGCCATCTCGATCAGGGCGCGCTCGTCGCAGCCTCTCGCCACGACGCCCAACCTTTCGCCCGGAAAATCCGCCAGAATCATCCGGCAGACCTTCGCCAGCATATAGCGCGGCTCGAGGACCAACGTCCCCAAATCATCTGTTGAAGAAAAGAGATGCGGGCCAACGTGGCCGTGCTCAGAGCTCAGGCCGAGCACTCCGCCCACCTGGCCTTGGCGCAGTATCTCTTCTGCAATATCACGGACCTCTTTGGACACCTTCATTCCTCACTGCTTTGAGTAAGTCGTCCTTCCTACAACGCCCACAAGGGGCTATGCTACTCACGCTTTTCTGCTTGCTGCGTGAGCCCGTTGAGTTCACTTGTGCCTTTTGCCCTCTGCTCCCCTGCGGCCTTTCCTGGCCCCAGCACAGCGACTCGCTCGACAAAATTCGTCACGATCTTCTGGAACTGGGGACCCTCTGACGCGGACACCCAGTCGACGAGCAGGCGGTCGGGGTTGATCCCCACGCAGCCGAGCATTTCCCTTAGCACGGCAAAGCGTTTGGCCGCGCGGTGATTGCCGCTGATATAGTGGCAGTCGCCAATGTGACAGCCGAGCACCATGACCCCATCAACCCCGCTCGATAAAGCCTTGATGATCCATTCGGGGGCGACCCGCGCAGAGCACATGACCCGGATGACTTTGAAATTCGACGGCATCTGCAAGCGAGACACCCCTGCCAGGTCGGCGCCAGCGTAGGAGCACCAGTTGCAGCAGAAGGCAATAATCCGGGGCTGAAAGGGACGCTCGCTCATCTTATGCTTCCTGCTCGACAAAGGTTTCGATCATGGAGAGGACCTGCGCATCGGTGAAGCCGCGCTGCTGCATCGCCTTACTGGGGCACGCCGCGACGCAGCTGCCGCACCCCTTGCATTGAACGACGTTGACGACCGCAAACTTTTTCCCATCATTCTTTGACTGCAGCTCGATGGCATTGAAAGGACAGGTGGTTACGCACGTACCGCAACCTGCGCACGCGGCTGGATCGGAAAAGGCGGTAATGGCCTCCGCGGTGACCTCGCCCGCCCGCATCGGTATGGCCGCCTTGGAAGAGGCCGCGTAAGCTTGGGAGATCGTTTCCGAAATATCCGCGGGCCAGCGTGCCGTCCCGCAAATAAAGACCCCGTCGGTCGCGAATTCCACCGGCCGAAGCTTGATATGCGCTTCCAGGAAAAAGCCGGATTCCGCGAGTGGTACTTTAAGCAGTCGAGAAATCGTTCCATTATCCGGGCCCGGCACCAACGGAGGCGTCAGTACCACCACATCCGCCGGCAATTTCAGCTCCCGGCCGCGCAGCGGGTCCTTGACAATCACCTTTTCGGCGCGCCCATTGCCGACCACCTGCGGGGGGTTTTCCAGGTCGTAGCGCATAAAGCGCACCCCCGCTTCCATGGCCCGGCGGTAATACCGCTCGAACTCGACGCCGTAGGTCATCAAATCCCGGTGCAGCACATAGATCGCAGCATCCGGATTACGCTGTTTTAGTTGGATGGCGTTCTTGAGGGAGGTCATACAGCAGACACGCGAGCAGTAGGGGCGCTCCGGGGTGCGGGAGCCGACGCAGTTGATCAAGACCGCTCCCTTGAGCCCGGAATACTTGTCTGGAGTCTCCTTGATCTGCTCCTCCAGCTTCAACTGCGTGACCACATTGGGGAACTGTTCGTAACCGTACTGGCCGTTCGGCGTCAGCACCTCGGCCCCGGTGGCCACGATGATCGTTCCCACTTGCACGGATTTCTCGCCGTCCGGTCCGACAATGGTGGCGTGAAAGTTGCCTACATAGCCGCTAACCTCTTTCACCATCGCGGGCATATGGACGGTGATCCGCTTGTGCTCTTGGACATTGCTTATCACCGGCCCGATCAATTGAATCGGGTCTTCATCCGTGGGGCAAATGCGCGTCAGACGGGGCACCCGCCCTCCCAAAGTG
>JAMDCU010000072.1 GCA_023489485.1 Chloroflexota bacterium
ACGGCCGGGATGAATTTGGAGGCTTTCCAAGCCGATGACAAGACTCAAAGCGCGGTCATCCGGAAATTCGAGATCATCGGCGAGGCGGTGCGGCACGTGCCTGAGGAAATCCGCGCGGCGCACCCGGAGTGGCTTGGAAGGAAATGGCCGGGATGCGGGATCGGCTGATTCACTTTTACATGGGCGTCAATGCTCGGCTGATCTGGAAGACCATTCACGAGGATTTGCCGCCAGCCAAGGCGGGGGTTCGAAAGATTCTCGAGGAGAATCCTCCTGAGCCGAGCTGAAGCTAGTAACCTGCCTACGTCTTCCATCGAATGACACTCGGCAATTCGCAGAGTGTCATTTGTTTTTCCATCCGGAGAAACCAAGTGCGGTCAACTGCGCGGCACTCCGCCCACTACGTCTTCCGGAGATTGGCGTAGGAAGTTGGCTGCCGTTTGGCGGATCGGATCATAACCCGCCTTCGAGAGGTCGAACCAGCGAATGCGGGGGTCGTCCAGGCGGAACCAGCTGTACTGGTGATGAACGAAACGGCGGGTATCCCTTTTGAGGAGACGCACCGCTTCGTCTAGCGTCGCCTCTCCCCTTACGTAGAGAGCGATTTGACGATAGCCCAGGCCGCTCATAGCCGGCGCATCTAACGGGTAACCGCGGTCGATGAGTCCCTTCACCTCCTCCACCAGCCCGGAAGCCATCATTGCGTCCACCCGCGCATTGATGCGCCGGTACAGCTCCTCGCGCGGCAGAGTCAGACCGATCCGCAGAATGCGGTAACTCGGCGCGCGCTCGCTCTGCAGCCGGCTGATCGGCTCGCCCGCCGTCTCGGACACCTCGATCGCGCGGATGATTCGACGCTTGTTGCGCGGGTCAATCCGGTCCGCCGCGATCGGGTCCATCTGGCGCAGGCGCGTGTACAGCGCGGCCGTCGCCTGCTGCTCCAGCTCCTGCCTCCGCTCGAGATTCGGAGCCACACGCGGGATCGCGAGGCCGTCGAGCACGGCGCGGACATAGAGCCCGCTTCCCCCGACCAGAAAGGGCACCTTGCCGCGCGCGTGGATATCGGCGATCGTCGCGTAGGCCTGCTGTTGGTACTGCGCGAGACTGAAGGATTCGCCGGGCTCGACGAGATCGATCAGATGATGCGGGACACGACGCTGCTCTTGCGGCGTCGGCTTGGCCGTTCCGATGTCCATCCCGCGATAGACCAGCCGCGAGTCCGCCGAGACGATCTCGCCGTGGAATTCTTCTGCCAACTGGATGGCGGCGCGGGTTTTGCCGACCGCCGTAGGACCGAGGATCCCGACGAGAGAGTGGAGTTGAGCTTCCATTTTTGGTTTTGACGGAAAAGACTCTAACCGGAATCAGAATTTGCTCTTGCCGATCTTTTTTAACGCCGAACCTTTGTGCATCGCCAGGTGGTCGGTCTTGTCACTTTTGATCAAATACTGCGGTTCTTGCTTGGACGCGTGGACCGTATATCCTTTGAACTTGATCGGTGCGGTGATTTTCTTTTGGATCGTTCCCCGCACCCGACCCGCCTCCGAGTTCCATTCCACATGATCGCCGACATGGAAATCCTTTGCCATCGGCATATTCCCTCGTTTGCATCAGCCGCTAGGTGCTGTGGCTCGGCTCCTCGGAAATCTGCAGGACCGCCGCGCCTTCGAGCTCCCCGCGGCGCATATAGTCCAGAGCTTCGTTCGCCTGCGCAAGCGGCAAGACCCGCACCTCGGTTTTGATCGGCACCTTGGGCGCAAGGGCGAGGAATTCCTCACCGTCGCGGCGCGTCAGGTTCGCCACCGATCGGAGCACGCGTTCCCCCCACAACGAATCGTACGAGAAAGGAGGAATCTCGCTCATGTGAATGCCCCCGCTGACAACGGTGCCGCCTTTCGCCGTAACGCGCAGCGCCTGGATCATCAGCGGGCCCACGGGTGCAAAGATGAGGGCCGCATCCAACAATTCCGGGGGCGGCTGCGTCGAATCGCCGGCCCAGACGGCGCCCAGGCGCCGCGCAAACGCTTGCGTCTCCGTATCGCCCGGCCGGGTGAACGCGTAGACGCGCTTGCCTTGATACACCGCCAGTTGGGCGATCAGATGGGCGGCCGCGCCAAAGCCATAGATGCCCAGATTTTCCACAGAGTCGCCCGCCAACCGAAAAGTGCGGTACCCAATCAGCCCCGCGCACAAGAGCGGAGCGACATGCGCGTCGCTGTAGGAAGCTGGCAGAGGAAAACAGTAGCGGGGATCGGCCACGGCGTATTCGGCATAGCCGCCGTCAATCGTATAGCCGGTGAAGACCGGATGATCGCACAAATTCTCCTGACCGCGCAAGCAGTAGCGACAGGTGCCGTCGGTGTAGCCCAGCCAGGGGACGCCCACCCGGTCTCCCATCTTGAACCGGTCCACTTGCGCTCCGCGCTCGACGACGGTGCCGACAATCTCGTGTCCTGGAATCAAAGGCAGCTTGGGGTCGCTCAGCTCGCCGTCGACAATATGTAAATCGGTGCGGCACACTCCGCACGTATGAATTCGGATAAGGATTTGATGCGGCAGCGGATGCGGAACCGGGACTAGCTCCAAATGCAGCGGCTGTCTCGGTTTGTCCAACACCATCGCGCGCATCTTTTCGGGGATCTCCATCTTGACTTGCCTCCTTCCCGTGGCCGATAGTTGAGCTATTCAATCCGCCACGGTGTCCAGGCTTTCGCCTGAATTTGAACCTCGCCCTCTTGTCCCAGGATATCCCAGCGCGTGCTCTCGTCTTCCCGCCAAAAGCGCAGGTCGAGTTTCGAGTGGCCGATTTTGAGGCCGTGCAAGGTGATATCGGGCAGCCAATGGGGA
>JAMDCU010000036.1 GCA_023489485.1 Chloroflexota bacterium
GGGATTGGGCGGCACGCAAGACGGTGTCATCGGCGCCTTGGCCGGGGTTGGCCTTGCGGCCACCGGCGAGGATGGGCGTTTCGTCCTCGTAGGGCGATCCCGTGAACTGGCGGGCGTACAGTCCGTGCAAGCAATTCTCGAACATGGGATTGCCGCGGTGCGCACGTCCGAAGGAGCAGCGCTCCAAACGGGTCTGGTTGAAACCGGCGGCAAGCTGCGGCCGGCGCTGCGCGGCAATCAGGCGGTCCTCGTCGTCAAGCCGCAAGAAGACAATCCGTCCGTGTGGCTGCCCCTCAAACTGGACTAATGTCCCCCCTTCTCGATGTCCAGTCTCTGGCCTATACGTACCACGGTCAATCGACGCCGAGCTTTCACGATGTGACGCTCGGCGTTTCTGCAGGCGAATGCCTGCTGATCACCGGCGCCTCCGGGTGCGGCAAATCCACGCTCGCGCGCTGCCTCGTCGGACTGATTCCCCACCTCTACAAAGGCCAACTGGAGGGTGCGGTTTGGTTGGACGGCTGCCGCACGCACGAGACTCCCCTCTGGCAGCTCTCGGAAAAAGCGGGTATGGTCCTGCAAAACACGCAAGGCCAGATGCTGGCCTCCACCGTCGAAGACGAACTCGCCTTTGGGATGGAGAATCTGGGGTTGCCGCGGGCGGAAATCGGGCAACGGATTGCAGCGAGTCTGAACCGTTTCGGACTGGAACGATTTCGAACCCAGGATCCCCGGCGGCTGAGCGGCGGCGAGGGCCAGCGGGTGATGCTCGCCGCGATGCTGTCGCGACAGACTCCTCTTTTCGTCCTCGACGAGCCGCTCTCGATGCTCGACACCACGGCCGCGACCGACCTGGTCCGCCATTTGACCGAGTTGGCGCAACAGGGCCGCGCAGTCGTCGTGTGCGAGCACCGCTCCCACTACTTTAGCGCTGCGAGCGCCTTTCGGGAGCACGCCCTCGAACGTCGAGAGCACGCTCTTAATCCGCCCGCCACGCATGTCATACAGGAAGACTCTTCTGCTGCGCCTCTTTCCGCCGCCCGGGAGTTTTGCCTGCATGTCGACAACCTGTCTGTGACGTTCGGAGAACACAGTGTGCTCGATCGTCTAAGTCTGGAGCTGTCGAGCGGGCAAATCGTCGCACTCGTCGGCGTGAACGGCTCCGGCAAGACGACGCTCTTGCGGTCTTTGGTCGGTCTGCAGCGGCACGCGGGGCAAGTCAAGGCGAGCGACGGCAAACCGGACCTGGGACTCGTCGCGAAAAAGAGCGTAAAGGCCGGACCTGGGGCTCGTCTACCAGAATCCTGATTTGCAGCTCTTTAATCCGACGATCCGTGAGGAGATGCTCTACCGGGTGAAGGAGCCAAACGAGGAACTGTATCGGTGGCTGCTGGGGGAATTGGGGTTGGCCCGTTATGAAACCTCGTCCCCACTGCTTCTCAGCGAGGGCGAAAAGAAACGCCTCTGCCTGGCGATGGTGTTGATGCACCAACCCCGCCACGGCATTTTGCTGGATGAGCCGACGCTGGGACAGGACGATCGTCACCGGGTTCTGTTGGGAAATATGGCAAGCGCGTTGGCGCAGGCGGGACGGGTCGTCGTCGTGGCGACGCACGATCTGGCCTGGGCGGCCCACTATGCTACGCAGATGGTCGTGCTGCACGAGGGGCGCATCATTGCGAATGGATCGCCGTCGATGCTGCTGCGGGACCCGAGCTTGTGGCAGCACGTCCACCTGCGCGTGCCCGAGTGGATCTGGGAGCCGATCGGATGACCGAGGTCACCTTCACGTGAATCCGTTGAATCCCTTCCGGAGACGAGGCACGGGTGAACACCGGCGGCTGATCCGCATGGTTCCCGACTCGCCGCTCCGGCGCATCGATCCACGCGTCAAGCTTGGAGTCTGCATTCTGGTCGCACTCTCCGTCATGCTGCCGCTCGAGCGTCTGGCCGTCTTTTGGCTCATTTTTGCCGTCGGGATCGTCGCCGCCCGGTTGACGAAAGAAATGCTCTACCAGGTGCGCCGCATCGCCTTCATCCTGGTCCTCCTGTTCATCCTCGACTGGGTGGGCGTGGGCTTGACCTTTGCCGTCCTCATCACTCTGCGCTTTGTTCTCGTCGTCTCCGCCTTTACGCTCTTTTTCGCGACGACGACCCCGGAAGAGTTTCGATTGGCCATGGAACATCTGAGGATGCCCTACGCCTATGCTTTCTCGCTGAGCCTGGCTTTCCTTTCGATCTCGCTGATGCAGGAGGAATTTCTCAACATACTGGAGGCGCAGCGTTCCCGCGGCGCGTGGCAAGACGTGCGCGGCCTCCGCCGGGTCGGAGATCAATTGAGTGGGTTGGTGGCGCTGGGGGTGCCCGCGATCGTGCTGACAGTCAAGCGGGCGTGGACCTATACCGAAGCCGCGCATACGCGCGGTTTTGACTCGCCGCGGCGCCGCCCTTACCGGCAGCTGGCGCTCCAGTCCGCCGATGGGATATTGCTTCTCGCCGCCCTCGCGATCACGGGAGTCGTCTTTTTCTGGCGTTAACGCTTTTCGGCGAGATAGAGGAAGAACCCAGCGCGGCGCAAAGCACGCAGAAGGAGCCAACCGAGGAGGCCGCCCAAAAGACCGGCGACGGTATTTGTGAAGAAGGAGTAGAGCAAACCGAGCGCCACGAAACCGGCTGGGATTTGAAGCAGGACCGCCATTCCCGTCTTGACGAGCATCTTGGCCACATTGCCGACAATGCCCGCCAACGCGGCGGCCGCGATGGGTTCCACGCCCCCGAGGAACAGCGCGATCAGATCGACGCCCACTCCGGAAGCCAGATAAGAAAAGACAGTGTAGATCGCGCCCAGATCGCCCAATCCGAGGAAGGCGGCGAGCAATCCACTCAAGAGTCCGACGAGCGACAGAGCGCCGGCCTTGGGCACGAGCCCGCGTGCGACGACGAGGATCGCCATCCAGGTTATGCCCGAATGGCCGGGCAGGTCGAGCGGCAGGTGCAACACGATCTTGTCCACGACCACGAGGGCTGAGAACAAGGTGAGCAGAATCAATTCGAACGTCGTAAAATAATGTGGGCGCGCGACTGGACTGGACATTTCTATTTCGTCTGAACGCCGATCTGCGTGAGCCCCTGGATCCAATTGTCGCGCGTGGCTAGCTTGTCCATCGTCGCGGCGATTTTCACGGAGGTGCCGTCGTTCGAGGGGCTGAAAAGAATATGGTTGGCCGGGTCGAGCGTCTCCGCCCACGTGACGGTGGCGCTCTTTTCAGTTCCCTGGCGCGACCCGGTGAAAGTGATTTGAGTGGAGGGCGAGAGAGCATTCTCCTTGACATACAGCTGGAGGACGTCTCTCAGCCAGTAACCCTTTTGTGTCTTGCCCTGTTCCTTATCCACGAAGGTCGCCGCCGGCAGCTTTTGCATTTCCGCGGGTAACAGATTGGCGGCAAAGCTGCCGTTCACGTACAAGTGAATCATCCCCGGCTGGGGAGTCGTGGCAGGCGCCTGGGTCGCCTGATTCTGCGACAAGAATCCGACGCCTGCCAGCACCGCCGCGACGACCACGAGTGCGGCGACGACAATCCATATCCTCGTTTTCTGCGACATACTCACCTCTCATTGGACCAGAGCAAGACATTCCCGGCGGACTGGAAAGGAGACGAAAAGACAGTCGTATGGTCCGGCTGTGCCGTACGGCCGGCGCCGGGAATGCTTGGCCCCGCGTGCTATGCCTTTCCCGCGCTGCCACCGGCGCGGGACAAGCCGAAGTTGAATCAATAGACCATCTCGCCACGAACAAAGGCCATTGTGCGCGGGTCGGTCGGCGCGTCGAAGAACCGTTTCGTCTCGGCCATCTCGACGAGTTTCCCGCCGAGCATAAGGCCGGCGCGCTGCGCGATCCGCTTGGCCTGAAAAACGTTGTGCGTCACGATCACCACGTAAGTATAGATTCATCGATTCACTGCGGGCAATCCATAGCCGTACTTGACCAGGACCGCGCGGCCCGCCGGACCGGTAACGAAAGCGGCAAACGCCCGCGCCGTGCTCTCGTTCGGCCTCCCCTTGACCACGCCGAGCGCCTGGTCGATCGGCGTGTACAAGCCTTGCGGGATTTCCGTCCACTTGCCTTTGGAGCCGACGGCGAGCGAGCGAGCCGTGATCGCCGCGTCCACGTTGCCGCTGTCGGCATATTGCTGCGTTTGTTGGATGTTTTCGGCAATGACGATTTTGGCTTGAAGGCCGTCCCAGAGTTTGGAATTTTGCAGCGCTTGGCGGGCCGCGTGGCCGTAGGGTGCCGTTTCGGGATTCGCGATCGCGATGCGCTTGACGTCAGCATTCGCAAGATCGGAAAGAGATTGGAGCGGGATGGGATTATCGGCGCGGGTATAGAGGACGATCTGCCCGCGGGCGTAGATCTGAACGGTATCGGTGATAATAAAACCGCGCTTGGCGAGATCGGATTCGCGATCGCGATGCGCTTGACGTCGGCATTCGCAAGATCGGAAAGAGATTGGAGCGGGATGGGATTATCGGCGCGGGTATAGAGGACGATCTGCCCGCGGGCGTAGATCTGAACGGTATCGGTGATAATAAAACCGCGCTTGGCGAGATCGTCCACCGTTGCGACATCTGCCGAAGCGAAGACATCCACGGGCGCGCCTTGGATGATTTGCTGCGCCAGTGAGCCGGTCGCGCCGTAATTTAAAGTGACGGGCGTCCCGTTCTGCTTCTCGAAGGCGGCGCCGATCTCTGTGAACGCAGTCTGCAAGTTCGCCGCGGCGGATACGGTCAGCGGACGCGGCGGCGAAGAACACGCGGCGAGTGCCAGGCAGAAAAAAAAGGAGGCGAGATGTATCTTGAGGGCGGGCATTGGCTCTCCCTTGAGCGGCGGCCTATCCGTTTGGATTCCAATAGATCATTGCCGAGCGAACGCTGCGCGGCCAGACATACTGCCCGTCCTCCAGCGTCAATTCGCGGCGCAGCAGGTCGGCGAGGAATTCGTCGTGCTCGCTCGGTCCGGCCAGTCCAAAGCGCCGCTTGATTTCGACCAGGGCCTCCTCCAAAGTGGAATTCTTCCACGGGCTCCACAGTCCGGCGTCCGCCATCAGCACATTCGCGAAAATCCCCATCTGGAGGAGCGCGTTGTAGCAGACCTGGAAATTGGGGCTGTCGTACGGATGGCCCCAAATCCGCAGGGCGGCCTGGGCCATGATTCCATCCGGGACGGGCGCGCGCAGAATAAGGAAACAAGTGCGCCGCGTCACTTGCTCCATACTCCGGATGAACGCCGGCAGATCGGGAGAGCCGTACATGCCGTGGGAACAGAACGAAAAGCTGTGCGGGGTCATCTGGACGTCGGGCCATGATCCCGCGACGATCTCTACGTTGCTCACCCCTGCGGCGGCAAGATTTTCCCGCATCGCGTCAATCATCGCCGGCGATGAATCGACCGCCGTGATGTGACGGGCGTGCGGCGACAAGAGAACGGCCCACCTCCCTGTTCCGGCGCCGATGTCGAGTACGGTGGCGTCGGGGGCGGCCTTGAGTTGCGACACGATAAAATCCAGAGTGCAATCCGGTTTCGCCCAGCGCCGCTGGGCCGCCATGTGCGGCCCTTTCGGCTTGCCCTTGCGTTCGGGCTCGGGCGACTGCGCCTCGACCAACTCCCGCCACAATTGGATCCAATCCGTAACCCGCGCTATCTTCATGCCTCTCCCTATTGTTTGATACGGGCAACCACGCTCCCGCTGCGCTTGAGGTCATACCCCCGCAACTCGGCGCCCTTGCTGCGAAACGGGGCGCCCTGCAGGGCCTCCAGCAAGGGCTGCAAGCGCCCCGAGTCAAACGTCTCTTGCAGCATCGCCAAATCGTAGCGTTCCTCACCCAACTGAATGAAATCGAGGTCCCATTCGGCGGCGACCGCCTCCAACCCCGGGCCAGCATCGGCATGTCCGGTGGCCACCGCGGCGGCGACGGCCTCATGCGTGGAAACCTCGCGTTCCCAATCGGGGAGGGCATGCGGATCGACATGCGCCGCACACAGCTTGGAAAAAAGGAGAAGGCGCGTGCCCGCGCCGCGTTGACGATTGATGAAACGAATATCCGGACGCGCCAGGTCGCGCACACTGCGTATCCGTTTAGGGTTGCCGTGGGCGATCATCAAACCGTTTGTTCGGAAAGCGAGATTGACCAACACGGACGAATCTTCCGGCATGAGGTGCTTGACGAAGGGGGCATTGTATTCGCCGGTTTCCAGATCGAGGAGGTGCACGCCGGCAATGTCCGCCTCATGCCGGGCGAGAATGAGCAGGCCGGTCAGGCTGCCGACCGCAGTCGCCGTAGAGCCGCTGAGCTGCGCCAGAAAGCTGAGCAGCGGGTCGTCGCTGCCGGTGATGACAACGCTTGCCGGCGCCCTTCCGGACTTGGGCGTCCCCCTTGGGGTGGGCGTCGTATTCGTCCAGAGATGAAGAGCCGTGAGGGCGGCTTCGGTCTCCCGGAAGGCGGCATCCGCCAGAACAATCCGCCCGGCATCTCCGGCGTCGCGCGCCGCGTGCAGTGTCCGCAAGCGTTCTGCATGTTCGCTCTCCAGAGATGCGCGCTCGGTGGCGACGACGCTGTCGATGGCGATGCCTGCGGCGTTGGCAAGGCGCAATTTAACAAAGAACTCGTCTCGCCCCGCCGCGGGCACCTGGAGCCAGGCTTTGAACGCCTTACGGCCGCTCGGCGTCAATCGGTACATCTTCCGGTCGGGACCGCCGGAACTGGGCTCGACCCGCGGCTGAATCCAGCCTTTCTGCTTCATTCTCGCGAAGGAACGATATAGTTGAGCAAAGTCAATGCGCCAAAACGGAGCAAACTCACGGTCCACCGTTTGCTTGAGGTCGTAGCCGTGTCGCTCGCCGTTGAAGAGCAGGCCGAGCAAGGCATAAGAAGGGTTCATAATTGACCCTCGCGCGGACGAATAGTATATGTTATGCACATAGTATCCCGCCGCGGCTGATTTGTCAAATGCCCTGGGGGCTGTGGGTTTACGTAAGCTCTTCCGGCGGAAATTGAAATCCCGGCCGCGTGAATTCCCGCTGCTCACCCCGTGAGGCGCGCCGACGCGGAGCCTGGATGGGCGCCCCGCCTCGGAGAGTGCGGTTCAGATCGGGGGCAACTCGTCATTGCGAGCGACCGTAGGGAGCGAAGCAATCTCACCCGAGGCCGAGTTTGCGCCCGCCCCGCTATGCTCCCGCGGGGTCTGCGGGATCATCGATCCCGCGGGGTCTGCGGGATGGCACTTCACAGGACGCCGCCGCTTCGCGGCTCCTCGCATTGACGCTCGTCTGTGTCGATTCGCCCCGAAACTGAACTACACCCGCCTCGGAACGCGCATTGACAAATGGGCAGAGCGCGAATAGAATATGCATTGCATATACAGTTGCATGGTTCATCGCCCGGCACGGAATTTTCCCTCCGCCTCTACCATGGTTCCGTCCCCGCGCGTGGCGGCATGCAACAAGCCCCCGGTCAGGCGACCCTGGTTTTTCCCGAAAGGAGGTGGCTTCTCTGTCGTTTTGCTTCGCCAGGCGACCGAGGCGGGACAGATCTCTTATGCACGGCTATTGAGCATCCGGCCAAAGCCCCTTGGCTTCCACTCATCCCAGCTTGGAGGATCACGCATGACAAGACTGACTTTTCCTCTCGTCGTCGCCCTTTTCGCGCTGGTGGCAAGCGCCTGCGCCGCGACCCCGACGCCCGCCCCGCCAACCGCTGCCGCCACATCGCCGACCTCGGCAACAACATCGGCAACCTCGGCAGCCATTCCTACCTCCGCCCCCGCGGGAGGTTCATCCGCGACCGCGGCACCCAAGGTCACGCTGACCCTTTTTGGCGCCGGAACACTGGCCAACCCCTTTAAACAACTGGATGCGGAATTTACCAAGCAGTACCCGAATGTCACCGTTCAGCCGCAGTTCGGAGGCAGCGTCAAGATGGTCAAGCAGGTGACCGACCTGCACCAAATTGCGGATGTGGTAGCCGTCGCCGACTATAATGTCATTCCGAGCTACCTCTTTGGAAAGAACGGTAAGACCGCCTACACCAACTGGTATGCGGGTTTTGCGACGAACGCCATCACGCTCGTGTACACCGACAAGAGCAAGTTCGCCGGCGAGATCACTCCCCAGAACTGGTATCAGGTCCTGGCGCGCCCGGGCGTCCAAATCGGGCGCTCGAATCCGGACACCGATCCATCGGGCTACCAGACCGTGCAGATGCTCGACCTCGCCGAAAAGTACTATAACCAGCCTGGTCTGGCCAACGCTATCCTGGCGAACGCTCCCAAGACGAACATGCGCGACACGGAAACAGAGTTGATCGCGGCGCTCCAGTCGGGCCAGATCGACTACCTTGCCATTTATCTCTCAGATGCACGCCAGCACAATTTCAAGTACCTGGACCTGCCGCCCCAGATCAACTTGAGCGATGCCAAGTACTCCTCCTCATATGCCCAAGCCAAAGCGCAGACGGCCAACGGCACCTTGACCGGTTCACCCATCGTCTATGCCGTAACGATTCCCAATAATGCTGCCCACTCCGATTGGGCGATCAAGTATCTGCAGTTCCTCCTCGGCAGCGACGGCCAAGCGGTCATGACCAAGAATGGGTTTGGGTCGGTGGCGCCCGCGTATGTCAACGACGTCAGCAAGGCCCCGCCCGACCTGAGTAAGCTCATCACGGCCTGGCCGAGCCCCTAGGATGCGGACGCAAACCCTCGGTCAGTCCCGCGGGCTCGTCTTTGTCTTCTCAGTCGTCGGGGGTTTGCTGCTCGCGTTCATCCTGGTACCCCTGCTCCGGATGTACGCGACGCAAACCCCGGCGACCCTGATGCAAATCGCCGCCATCGAGGATGTCCAGTCCGCGATCTGGCTCAGCCTGGAGGCAGCCTTTCTGACCGCCCTGCTGGCCGGTGCGCTCGGCGTTCCGCTGGCCTATCTCTTGGCGCGCACGACCTTTCCAGGAAAGGGGGTCGTCGAAGCCGTCGTGGACCTGCCCCTGGCCATTCCTCACACCGTGGTCGGCATTGCCTTGTTGTTCGTCTTTGGGCGCACCGGCATCATCGGCGGTCCTGTGAACGCTGTCACGGGGTTCCAGTTCTGGGGGACCTGGGGCGGCATCGTCATCGCGATGCTCTTTGTCAGCGTGACTTATACCGTGAATGCGGCCCGCGTCGGTTTCGAATCGGTGGATGCGCGTCTCGAGCGCGTGGCCCGCACGTTGGGCGCAGGGCCTTGGTCCGTGTTCGGGCGCGTGACGTTGCCTCTGGCCTGGCGAGGAATCGTGACCGGTCTGATGTTGACGTACGCGCGCTCCATCAGCGAGTTCGGCGCCGTCATTATCCTGACCTACTATCCGATGACGGCACCGGTCAAGATCTATGACCTCTTTTTACAGTCCGGCCTCGACGAGTCCTCCGCGATGGCAGTCCTGTTCTTGACGGCCTCCCTGGCCGTTTTCATCATCCTCCGCCACCTCTCGTATGGTCGGGTCACTCCAGGAGGGCGGCGCATGTGAGTGATTCCACGCTTACCGTCGAACGCGTCTCGCTCCGGATTGGCACGTTTGCGTTGCAGGACATTTCGTTCTCGCTCGCTCCGGGCCAAGTCTATGGAATTCTGGGGCCCAGCGGTGCCGGCAAGTCGGTTCTTCTGGAGACGATCGCCGGGTTCTACTGGCCCGACCACGGACGAATCCTGATCGAGGGACGTGACGTCACCCGCGCGGCCCCGGAGGCGCGGCGGGTCGGCTTTATGTTTCAGGATTACGCCCTCTTTCCGCACCTCACCGTGGCCCAGAACGTCAAGTTCGGATTGCAGTTCCGGAGAAGCAGACCGCGTCCTACGGAGCATTCCCAGGTCCAGGATTTGCTCGCTCGACTGGGACTGGAGCAGATTGCCGAACGCCATCCGTCCAACTTGAGCGGGGGCGAGAAACAGCGCGTGGCGCTCGCGCGGGCGTTGGCGATGGAGCCGGCCTTTTTCCTCTTCGACGAACCGCTCTCGGCGCTGGACGCGCGCACGCGCGACAGCTTGCGCGAAGAGCTGAGGACACTTTTGCGCGAACTCGGCGTCCCCGCCATCTACGTCACTCACGACCAGACCGAGGCATTGGTCCTGGCCGACCGGTTGGCGGTCATCCGCGATGGGGTGTTACTGCAAGAGGGTACTCCGTCCGAGGTCTTTGGCGCGCCCGTCGACGAATTCGTCGCCCGCTTTGTGGGCGTCGAGACCATTATCGCGGGTCGCGTACTGTGCACCCACGATGGGGTTGCGACCGTCCAGGTGACCCCGGAGCGCAGAATCGAGGCGGTGGATCATGGCGCGGTCCGCAGTCCGAGTGTGCTGGTGTGCATCCGCCCGGAGGATGTGGCGCTGAACCGGCCTCCGGCAAAGGACTCGGCGGGGGCGAATCAGTTCCCGGGACGCGTCGTCGGCGGTGAGCCGCTAGGACCGATGCTCAAGGTCAAATTGGACTGTGGTTTCCCGCTCACGGCTTTTGTCACCAAGCGGACCTATTTGGACCTAAAGCTCGCGCCCGGTGCTGAAGTGGTTGCCCACATTGAAGCGGCGGCCGTGCATCTCATCGGGCAACCTTAGCTGCACGACCTGACAAATTCGCCAAGGCGCGGCACAGGCGCGGAGAATCGCAAAAGTGTCCGCGCCTTTATCTTTGAGCCCTGGCTTGGCGATGCCCTTCCCAAACATTTCGTGCTTGGAAACGATAAAAACCCGCTTCATATCCGCGATTCCTCGCTGCTGGCCGTCCGTGCCCTTTCGGGCGACTGAACCAGGTCGCTAGTGCAAACGCGCGTGATCCCAAGACCCACGCGACACATTCTCCCTGTCGACGCCCACCCCGGCCCACCAGATGGAGCCGAACAGAATCCCGTTCTGCCATCGGACGCGCAGGGCGGCGGCGACGACCGACGTGAGCATTTCGGCCGGGTGCACTGAAAAAGTGCAATGGTCTTCGACTTTGGTGATTAGGGAAACCTCCTCGGGCCGGGGACCCGGCTCGACTTGAAATCCCCAGCCTTTCAGGATCCGGACGGCCTCTTCAAATGACAATTTGTCAAAGCTGGGGATGGGTGATTCTGCCATGATAGCTCCCGTGCGGATTTGTAACCCCGTTCATCGGTAACAAAAACTCCTGGCTCTGACGGAGATGTCAGAGCAAGAGTTTTTCAGGCGCTTGCCTCAACCCGCCTTCGTCGCCGAACGCGAGTCCCGCGGTACGCGTCATTGGTATATGCATAGCATATACTACCGCGCGGCATTCCTTTTGTCAAATTCCACGGGGGGCGGGTTTACGGGCGCGGACGATTGGTTCGAGGGTGTGCGGTCGACTCCACGGATGCGCCAGGGCACGGAATATGTCCAACGATTCTGTCTACATCTCCCCGCGCAAGGGGCTAAACTGACAATAACCCGGGGATTTTCCAGCTTCCGGCTCTGCCATCTTTAGAGAATTCTAATGCTTTCCTGCGATGCGACGGAAAAACAGGTTCTTAGGCTAGAATCACACAAGATTAGCTGGTGAAGATTCCAATGTCGGTGCCGTTCACTATGGGCACCGACATTGTTATGAAAATAGGATGGGGCTCGAGGAGAAAAAGTGATGAGAGGACGCCGGGCGGCGGGATGAGCAACCCTGTTGAGGCGAGTGCGCAGGCGCTAGTCCCTGGTCAGGCTGGCCTGCCTCCGAGCTTTCAGTCCCTCCACGCCGATCGGGACGACCGAGATGAGGATGATCGCGACGATGACGAGTTCAAAGTTCTTTTGAACAAAGGGGATGTTGCCGAAAAAGTAACCCAGGAGGGTAAAGGTCGCCACCCAGGAGACGCCGCCGATGACGTTCCAGCGGATAAAGAACCCATAAGGCATCCGGCCGACCCCGGCGACGAACGGTGCGAAGGTCCGCACAATGGGAACGAAACGCGCCAGAAAGATGGCTTTGCCGCCGTGCTTTTCAAAAAAGGCGTGCGTCCGCTCCATGTATTCCTTCTTGATCCAGCGGACCTCGCCGGTGTAGGCTTGCGCGCCCACGCGGTGACCGATCCAGTAGTTGGCCGTATCCCCGGCGACGGCCGCCATCGACATGAGGATGAAGATCGCCCAGGGATTGAGCGCGCCGCGCGCCGCGAAGGTGGCGGCTGCGAAGATGAGCGAATCGCCCGGCAGGAATGGGGTCACCACAAAGCCGGTCTCCATGAAGATGACAAAGAACAACACCGCCAGGGTCCAGGCGCCGTAGAGGACAATCATCTCGTTCAAGTACACGTCGACGTGCAGTATGAATTCCACGATTTGCAAGATGAGGTTCATGAATGCTTTCCCAGTTCCAGAAGATTGGTGGCGTTTTCAGATTACGCGAGTTCTCATTATATCGCAAGGAGGGGGAATGACGCAAACCGGAATACGGAGATGGAAGAGCATCGGGTTCCTCTGAAAAAGGGGACCCAAGCTCCTTCGTTGGCGCCTTACATCCAGTCAGTTGAGAGGTAGCTGAGAGGTAGCTGAGAGATAGTTGAGAGCTGATCGCGTACTAGCCGCCGCGAGAACGGCGTTAAAGATAATACAGTGAATCACAGCAACCAAGCAAGAGGTGTCCGTTGATTGCAATTCCAAGGACGGGTCAACCGCCCAAATCCCAAGTGAATACTCAAGCGCGCAGGATCGCGGCTCGCATCGACCGGCTCCCGATGAGCCGGGAGATCTGGCTGAGCATGTTCCTGGCCGGCATCGCCTGGCTGGTCGAGTCCTACGACATTGGCGTCATCAGCAGCGCCCTGCCGTCGTTGCAGAAGCAATTCGGATTGGATGCTTTTGGCGTGGGGACGCTCGCGATCGCCTCGACGCTCGGCATCGTGATCTCGGTCATCCCCGCGGGCTCGCTCGCGGACCGGGTCGGGCGCAAGACGATGCTCGTCATCGGCACGATCTGGTACGCGACGTTTTCACTCCTGTGCGCGTTCGCGCCCAATCCCACCATCGTCGTGCTGCTCCGCTTTGTGGCCGGCTTTGGGATGGGGGCCATCTTCCCCATTCCGTATGCGATGGCGGCGGAACTCATGCCCCATAATTTCCGGGGAGCGATGACGGGGATATTGGATTCCTTCCTCTCCGTCGGCTACTTTTTGGCGCCGCTGCTGGCCTTTGTCCTCGTCCCGAGCCTGCCGTTGAATCTGGGCTGGCGCGTGCTTTTCCTGATCGGCGGTATCCCCCTCCTCTACGTTCCCATTGTGCTCAAGTGGATGCCCGAGTCGCCGCGTTGGCTCGCGGTCAATGGCCGTCTCCGCGAGGCGGATAGCGTCGTGAGCGGGATCGAGCAGGCCATCGAGCGCCGAGCGGGCGCACATCTGCCCGAACCGGTGGAGGCGATGCCCGACGGCGGCGGAAGCACGGACGGCGAAACGAACGAAAAACACAGTGGATGGCGCGACCGTTACGCACAGATCGTCCACGGGTCTTTTCTCACGCGGTCGGCGATGATGTGGATCGCCTTCTCCTGCATCCTCTTTATCTTCTATGCGATCCAGACCTATACGCCCACCGTCTTGATCCAAAAGGGCTATGGCAGTGCAACCGCCTTTCTCATGACCGCGATCATCGTCACGGCTTCGATTCCCGGCAAGTACCTCGCGGGCTTTATGTCCGAGCGGTTTGGGCGCAAGCCGACGTTGTTCGTGTTCACCGCCGCCGCCGCGGCCGCCGCGGTGGTCTTTGGTCTACTGAATGATCCGCTCCTTTCGCTCCTCTGCGGGGTCGTCCTGGCGTTCTTTGGCATCGGCGTCGATCCCGTCGTCAAGATCTATGGCGCGGAGCAGTATCCGACACGCATCCGCGAGACGGGGGTCGGCCTCTTTGAGGGCGTGGGGCGCTTTTTCGGCGGGGTGATGGCGCCGTTCATCATGGCCTTTATCCTCGCCAGCAGCCACGTCTGGGGCGCCTATGTCTTTGTGGCTGTCGTCGCCTTCGTCGGAATAGGCGCGGTAGCCCTGTGGGGTGCAGAGACGAGAGGACGAACCAATGAATGATCTCTACCACCGATTCGCTTACTGGGCGGACCGGGCTCCCGATCGGACTAGCATCGTCGAGGCCGAAACCGGTCGCCGTATCACCTATCGTCACGCCTTTCAAGCCGTACAGGAGATGCGACGCTGGCTTGGTCCTTCACCGCGCAATATCATGGCCCTCTTACCCGGGGGGATTCCGGATGCACTTATCTGGCTCACAGCTCTGACCGGAGGGCATTTGCTCTTCCCCCTGGCCCCCGATGCCGGGGACGAAGAACGGGCCAGGGCGGTCTCGATGTACAAGCCGGATGTGCTCTTCCTGGAACGGCAGGACCAGGCGCGGAAATTCCCCCTAGCCCGTGCCCGCGTCTTGACGCGAGCCGAGTCCGAGAAACTGATCGACCGCGCTCCGCAGGCTTCCGGCGCGCCGTTGGACCCTGTCAACGGCTATGTGTGTCTCATGACCTCGGGCACCACCGGCAAGCCCAAAGGCGTAATCCTGGACGCGCAGCAGATCGCCTGGACGGCGGACCATGTCCGCATCAGCCACCGGCTTGCGCCCGGCGACGTCGGCTTGACGCCCCTGCCGCTCTTTCACGTGAACGGCCCGGTGGTCAGCCTCTCTGCTTCGATCATGACCGGGAGCACCGTGGTGATCGCGCGCAAGTTCAGTCGCAGCCACTTTTGGTCCTGGGTGGAAGACTATCATGTCACCTGGGCCAGCATCGTACCGACCATTGTAGCGATCTTACTGACCACTCCGAAGCCGGCTTTCCTGCCCGGAACGCTGCGGTTTGTACGGACCGGCGCGGCTCCCCTGCCCGCTGGCGATCTGTATGCCTTCGAAGACAAGTTCGGCGTTCCGGCGATCGAGACCTACGGTTTGAGCGAAGCCGCCAGCATGGGGACGGC
>JAMDCU010000080.1:0-924 GCA_023489485.1 Chloroflexota bacterium
GGTTCTGAAGCGACATCAACGGCCGAATCTCGGACCGAGGAGGGCGGAAAAAGAGCGATTGGCACCGAGTTCAAAGTTGAACTAGGGGGAAGCACAGATGAAGCGGTTACATCTACCGAATCCTTCAATTGTGAACTTGACGCAGGCGCGCATCCGTTCAGATGGGGCAAGAATTGCCAGGATGAAATACAGAAAAGCCTGCGACCAGGCGTCCTAACTGATCTGCCCGCGACAACGGAACCACCCGTGGCCGGCATTCTGCTCCCGCTAGCCGTCTGATGTGGGCGGCTCTGCCGCTTTAGAACGGAGAGTCTTGCCACCCTTGCAGATAGACGAACTACCCGATAACCCACAGGAATAATACCCATAACCAGGAGACAAACACTACGAACATGTCCTGCACCGAACAACTAACCCCCTCTGAGAGGGAGCGGCTCATTTCGGCTGTCCTCCTGCTCGTACAGAGCTTGAATAATGAGTCGTGTGTGAAAGAGGTTTCGGATGAGCCCCAACCAGAAAAAATGAACGAAGCTGAGGCAGTAGGTTCGTAGCCCGCCGGGCGGGCGCGGGCCATCGAGATTCCGCTCGCGCTCGCCCCAAGCCAACCCCTTGACAACAAGAGCGAGATGGTGTAGAATAGTGTTGTATTTATGTAAAGTAAGAGAATAACCGTCGGCTCCGGTCGGATTTCCGCAACTCTATCCGACTATTGTAGAGTTACTTGTCATAAGATGTAGGTATCAAAGGAGACTCATGGCTGACCTTACCCTGTTTCGAGAAGCGTTCGATAAACTGGCACATAACGGCGCCATCGGTGACCCCAACGGGACTCTTTCCTACGGGTATCTCCGGGTTTCGTCCAACGGTCAGGTCGAAGAAGGCCGCTCGGGCCTTCCCCGCCAGATCGAGAACTGTCACGAGGCC
>JAMDCU010000080.1:934-53016 GCA_023489485.1 Chloroflexota bacterium
TCCACGTGCTGTTGATTCAGCGCGCGACCGAGCTCCGGCACCACAGTGGCCAAATGGCCCTGCCGGGGGGCGGGTACGAGCCTGCGGACCGCACCCTGTGGCAGACGGCGGTGCGGGAGGCGGGGGGCGTGGCGGTGGTGGACATCGGGGGGCAGTCGACGAACGTGGCGTTCTACGACGGGGACTCGATGCTGTGCGCGGTGGGGCTGCCGATATCGGGGGACCACTTCACGCGGGGTTTGGGGGAGTTGAAGGCGCGGTCGTTCGAAGAGGCGGAGAGATTGAAGTTCGCGCACGGGTGCGCGCTGCTGGGGCTGACGGCGGACCACATCGTGATCGAGTCCCTGGACCGCCTCTCCCGCCATGCCGACTGGCACCAGGGCTTTCTTCTCGATGAGATGAAGGAGTGGGGACTCACAGTTGTCTTCTGGAAAGATTACAACTCCCGAGTCGAACGGGCCGTGATGGGTGCCATCGCGCAAGATGGTATGGAGCAGTCTCTCCAACGCATGAAGGAAGGCAACCTCTACAAGGCGAGAGATGGCCGCGTCACCGCACGCACCCCGGCCTTCGGGTATTCTATCGTGGACGGGAACGGAAAAGCCTCCGCAGACGCCAGGAAGGACACCCATTACGCTCTTTGCTCGGAGGAAGCTAAGGTCGTCGAAATGATCTACCGCAAGATCGCGATCGAGGGGGCGTCATTGCGCCAGCTCGCAGTCTGGCTCGATGACTACGGCCGGCCGCCTAAGCAGTCTCCCCGCTGGAATACTCGCACGCTGCTTCTGATGTTGCGGAATCCTCTGTACAAGGGCGAGTTCTACGCGCATCGCTACACGTACATGAAGGAGCCGGCAGTTCGACAAAGGCCCGGTCGAGAGACCAAGTTCACGACGCGGAAAGTGGAGCGACCCCGCGACGAGTGGATTGCTGTCCCAGTTCCTCCCATCGTCTCCCCCGAGCTCTGGGAGAAGGCCAACCGCGTCCTTGACCGAAACGCCATCATGTCGAGGCGCCATGCCAGCGCCCCCTATCTCCTGACCGGCCTTGTCAAATGTGCAGGATGCGGTTACTCCTATGTCGGGAAAATGAAGAAGCGTCGCAAGGGAGGCAAAGAATATCTGCTCCGCTCTTATCGTTGCAACGGTTCGAATGGGTTACATGGAGTCTTCCGGGATGTGAGTTGTACGGAGAGCCAGATCTCCTGCACGCGGCTGGACACTGCCGTCTGGAAGGCGGTCTCGAATGCGCTTCTCCATCCCGAGCTTCTCATTGAGGCACTCGAGCACGGTTACCAGAGTGGACCCAATGCGGAGATCCTGGCCCAGATTCAGTTGCTGGAAGGACAGCTTGCGGACTTGGACGCGGAGGATGGGGACCTGTATCGAGCCTACAGAGCCAAGGCTTTCAATGAGCAAGAGTTCGCGACCAAGCGGCAGGAGCTAAAAGAACGTCGAGAGAAGATCAAGCTTGAACTCGGAGCACTGAAGAACCGGGTCATGTCCCAAGAGGAGCTGGAACTGAACAAAGAAAAGATCCTCGCCCAATCGCAGTTGCTGAAGGAGCAGGAGCTTACTCCGGAGCCGCTTTTCGAGGTAAAGCAGACGATCCTGAAGTTGGTCGTGGATCAGATCAAACTGAACGTGGATGAGGGCTGGTTCGAAATCGAGGGGCTTGTGCCGGGTCACTATTTCCTGGAGGGAACCGAGTCCATTGCGCCAATCCCTGTGGACAGGGATTGGCCGCGGCCACGAGCATCAAATTGGCCGGGAAGGTGAGCGTCCCCTGGGCTCGACTAATGGTCACCACGCGATCTTCCAACAACGTGCATTGGTCACAACCTCCATTGTGTAGACAAGGACATCATAGCAGCACTGGCCGATTTTGTACGAGCCTGGCATTCAGAACAGCGAGTCGGATGGTCCTGCTCATCCAGAGTCGGGAAGACCTTGGGCCTCTGGAGGTCCATTTCATTTGAGCCGCTGGAACCAGACTTGAGGGGCACTGCCGACTGCCAAGCACGATCGCGGAATCTTTCTCACGCTGCTCGACGGTGGGCTTCGCACCTCCGAGCTGTGCGCTCTCACGCTCGACAACCTCAATTGTCAGTCACACAGCCGGCTCAAGCTCCAACGCCTGCATTGTCCCGGGCTATCGCTGTGGTCGGTCCTTTCGCCGGCATTCCTTGGGCCGCTCGCGCTTCGGGCGTGAGCGCCTCGGCATACGTCTTGGGTTGAGCACGCGAGCCGAATCGCCTCGAGTAGACGCAGGTGAACTCCGCCCCGAATAGCAAGATCAGCGAGGCCAGGTTGATCCACACCAGGATCACAACCAGGGCTCCCGCCGCGCCGAACGCCAGGCCGGGATTTGTCAGGCGAATGATCACGCTAAGCACCACCTGGGCCACGATAAAGAGCAGTGCTGTCAAAGTCGCTCCAGGCCACACATCGCTCCAGGGGATCCGGACGTCTGGCAAGAACTTGAAGATGCAGGCAAACAGCAGGGTGACCAGGCCAAACGACAGGCCGAAGTCGGCCAGCTGCCAGACCGTCTCTCCGCCCGGTACGGCGCTGCCCAGAAGCGAGCCGACCGCGCTCACACCAGCCGTGAGCAGCAGCGATGCCAGCAAAAGAACCCCGAGTCCGAGAGCCATGGCGAAGGACAAGGTGTTGTCCCGAATCAGATCCACAAGACGGTAGCCCGGTTTTGGAGCGACTTCCCACACCGAGTTGAGCGCGTCTCTGAGTTGGAAGAAAAAACCGGCCGCACCCAGAATGATGCCGGCAACGCCCACCACGACGGCGATCACCCCTGCGCCCGGGTGACTGACGCTCGCGACCAACTCCTGAGTGAATTGTGCTGTGCTGCTCCCGACCACCCCACTGATCGAGCGGACAATGTTGCCTTCGGTCGCCGCCCGTCCATAGACCAGCCCGGCGATGGCAATGGCCATAATCAGCACCGGGGCAATGGCAAAGATCCCGAAATAGGCCAGCGCTGCTCCCAGGCGAATCGCTTTATGCTCATTCCATTTGGAAGAGGTATCGGCCAGCATGCTCCAGGCAAGTTTCAGATTCATGCCGGTTGTCCTGGCGCCTTTTCGTTTTCACGCTGTGTCGCCGCTTCGGCTTTGGCCTCCTCGACCATCTCGCCGGCTTGATTGATGGCCTGGTCTACCTTGGCCAGCAGCGCCGTGTGCGCCTCGGCCGTGTCCGTGCCCGCCGTCTGTGCGGCCTCGGTGAGGGTCTGGTTGGCTTTGCTCAACAAGTGGTCCACCTGAGCGTCCACATCGTCGCGGTCCCCCTTGGAAAGGCTAATGCGGCCATGTCCGGTTCGCAACCGCTGCGACCCTTCGGCGCGTAATCGTCGAATTCTCGCGCGCATCGTCGACATGATGTTTGCCGAGCCTTCGTCGGGCTCTTCGGCGCCGCCAACGCCCGCGTGCACGATCAGATGATCCATCAGGACCTGGACGATCGCTGCCAGGGGGATGGCCAGAAATGCCCCGGCGATTCCGAGCAGGCTGGTAAATGCGAAGACGGCCAGGATGACCGTGATCGGGCTCACGCCGACCGAGCGCCCCATCAACCGCGGCACCAGAATATGGTTCTCGCTCATCTGAATCACGACCGTATATACCACGACCAGTAAGGTCGCGTGCGGGGAGATTGACAGAGCAACGAGGACGGCCGGAATCGCGCCAAGGGTCGGACCGACCATCGGCACAAACTCGACCAGCCCCGCCAACGCTCCGAGCGCCAGGGGATAGGGCAGGCCAATCACCAGGTAACCCAGGCTGGACAGCACCCCGATCGACGTCATCAGGAGGAGTTCGCCGCGCACATAGCCGCCCAGGCGGCTCTCGATCTCACGCCAGATGGCCAGCAGTTCCGGACGCCGGGCGGCGGGGGCCAGCGACAGCCAGAATCGCTCCAACCGCGACTGGTCGAGGGTCAGGTAAACACTTAGGACGACGACGCTGAGTACTTGGGCCAGCAATGAGAGCGCGCCCATCCCGATGCCCAGCGCCCCGCTCAGAACCACTCCACTTGCTGCCTGCAACTGAATGGCTAACTGGGCCTCGGTCGGCAGCTGCTGTGGCAGGGTGCGAATCGCCTCGTTGGGGTTGTTCTCCAGCGAGGCAACGAGGCTGGCGTACATCTGTGGCAGGCCGCGGATGAGTGCCCCGCCCTGGTCGATCAGCGCCGGGATCACCAGCACGAACAGCCCGGCGAGCACGCCCAAGATGCCCAAGTAGATAATCAGCAGGGCGGGGGCTTTGGGTATTCCCCGGCGCTGCAAAGCAAACACGATCGGCCGGAGCGTGGCGACCACCACCAAGGCCACCAGCACCAGAATCAGAACATCTATCAAACGCAGAACGAGCAGCACGGCGCCGAACACCCCCAGCAGTGTGAGTCCCGCGAGGGCTATCTGCGACGGCCTGATCTTGAGTTCCACCGTTGGTACAGGCGGAGCAGAGTCAAAGGGGTTGTGCATGCTTCCTCCCTGGCCCCTTACGCGGCCATCTCCCGTCACCACCACAAGGTGTTGGCCGCCCTTCTTTTGGGAGCAGTTGATCTCCCGTTAACTATCTACATTCAAAATACAGCTCTTTGACCGAAAAAGGAATCATTTGGATTCGTTGGTTTTTGTCGTAAAGCACGCGCACGCGTTGTCGTATTCTGAAGGTGAGATCGTTTTCAAGGTCTTTTGTTGCAGCTCTCCCCGCAGCAGGAGTAGATAGGAAAACTAACCCAAGAGCGAGTCTGACAGAGAAGCATCCGCAAGACCCCCTTGCTGGCGCCTGGCCGAATTGGTCGGTGCCGCATCCGCAGCTCGTCTGTATCGCCCTAATCAAGATCCACGGAAAAAGAATCCTTGCCTTTCGGCAACTGGGCTTCATAATGTGCATATTGAATTCTAACCGGTTGGGTGCGCGACTACCCACGACCATTAGGTTGCGCTGAGAGGCACCCCCAAGAGCCCAAGATATGCGTTGCCCGTTGTGGGCTTGTAACCCGATCGTGCTAGGTTCGAGCCCTAGCCCCGCTACCTTTGAATGAAAAAGACCGCGAAATCACTCGGACATGAGTAATCTGGCGGTCTTTCTTTGATCTCAACTTTTTATTCTTCTCGAGTTGACGGTCAGTCATGACGTCAATACGACCCGCACCTAGACCCCACTGGTCATTGGCTCGACTGTCACTCGCATGATCAGTCATCGGGCCCCTCAGGAAGTCAAATCTGATTCAGCGATATTGACCAGAAGCTCTCTCATATTCCCATTTCGGGCACTCGCTATCGAGAGCAACAGACAGCCTTGCGAAGGTTGCGCCCCACGAACCGCGCGCCTCGAGGACCCAGCGCAAGGTTTTGTCTGGGCCATGAGGACTGACCAATCTGTCTAGTAATCCGGCATCTGCGGCATAGGAGCCGGGTTCCCCTTCTCCGGGATGTCCGTGATCAACGCTTCCGTCGTCAGGATCATCGCCGCGATTGACGCGGCGTTCTCGAGCGCGCTGCGCACGACTTTGGCGGGGTCGATGATCCCTTTCTCCAGCATGTCGCCGTATTCTTCCGACATGACCTCAAAGCCGATATTGGGGTTGCTCTGCTCTCTCTGCAGGCGGCGCACGTCTCCAACGACCACCGCGCCGTCCTGCCCGGCGTTCTCGGCGAGCTGGCGCAGCGGTTCTTCCAGCGCACGCCGGAGAATCTGCACGCCCGTCGCAAAGTCGCCAGTGCCGCCAACCCTGTCCAGCGCAGGAATCACATTGAGGAACACCACCGCGCCGCCGGGGACAACGCCCTCTTCCACCGCCGCACGCGTCGCGCTCAGCGCATCTTCGACGCGATGCTTTTTCTCTTTTAGTTCGGTCTCGGTCGCCGCGCCGACGCGGATCACCGCCACACCCCCGGCGAGTTTCGCGAGTCGCTCCTGCAATTTCTCTTTGTCATAATCGGACGTGGTCTTGTCGATCTGCGCCTTGATTTCGTGGATGCGGCCTTTGATCTCCTTGTCCGAGCCCTTGCCTTCGATAAACGTCGTGTCGTCTTTGGTCGCGATCACCTTGCGGCACTGGCCGAGATCGGCAATCTGCGCCGTCTCCAGCTTGCGGCCCAGTTCTTCGGTGATGACCTGACCTCCGGTGAGGATCGCCAAATCGCGCAGCATTTCCTTGCGGCGATCGCCAAACCCGGGGGCTTTGATCGCGACCACGCTCAACGTGCCACGCAGTTTGTTCAGTACAAGAGTGGCCAGCGCCTCACCGTCCACATCTTCGGCGACGATGACGAGTTCGCGCTTGCCGAGCTGCAGCAGCTTCTCGAGCAGGGGAACGATATCGGTGTGGGCAGAGATTTTCCTGTCCGTGAGGAGGAGGTAGGCATCCTCGAGGACCGCTTCCATTCGCTCGGGATTGGTCACGAAATAGGGCGAGATGTAGCCGCGGTCGATCTGCATGCCCTCGACGTACTCCGTCTCGAACGCGAGGCCGGTCTTGCTCTCTTCCACGGTGATCACGCCATCCTTGCCGACCTTGTCCATCACGTCGGCGAGCAGGTTGCCGATCTCGGGGTCAGCGGCGGAATTCGCGGCGATGTGGGCGATGTCTTCTTTGCCCTTAACCTGCTTGGCCATTTTCTTGATCTCTTCGACGAGGCAGGCGGTGCCGCCTTCGATCCCGCGTTTCAAGAGCATCGCGTTCGCACCCGCGGCGACGTTCTTCAGGCCCTCGGTCACCATGCTTTGCGCGAGCACCGTCGCGGTGGTCGTCCCATCGCCCGCGACATCGTTCGTCTTGGTGGCGGCTTCCTTCAAGAGCTGCGCGCCCATGTTATCGTACGGATTCTCCAGTTCGAGCTCCTTCGCCACGGTGACGCCATCATGGGTGATGGTCGGCGCACCGTATTTCTTGTCGAGCGCCACGTTGCGCCCTTTGGGGCCAAGCGTCGTCTTCACGGCATCCGCGACCGTATCGACGCCGATTTTCAAGTGTCGCCGAGCCTCTTCGGCAAACGCAAGTTGCTTTGCCATGCTGTATTCCTCCTCGTTTCGGGTGATTCCAAAATGGATTAGTTCTCAAGAACCGCGAGAATATCCTTCTCGCTCATGATCAGATACTTTTTGTCGTCAAGCTTAATCTCGGTGCCGGAGTACTTGGCGAAGACAACCTTATCATGCGCCGAGACGTCCATCTCGACTCGCTTTTCGCCTTTCTCGTCCCAGCGGCCGGGCCCCGCGGCGACGATCAAACCTTGCTGCGGTTTGTCTTTGGCGGTCTCGGGCAGGAAGAGCCCGCTCGCCGTCTTCTCCTCCTCCTCGAGTGGCTCTACGATGACGCGGTCGGCAAGGGGCCGCAACTTGAGCGATGTTTTGTTGGCCATGGCACATTCCTCCTTAATGGAATTGAACGGGCTCCGGTGAGACGATCCTTCCCGAAGGCCAATGCAGCATACCACCTTCGATCCGCAAAAAGAATCACTTGGACTCGGTCCTTTTTGTCGTAAAAGCAATGACTGCTCTGTCGTGGTTGACGACACGGCGATCAAGCGGGCAGCCTTGGGGCATCCCCAACGAAAAAGCCTCGGGTGGTTGTGACCGTATGGCGATCCGGAGTTGCGTGCCGCACAGGTGCGGCGCGTTGCCGATTTTCTAGCTGCGGGCGGCTGGATTGTGAATACGGTCCGGGCAGGTCAACAGCCCCGCGGGGCTGGTTCAGGAAATCGCCGGTTGGGGCTTGGGCTGGCTGGTCGGCATTTTCGTGGGTCAGACGGCCGCGTATGCCATGGGCGGAAAAAGCTTGCCGGCGGCTACCTTTCGGGCGCTGGCCTTCGCACAGTGCACGTCCATCGTGTTGGTCTTGACTGATTCCAACGCTCGGTCCAACCGCTAGGGCGCTGGCCCTCGTGCTTTGCTTTGTTAGCTCGTGGATAGCTTTTCGAGCATCACTCCACTTGAGCGGCTGGCGTTTGATCTGGGTGCCATTTATCAGCGCCGTCGTTCTGTTGATCAGCACGCTTATCGTGGTTCTCTGGGTCACTGGAACCGGAGTTACTTTGTCGGGCTTGCTCCTGCGATTAGGTTTGAGCCTGCGGTGATGCGTGACCCGCGAAAACTGACAACGGGCTGGGAGTTCTTCCCAACCCGTTTTTCTGTAGCTCTGTGGGATTCTTTGCTTGCGTTTCTAACCCAGCATCCCGCCCACCCGGTCCGACTCATTGCCAGGGGCGCCGTGCAAAATCCCGAGAAAGACCAACTCTTGACCGAGAGCATGGATCACATGGTTCTCCATCGGATTAAAGATGAGCAAAGAGTTCGGGCCCAGAGTTTGCTCCTTGCCGTCGCCGCCGGCGAAGGTTCCGCTCCCCTTCAGCACGATAACATAAAAGGGTGAGTTGGAAGTGTTGTGTTCCTTGATCGTTTGGCCGGGGTGGAGCGTAAAGCGTAGCACTCTCCCGTCCTTGTCCACGAAGAGTGGCTGTGCGTGCGCCTCTTTCGCGTCGAACTCGAGCCCCTGAAGCAGTTGCATGGTTCTCATTCATTCCTCTTTCAAATCAAGGTGGGTGGCGCGCGTGTTTTTTGCGCCGGCCCTTAATGCCGGCCGGTGTCACGGCGTTTCAGCTCATCGTCAATTCGGTCGACCACGTGTAGCATTCCCAAGCGTATGGTGCGCAGAGAGCGGGTGCCAATGGTCACTACCTGGCTGGTCGGATAGATGCGCGCTGCCCACCCCTCAAAAGAGCGACCCACGCCCCTGCCATGGTCATCTTCAGATTCACGTTTTGGCATGCTGATTCGGTATGATCTTCCGTCTATCGCTTTTGGCTTGCCTTCAGCTATCCGCAACCGTTGGGCGAACCAATCGGCGACCGCTTGTTTGATAGTCATCCTCCACGTCTCTGGCGGCTGGCCCAGGGCTTTGGTCGCGCGATTTCTCGAGACTGGGCACATCTATCGCTCCAACGGGCAAGACCACGCGCGCCACAAGGGCCGGATTTGCTGGAAACGGAGGATAGGTAAGCCGTGAAGGAGCTCCGGGGTGCGAGCGATGGGGTCTGTCTGCAAAATAGTAGAACCGGTTCGCACCGACGATGGTCCCCAAATAATCGCCCTCCTCAGTGGCCACCTCATGATGACCCCAAGGCAGCCACCCGATCCAGTTGCAACGTTTATCAAAAACATGTTGCCACT
The DNA here is from genome assembly GCA_023489485.1 of Chloroflexota bacterium. Taxonomy (GTDB): domain Bacteria; phylum Chloroflexota; class Anaerolineae; order UBA4142; family UBA4142; genus JAMDCU01. The sequence continues at coordinate 10,131 of JAMDCU010000080.1, forward strand.
GTCGGAAGGCAATCCACTCGCCGGTTGAGTTGAACAGGTATTGGAAATCCATTGGTCACATCCATGGGATTCAGGGGCGGAACAGTCCCGTCCGAAGAGCCCGGATTCGCCACTCCCCCTTTGCCCTGGTCGCCGTAGCACGGAACACAATTCACAACAACCTGTGCGCCGTTCTTCGAATCGCCTTTCAGCTCCAGTGCTGGGCCAGGCCCGCCAGGATTAGAGGGCCGTGCGCTCTCGGCCGCCTCATTACCTGCCGCATCCGTAGACACGGCTGGCGCAAAAGCCGGTGCAACAGACCCATGACCACGATTGCGATGTATCGGCTTTGCATCTTTTTCTCCAAAACGAGGTTGGGAGTATGTCGTGGGTTTCGCTCGGCTCGGAATTTCCGAGTACTGAACAAATGTGCCGTATCTGCGACGGGCTCAACCATTCGAGCTGGTTCACGGCGGATTCCGCGAGGTTGCCGGTATCCCGGTAGAGAATCGGTTTGGCCATCGCAGCCTTTTCCCCGACTCAACTCCTGACCAGGCCCGGCGAAGGGGTGGGAGACCGATCTCATGTCGGTCTCCCGGAAGCACACGGCCATCGCTAGGCCCGGCGAGGGTGCAAAAACATCCGGCTCAGCCCAATCAAAATCATCGCCCCGATGAACGCCACAACGATGCTCAGCACGTTGATCCCGTTGACCGCATCTGACACTCCGAATAAAGCCCCGGCGAGATAGCCGCCTACCAGTCCCCCGATGATCCCCAGAACGATGTCACCGACGAGACCATAGCCGCCCCCCCGCATCACCTGACTGGCGAGCCAGCCGGCAATGAGTCCTACGACAATCCAAGATAAGATTCCCATCTGTCTACTCCTTCGGTCGAACGAATTACCAGCCCATGGACTGGCGCAGATCCCAACATCCGTCAAGTGCACAGTCCCGATCTTCTCAGATCTGCTGCGGATGTGAACACAGCATACGGCGCATTGGGGACGAAAGGAACCACTGGGACTCGTTTGTTTTTGTCGTAAAGGGATGATACGCGCTGTCGTGAAATACGACAGGATCTTGTGCAATGCCACCGAGCGCACCCGGGCCGAGAAAGCAGCGCGTGTCCTCGCCGAGGTCGGCGACGTCCTCGCGCCATCGCTCGATGGCGAGACGCTGCTCGCGAGCCCGGTGCAGCCCACGTCCAAGCGATCTCGCAGGAAAAAGATGAACCTGGAGTCGAAGCTGGCATTGTCGCGCTATGCCGTCGAACATGGGATGATTGAGTAGCCCTTCCCAGCCATCCGGAGCGGAGCGTCGCGGAGACGAAGGACGCCTTTCTTGCCCCATCACACGCGTTGTCGCATTTGACGACAACGTGCGGGTTGCTTCTACGACAAGAACAATCGAGTCCCAGTGATTCCTTTTCCGGTCCAAACATTGTATGCTGTTATTGTGTCCAAAACGGATCGACAAATCGACCGCTTTCCACCCCAATTTGAGGAGTGACTCAATGGAGCCAACAATGTTACACACTCATACGCAGACCGAAGGGCCATTCCCAACAATAAAGAACAATCGCACCGACCTGGCTTTGGTTGCGATCATGTCCGTTCTGATCGTAGTGGCCGTTGGGGCAATGCGCACGACGAGTCCTCCCGCACTTTGGAATACTCTCATTCGCGTGCCACCGGGAAGCGGCAGCAGCTCGATGGCCGCGGAACTAACGGAGCCTTTGTCCACTTTCGAGCGGAATACGCAAGCATTGGTTGCCTCCGACTCCGATGGAGCATTTCAGGTGCTACTCTTGTCCCTGAAAGAAAACGAGCCGCTTGCACAGCGCCGTATCGTTCTGACGGCTTTGCAAGGCGCTTCGCCGGCGGTTGTTCCAGTGCTGATGACAGCCTTGACCGATGCTGACCCGGGTGTACGCGCAGGCTCCGCCCAAGTATTAGGTATGCGTCACGAGTACCGAGCAATTGCAACGTTAACCCTGGCGACACACGATACCAAAGCCGACGTGCGGCTGCAGGCCGTCCGAGCTCTCGGCGCCTTGGACGCATGGCAAGCCCTACCGCGCTTGGAACAACTTGAAGTAAACGAGGGAATTTACGCGGTTCGCCAAGCGGCGAGCACGGCGAAAGAAGCCTTCCGGGGAAAGATGGCACAGGAGATCGGTGTCTCGGCCTCCCAATTGCGCGACATTTCGGTCACCGCAACCGAGTCGCCGCAAATCTACGCGGTTACCGCGAGCGATTTGTATGCGCGGCATGGTACCCGGTGGGAATTGGTGAGTCAACTACCGGATGCACCGTTGGCGCTGGCGACGGGCGCGGACCCGCAACTGATTTATCTTGCCACCATCAGTTCCGGTCTTTACCGCAGTCTTGATAGCGGTCAAACCTGGGAGCATGTTGAGTTCGGCTTGCGGACGCCCACTCAATTGACCGTCACGGCAGTCGTCGTCGACCCGCAGAACTCGAGCCGGGTATACATCGCCCTGGCCACCCAGAGCGCGAAACCCGGTGCCAAAGACGCTCTGGGCATCTTTGCCAGCCGGGATAGCGGTGGCACTTGGGTTCTCCTTCCGAACTCGCCGAGCGCTCTCATTACTAAACGGCTCGTCATGGATTCGCAATCGGAGGGTTATCTGTATGGAATGATCGATGATACTCCGTGGCGTTACACCTTGCCATCGGACATACCAGGTTCTTCAATAGGATGGGTGGGGTCGCCTACTCACAACTAACTTTCCAGAAAGCTCTTTGGAGGTACATATGTCTATCAATGCAGGTCCCGTAGATCGTCTTGAACAAGTTCGAGTCACCCAGCAGCCTGGCGTTGAAACGCGCGAGGTGGTGACGGAGAACGTGAACGCCCGCAAGCGCCATACTCTGCAGCGGGTTTCTGCTCTGTTCGGTTTCTTTTTCAGCGTGCTCGAAGGGCTCCTCGGGCTGCGGATTCTCCTCAAGCTAATGGAGGCGAATCCGAACAATGCCTTTGCCAGTGCCGTTTACAACCTTACCGGGCTATTCGTGGCGCCTTTCAATAGCTTGTTGGGCAACCCCGCGTCTGCCGGAGGTCGAGTTCTGGAGATCACATCCATCGTTGCGATCATCGTATACGCCCTGATCGCCTGGGCGATCATCCGCCTGGTGTGGTTGGTCTTTTATCAGCCGAGCGCCCGCAGCGTCACCACGTATGAGGCAGACCGGTCGCCGCGTGTCGGCTAACCAACGGCGCGCAGACGGGACCGATCGAACGGGCCGGTTTGCAGATGACAAAGGGAGTATTACCCATGGAACCCACCTTGGTTCAAATCATCGTTTACATCCTCATCGCCGGCATCAGTGCGTTTCTAGCGATGAGGATATTTGGCACGGGATACCCATTCGGCTTCTTTGGCGCCTTCCTCGGCGCGCTCTTGGGGGAGTGGCTGATGGTTAACCTGCTGCACATTGTGCTAGCGCCGGAAGCCTCTTACGGGGGTGTGCCGATCATTACGGCGGTCGTCGGAGCCGCGTCGCTGTCAGTGCTATGGGCCATCGTTACGAGCGGTAAACACCACCACCGACGATGGCTTCCCCGCTAGCTTGAGCAATGCCGATGACATCAAGTGAACATGTTCACGGAGGCAGTCGCTTCTGGTAGGGTGACTGCCTCTCTCCAGGAGTAAGCCATGCAAGACCGAAATCGATTTCAGCTCGACGCGTTTCTGTTCACCATCCTCTGGGTCTTCTTCCTCTGCATTGTTTCAGCCGGATTTCTGATCGCCGTCCTGGCGGGAACCGTCTCCCTGCCCACCGAGATTGTGAACGTCTTCCCCTTTCTAACGGTCGCCGTCTTGATACTTGCTTTCGGGGTCGCGCGCACCGCCTTTTCGTATTGGTCCATCTAGGTCGTCCCGCCAAAACCCGGTCGAACTCTACGTCGCATCCTGGTTACGCACTCTATCAAACCGAGCTCGCATATGGGTCGCGTGAGATTAATCTGGGCGTTCACCTCCGGCGTCACGTGGCCAATCAGAGGGAATGCATCATCACACAAGAAGGAGAACATCATGAAACTGACACGGAACCTCGGAATGCTCTTGCTCGCAATCTACCTGATCCTAGTGGGAGTCAGCGCGTTTATTAGTCTGGGGCAGTTGAGCATTGTTGTCGCAATCCTCGCGATCGCGGCCGGTATCTTAATTCTGATCGGTCGCTAGGCAGTACGTTCCCTCGGCCCGACTTTCGGAGCAACGGGAACAAGTCCATTGCATTCTGCGCGCGAACGGCAGATACCCTTTCGTCCCCCGCAAGTGCTGGGTCGCAAGACGCGTCGCCAACTCTGTTGGCGCACCCAGCGGAGGGCTGCCGCATGGGGGTCACTGCGGCGGCATCCACTTTTTCGTAATCGCGTTTATTGGTTGGCTCCTGCAGAACGCCGCGACCGCCAGTGTGCAGCAGGTGACGCTGCAACGCCTGTTGGCCGGGCACACAGTTGGCGAAATCATGACGCCCGAATGCCAGACGCTCGCGCCGGAAGCGACGCTGGACCAAGTGGTCCAGGATCATATTCTGACGACGGGGCGGCGGTGTTTTCCCGTGGAACGGGCGGGGCGCGTCGAAGGGCTGCTGACGTTGCACCATGTCAAGGCAATTCCGCGCGAACGCTGGGCGACGACGACAGCCGAACAGGCGATGACGCCACTGGCGCAGCTGCGTGTCGTTCGTCCGGGTGATCCCTTGTGGCAAGCGATTCTGCCGGGACACTTGCCGAGCGCGGCCTCATCGACACCATGCTGCCAATCGGCGTACTGTTCGCGCTGTGGATAATGATGCGCCGCCAGTTCGCGTTTGATATCGTGCCGCGCTAGCCGGGTTTGCCCGAACGGCCAGGCGCAAGGGGCTGCACCAATCCTTGCGCGGGAGCGAGATCCTTTTCCGGGCGGTCTTCTCTCTTGAAATCAATATATCCCCGCTCAACGTCCGTTGATATCAGCTGCACGCGAATCCGGTCGCCAACATCAATGCCCTCGAACCCATGGACCACTCGCCCTTCGACCGGAATATTCAAAAGGCGGGCCCAGGTACCTTTCGATGAAGCCCCTGTGACAAGTGCGTCGAACCGCTCTCCGATTTTCGATTCCAGGAGAAGCGCCGCGGCCGATTTGCCGACCTGCCGTTCGACCTTGTCAGCGGCATCCTCTTCTTCGGTGCAATGAGTCGCCAGAACCTCCAGTTCAGCGATGCCATAGGGGATGGGGCTCCCATCGATGGCGGCCTTTAATAAACGCTGCGTGATAAGGTCCGTAAATCGACGATTAGGGGCTGTGGAATGAGTATAGTCGCTCACGGCGAGACCAAAATGTCCCGGCGCCGTGTCGCCCGGTAGTTCTGCGATATATTCACCCGCCCCCAACAGTTTGATCACGGCGAGAGACAAATCGGGGAAACGAAGCGGGTCCGCGGCTCGCTCCTTCGTCAGAAATTCTTCCAGCGCTTTTGAATCTGGATTACCTGGCAGCGCGAACTTGTGCTCTGCGGCAATCTCGACAATCCGGTCCCATCGTTTTGGAGTGCGGACGACCCGGCGGATCGAAGGGACTTGGCGTGACGAGAGGTACCGGGCGGTCACGCCGTTCGCCGCGATCATGAAATCCTCGATAATGTCCTTGGCGCGGTTCGTTTCTTCCATTTGCAGGTCACGGATTTGATCGCCATCAAATACCGGTCTTGCCTCAATGGTTTCAAGACTCAGCGCCCCATGAACGTGCCGGAGATTCTTCATACTTTGCGCGGCTCTGTCCTGCGTGCGCACATTCTCAGCAAGCCCATTTGTGGCCGCAATCCCTGCGGGCATGGTCCCATTCCCTTCCAGCCATGTAGCAACGCTGTTGTAGGCGAGCTTGGCCCGATTCCGAACACGCGCCCGGTAGATGTCAGAATCACGCAGGGATCCATCCGTGCCAATCACCATGTCGACGACAATGGACAAACGATCCTCATTGACATTCAGCGATGTCAGGTCGGTGGAGAGCTTTTCGGGAAGCATGGGGAACGTTATCGCCGCCGTATACACCGAGGTTGTGTTATGCCGGGCGTGTTGATCAAGGGCTGAGCCATTCTCGACGAGCGCGTCCACATCAGCTACGGCAACCAGAATCCTGACTGTGTCTCCGGGCATTGCCTCGGCCACGGTAAGCTGGTCCAGGTCACGGGAATCATCGTTATCAATGGAAGCCCATAGTAGCTCCCTGAGGTCACGCACAAGCCTGCCAGTCATAGTTGCAGCTGCCCGAATGTTGCCGAGTTCGGCGATGGCTTGTGCAGAAAAGTCAGGCAGCAATCCTCGCTCAAGCATCGCTCTCCGGGCGATGCTCTGAAGAATGGCACGGTGCTGTTGCTCATTCATGTCCACAGGATTTCCCTCCTTCAACAGTTCACTTTCCTGTAAAATATCGCCTTTGCGATTTCTGCCGTGATAATGTAAGCTACGATCATTATCCCGATGGGCAGAAGGGCCAAAATGGGCAATGGGGTAAACCCCAAAACCCCAGCCAGACCCATCCACTGCCCGAGCGATGGATCCGCCTCGAGTGCGATTCGCGAGTGGTCATCTCATAGTGCGCGCCCACGTAAATCCGAGTAAATGCGACGAGTGCGGCGATACTATGCACGCCCACGGCAATTTCCAGGGGCCATTGAAAGTGGCGGAGGCACAGCGTCGCTACGAAAAATGTCTGCGCGGCATGTCCGCTTGGAAAAGACAAGCCCGGTTCGCGCCAGAAGCGCCCAGCGCGCTAGCGGCGTAAGCCGCATGATAACAATTCCGAGCCCGCCGAGCAGACCTATCACCACCGCCCCGCGTTAAACGGTCCGGCGGCGCAGGAGGCGCTCTCCCCACGGTGTGCTTACCAGTGTCTGCTGGACTTGCTTCAGATCCGGGATTCACGGTGTCCCCTCGGCAGCCGGGGGAGGCGGCGTGGCTGCAACGCCAGCGGGACCTGCCATCACCGCCAAGCTGTGCGGCTGCACCGTCAACGTCACCGGACCATCGCCGAGAAAGACTCCGTCCGCCATCACCGGCATCGGCGGATCCGTGGTAATCGCAATTTTCTTCACGTGAAAGCGCTGAATCCGCTCATCGTTCATGGAGCGCATTGCCTGTCCGATCAGATCGCGTTTACTCAAATCGGAATAGACCAATACGTCGAGCCGGCGGTCATCAAATAACACATCCGGCGCGATCTGAAAATTCGCGCCCATGAACGGCATGTTGGCGACGATGACCAGGTGCGCGTGGGTAATGATTTCACGGCGGTGGTGGTCTAAACGTAGACGAATTTCGGAGGGCGCCGCCGAAACCAAGGTCGAAATGAACTCGCCGATTTTGCCCAGGTCGCCATGCTGGATGTCGTCGGCGGATGGGTACAGCGCCGAAGCCAAACCGACGGCGCCGGCCTCCAGGAAGAAACGGCTCGCGCGTCCTTGGCGCGCCTGTCCGACGTCTATTTTGAGCGGGCGTCCTTTCCGCAGGAGCGCGACGGCGCCGGCGAGATTGTTGGTCGGAATGCCGAGACTGCGCGCGAGATTATTGCGGGTGCCGGTTGGAATAATGCCCAGGGTCGTCCGGCTGCCGACGAGTCCGAGCGCGACATTTTCAATCGTGCCATCGCCGCCGGAAACGATGACCATTCTGGCGCCGTCTCGGACCGCGCGGCGCGCGAGGGCGCCGAGATGCAATTCCGGTTGTACGAGCAACACTTCCGCCTGGATATTCACGAATTGCAGTTGGCGCAGCAAATCGAGCAACTGCACGGCGGAATCCGCCGGGTTGCCCGCAGCCGGGTTGAAGATCAGTTTGGCTTTCACAGACTGATTCCCTAATCCGACCCTCCTCCCCGTTCTGAGCATGCAGAGAGGGAGGAGGGCGGGAGCAGAGAGTTACGGTTTCCGGGCGTGTTTCTGATTGTATTCCTTCATCCGCTTGGCTATCTCCGCGTCGGCTTTCTCGCGCGTGTAGCCATATTTCTCTTGCAGGGCGCCGCGCAGGTTTTCCATCTTACCCCTGACACGGTCGAGATCGCTATCGGTGAGTTTGCCCCACCACTCTTTCGCACTCCCACGCATTTGTTTCCACTTGCCCCGCAAAATGTTGTCGTTCATGGTAGTACCTCCTTGAACCAGTTAACGGACTTGCAGTTTATGCGATGACTTGCATGCGCTGCAAAGCCCGCGCTGGTCGCGCCCCATGGGCCTTTGGCTTTTCCCAGGTGTTCCACATCAAGAATGACCGCGCACGTCACATCGCGGATTGTCAGATCGCCAACCAGGCGCCCGTGAGTCGCGTCAACCATTTCACCGCGTTTGTTCTTGAACGTGATCTTTGGATATTTCTCCGCGTCCAGGAAATCTGCCGAGCGGAGGTGCGCATCGTGTTTTTCATCCCGCGTGTTAACACTGGCGGCTTTGATTTCAACGTTGACCTTGGACTTGCAACATGCTCTTCGTCGCTTTTGCGAGTCATTCCTTCTTGTGTGCGGCGGATTTGGCGTGGTCGCGCGCCTTGTGCGCCGCTGACAGAACGGCGGAATGTCAGGAATCGGGGCAAGAGCCAAACTCCTGCCTTCATCGCCCGCGGAAGATTCTAGCGATGCTCTGCAGCTTCCGCTTCGGCTTTCGTCTTATGCACGGTCCCATCCGGATGGTTCGGCGGTGAGTAAATCGTGTAGAGTTTGAGCGGCTTGGTCGCAGAAGCATTGATCACATTGTGATAGGTGCCCGCCGGCACCACCACTGCGTCGCCGTCACGGGCCAGATGCTCTTCTTTGCCGTCGAAGACGAATTTGGCTTTGCCCTCTTCGAGGCGGAAGAACTGGTCGACGTTGGGATGCACCTCGTTGCCGATTTCCTCCCGCGGCTGCAGACACATCACCACAAGCTGACTGTATTTTCCGGTGAAGAGCACCCGGCGAAAATACTTGTTCTTCAGAGTTGTCTTCTCGATTGGTCCAACGTAGCCGGTCATTGTCTTTGCCTCCTTGGGTCAGGATTGACGATGTAACTAGAGTATAGGTTGCGCCTAAGTGCTTTGCCGATGGATCAAATCATCTCGGTAAGGCATCTCTCGGGCTATGTGTGCGTCCGGCTTGGACGAGATCCAATATTCTGTCATCGATTCCGTCTGTTTGGATTTGTTCCCAGAGCTTACCTCCCGGCTTGAGCAAGTTCAGAGCGACGACGGCTCCGGTGATGAGACCCAGCGCCAGAGTGACACGTAGCAGGCTACGCTCGACCGAATGCAGACGGTGGGTCCCGCTGGACTCGGAAGTTTCTTTCAGTGAATGCGCGACGTGCGGCGTGTGATCGTGGTGCAGCGCAATGTCGCGGTCGGTCACAATCCCGACCAGTCTTCCATCGTCGGTGACGAGCACATCGCCGATGTTCCGATCCCGCATCAGACGGGCGGCGTGCGCCACAGTATCCAGGGGTGAGCAAGTAGCAAGCGACCCTGTCATAATATCATGGGCTTGGGGCACGATCCTCTCCTTCTTTGAAGGTACCGCGCAACCGGGGCGAGGCTTCTATCCCTATCGTTCAACAGAGACAGGAATCTCGCCCCGGCGGCGACCATCGGAGACCAACATAAGATTGGTCTCCCGGAAGCACGCCATGATCGCTAGGCCCGGCGAGGGTGCAAAAACATCCGGCTCAGCCCAATCAAAACCATCGCCCCGATGAACGCCACAACGATGCTCAGCACGTTGATCCCGTTGACCGCATCTGACACTCCGAATAAAGCCCCGGCGAGATAGCCGCCTACCAGTCCCCCGATGATCCCCAGAACGATGTCACCGACGAGACCATAGCCGCCCCCCCGCATCACCTGACTGGCGAGCCAGCCGGCAATGAGTCCTACGACAATCCAAGATAAGATTCCCATCTGTCTACTCCTTCGGTCGAACGAATTACCAGCCCATGGACTGGCGCAGATCCCAACATCCGTCAAGTGCACAGTCCCGATCTTCTCAGATCTGCTGCGGATGTGAACACAGCATACGGCGCATTGGGGACGAAAGGAACCACTGGGACTCGTTTGTTTTTGTCGTAAAGGGATGATACGCGCTGTCGTGAAATACGACAACGCGTCTTCAATATGGTTCCTCTGGTAAGGTTACGGCGAGCCTTCAATCGGCCGGTTTCCCGTGGCATCACTCGCCAGTTCCAATGGCCAGCGCCACTTACCTGGTTATATAGTATAATTATTAGAGGTCGACGGTCCGATGTTGTCTCCCGTTCGCTATGGTGACCTATGATTCCAGGCCAGCGGATGCCGCTTTTGACTTTCAGCACTATACTTTTGCTGATCCTCCTATCAGTGGTGGCGATCATCCTCTTTTTCCTTCCCCTGTTGGATAGTGGCGTGCGGCTTGCGGTCATGGTGTTGAGCGTGTTACCTGTCATCGCCCTGGTCCTCCGCGACCGCGCCGAGCGGAGGAAATGGGACCTGGATATTCTCCGGCTGAATGCGATCATCAACTCGTCGGACGATGCGATTATCGGCAAGACGCTGGACGGCGCGATTCTGACTTGGAATCGGGGTGCGGAGCGGCTGTTCGGTTATTCCGCCGATGAGGTCGTCGGCAAATCCGTCCAGATCATCTATCCGCCCGATCGCCTCGACGAATTTGGGCAGATCCTCGAGCGCATCCAGCGCGGCGAATCCACGGGCCCTTTTGACACGATCCGCGTCGCCAAGGACGGTCGGCGGATGGACGTTTCGATCAGCGAAAGCCTGATTCGGGACACCCAGGGCCGTGCGATCGGCGTGTCCAAGATCGTGCGCGACGCGACCGAGCGAAAGCGGGCCGAGGAGGCCGCCCGCTTTCTCGCCGAGGTGAACGACGTACTCGCCTCCTCGCTCGATTACGAGACCACGCTCGCGAGCGTGGCACGTCTCGCGGTCCCCCAACTCGCGGATTGGTGCGCGGTGCACGTCACGGCGGAGGACGGCACGATTCAGCAATTGGCGCTTTCTCATGTGGACCCGGCGAAGGTGGAACTCGCGCGCGAACTCCAGCGCCGCTACCTCGAAGACCCTAATGTACCCTACAGTGTGTCGAATGTGGAACTCTCCCGCTATGCACTCGAACATGGGCTGATCGAATAGGTCCCCTGAAGTTCTTCGCCGGGTTATTCCCCATCGGACGCGTTGTCGTAATTAACGACGACGCGTTCGGTGTTTTTACGACAAGAACCAACGGGCTCGAGTGATTCCTTTTGCCGCCAAAGAGCGGTAAGGTATGTTTGTGCTTCGAGTGGATCAGTCGGTAGGCGGCTTCCCAACCTGACTCTCAGAGTGACGCAATGAAGGTATTTGTGGTCGATGATTCTACGGTGATACGCGAGCGATTGAAGCGACTGCTCGGCGAGGCGCCACAGGTCCAGGTGGTCGGCGAAGCGGCGGAGGCTCGAGTCGCGCTGGCCGCGATCCTCGACCAGAGACCGGACGTCGTTCTCCTCGATATCGACATACTCAAGGGGAATAGCATTGATGTGCTTAAAAGATTGAAACAAGAGCAGGCGGCTCCGGCGGTGATCATCCTAACTGACTATCCATTTCCAGAGTACCGCCAACTGTGCCTGGACGCGGGTGCGGATTTCTTTCTCGTTAAATCCACCGAATTCGAGCAAATCGTCCCCACCTTGCAGCGACTGAGCCAAAACCTATCGAAGCTGGCAAAAGAACAGCGCCGCCCAGGGACATGCAATAGGGGCGAGGACACTGGGCTTTGAACGCATTTGGATTACGGCAGAGGAAATCGAGCAGGTCGCTGCGGCGATCAAGTCCACGCACTCGCCCATCGCGCTCGGCTGAATTCTGAGAAACATCTGATGAGTAACAGGGGCTCCTATGGATAGCCAAGAGCAAAAAGAATACCGCGCCCTCGTGCGCGGCGCCGCAACGTATATCTTGTTAGGCGATAAGAACCCTCCGACCAACGCCCTTGAACTGGTCCGGATCTACAACCTCGATCCGGCGATCATGAATGCGGATACGGGCGTTCTGCGGGAGAGCTGGCGCAGCCAGCAGGGGGTACCCCAATGGCCCCCTGGCTCGCTCAAGGAGCTAAAATGACAAAGACATCCAGGTATGGATTCCAAACTGTGCAGGAAAGAGAAACCGAACAAAAGAACGAAGAGGAGGCAGGAAGACCGCTGCGAGAAAAGCGCACGCGGATAGCCGTTGAAACGGCACAGAGAATCGGCCCGCTCATCCGGGACAGCCTCGCCGAATACTTTCGCAGCATGAACGCAAGCACGGTGGACGACACCGGCGCAGAACAGGTCGCCCTCTTCAAAGAGGAAGCAGGGATCAGAGGACATACCTGGACAGCGTGGTCAAAGATCAAGACCGGCATCCACAGTGACTATCGGGCGGATGGAGTGCATCTGCTGGATGAAGAGACCGCCTACACGATTACGGTCTCCCTGGTGGTCAACCACGACGGCCTCCCGCTCCTGCACATAGGCGACTATGCGAGGTCTAAACTGGTGGGTGGCTCGCCCGTCGTCGATTCGCATTTCCTCATGGAGATTCCCAGCCAGCTGGCAGGAGTGCTTGAAACCGAGACGGGCATCAAGCAGGTGAGCCGAGCTGAGTTTCTAGACGCCCAAGTCCATTGAGATGGCACAGGTCAAGAAAGAAAGCATGTCAATGGATGAAATCTCGACCTTTCGTAATTGGATTACTGGATGGAATCGGCACCCCTGGGCCCAGGTCTTGGGACCTCTCAGCACACCGTATTCCGTTATGATCCATCGCACCACTTGCACACCGGAATCGACAAGATAAAACTAACCAAGAACCTCGCGATGCTCTTGCTGGCTGTCTTGCTCGCCTTGACCGGGATACTGCTAGTGGTCCATGCTGCCATTCCGGACATAGGTGTGATTCTTGCTATTCTCGCAATCGCGGCAGGTATCCCTGTCGTCCTGGACCGTGAGGGAGAAACAAAAAACAAAAGCCAACACATTCCCTAATTTCTATCTCGAACATGGACGGGGCTTGCGGGACACGCTCCCGCGCTGGATACGTCCTCATGTTCCCTTTCAAAACACCGATTCCTTTGTGGAAAAGCCCTTGCCCGATTCGGACGGAGTGTACACATGGACCCTGGACAATCCATGTGCTGAAAAGGGGGGGAGCGCGGTAGAGGAGAAAACCTGGTGCCACAGACACCCCACATCGAGCGCCATTTCACAGGGTCCGCAAACGTCAGAGACATTGTGATTGGAATGTCTGACGGATTGACCGTCCCGTTCGCCTTGGCGGCCGGTTTGTCCGGTGCCATTGATACCACCAGTATCATTGTGACTGCAGGCCTGGCCGAAATCGCGGCCGGTTCCATTGCCATGGGACTGGGCGGTTACTTGGCGGCCAAGAGTGATGCGGAACACTACTTGAGCGAGAGGGCAAGAGAACAATTGGAGGTTATTGAAAAGCCAGAGGTTGAAGCGAGCGAAGTGGCCCAAGTATTCCAATCTTATGGCCTAACGATCGGCGAGAGCAAACCCGTTGTGGATGCGCTGAGAAAAACGCCAGTAGCGTGGGTTGACTTTATGATGCGCTTTGAACTGGGTCTTGAGAAACCCGATCCCAAGCGCGCGCTGATCAGCGCCGTAACGATTGCGGGCGCTTACATAGCTGGAGGCTTTGTCCCACTCGGTCCTTACCTGGCTCTTTCAAAAGCAAGCGCGGCACTCCCTATATCCGTTATCACGACCCTGATCGCGCTGGCTATTTTTGGCTACGTCAAAGGCCGTTTCACGGGCGCACCACCCATCCGCAGCGGGATTCAAACGGTGCTGATCGGTGGGTTGGCGGCGACCGCGGCGTTCTTGATCGCGCGAGCCATTTCGTGATGGCTCAAACCTTCATGGAGCCTTTGCGTGAGTGGAATCAAAAAGACGCTCCATGCGTCTACTGGCGACGGGCTAGTTCGAAGCCGCCGAACAGCAAAAGCTGGCGATCATCCAGCGCGCGGAAGGGGAACCCGAAGCGGTGATTCAAGTGGCCCAAGGCAAGGCGGAAGCCATCGCCTGGTCAACGAGGCTGCCGAGCAGTACTTTGTCGGCAACGCGCAGGTTCTTAAGCAAATGGAGATGATCGAAAACTCGCTGCGCCAGAACGCCAAGATCGTCATTGCGGAGCACGGCATCAGTTCTACCTTGCTGCTGGGGAGTCTGCCCGTCAGCGTGTCGAGCGAGAAAGACGCACGACAAGCCCTCCGATTTGAATTGAGCGCTTGCCGCACCTCCGGCGGCCCCATGTCCCCATTGCACTGCAGACCTGTCCCCCCAAACCGTCGCCGCTGCCGCTCGCGCGCCTTTTCCATCCCCTCCGTTTCACTTCGGGGACGCTTCGCAGCCCCCTCCCGAATCTGGGCTGAACTCTCCCCCAGACGGTCCCCCGCCAGCTTTTCGTAATCCACCCGCGGCACTGTCGTAGATCCCCGAAGCGCAGCGAAGGGGATGAATGTCAATCCGGTCGAGTCGAAGATCCCTGAGGCATAGCACGTTGTGCAATATCCCATATTCGAGAGCTGGTGATCAACAGAGTAGGATCCAATTGGTTCCAAGCATAACAGAGCATCGGGAAGTAATCGGGAAATGAAAAGACCTGTAGAAGCCACAGGTCTTTGTGAGGTGGCGAACCGGAATCACTTTTACCGCTTGTCCTTCGTCGTCTCCAGCGCGTAGGTGATCGCCTGTTCCGGCGTCATCCTGCATCCTTGGTCCCACGCCGCGTCGAAAGCAGCCTCGCGCGGCGGACAACGGCATTCCTTCATCCGATAGGGCAATCCCGCGCGACCTCAAGTCGCTGGGGAATACCTGCTGCTCAAAGAATATTATCGATCCGATTTTCCGAACGACCCCACCCACCTGTGCGACGGGTCCAGCCCGTTGCCACGCGCCCGGGCAGACCGGGCGAGTAAGCGGAATAGTTTCCATCCGCTTTTTCAATCACCATGAGGAAACGCCGCATTTATGACGCCGCCACAGTCTCGAACGCTACCTGTAAGTGTGCTGACTTGCCCACGATGAAATTCAGTTTCTCAAATCCTATGACCTGCCCAGCTTTGTCTTTTATCAAGACCACTTCCTCACCCGTCTCCTCCGCAATGTGCTCGTCCTGCGGATTGCCAAACCAGACCGTGAGAGTGTTGCCAACCTGATCGTAGTAGACCTTCACTTGGGCCATATCCGTACTCCTTCCTTTATTGCATCGGTGGGATACGTCGTGATCAGAAACCCCTCACCATCCAAACGTCTTGACACGGCACATACCCAACGCTGCACGCGTTCCGCCTTGTAGAACAAGTATACATGTGGATCGGTCTTGCTCAAGCGCACCTCGTCCGGATTCCGCAATGCGTCTTGAACGTCGTTCTCCCGGCCAGTCATGACAGGGTGCTTGACCGTAGTAATCAAGCTCCAATAGGCGCGTGTTACGCGCACGCGGAACCCCAGCGGAGTCTCGGCTTCGAAGAATAAATCGCCCGCAAGCAACTCGTCCGTCATATCTCTATTCTACCCCAGTTCATTCTGCGTGAAAAGCCCAACATCACTCTATCACCTGATCACCTGCCCCTTTCGACTACCCGACCATCCAACTATCACGCTGTCTACACCATCCTTCGCGGCCGATACTGAATCGCCTCGGCGAGGTGCGGCGTCTCGATCTGCTCGCACTCTGCCAGGTCCGCAATCGTCCGCGCCAGCTTCAAAATGCGATGAAATGCCCGGGCGCTCAGCTGCATCTGCTGCATGGCCGCCTTCAACAGACTCCGCCCCGTCGCATCGATCCCACAATGCTGCCGCACCTCCGACGGCCCCATGTCCCCATTGCACTGCAGACCTGTCCCCCCAAACCGCCGCCGCTGCCGCTCGCGCGCCTTTTCCACCCGCTCTCGAATCTTGGCTGAACTCTCCCCCAGACGGTCCCCCGCCAGCTTTTCGTAATCTACCCGCGGTACTTCAATATGAATATCGATCCGGTCGAGGAGCGGCCCACTGATCCGTTTCTGATAGCGCAGAACGGTGCCGAGGCTACAGGTGCACTCTTTGACCGGGTCGCCATAATAGCCGCACGGACAGGGATTGGCAGCGGCCACGAGCATGAAATTGGCCGGGAAGGTGAGCGTCCCCTGGGCTCGACTAATGGTCACCACGCGATCTTCCAACAGCGTACTTTGGTCACTACTTCTATTGTATCGACAAGAACATAATAACAGCAATCGCTGAATTCGTACAAACATGTAAGCCATATCAAGCGACTCGAGTTTGTACCCATTAACGTCCGGATCACGCGAAGAGGGATCGCAGATAGTGGGAACCTGTTATCTCTCTTCGCGCCGCCTCCTACAAGCGCGGGTTCGAATCCCGTCGCTCCCGTCCGAACACTTGTTCTAATTTGCGCTATTGGGTAAACGTTCTCTTTTCGAAGGATCCTGGGAAGAAAAATCTCCCCAGGATTTGTTTTGTCCGTCGAGCCTGGTTCTGCTATTGGCTCTCGAGTTTGGGCGACGATAACTTGATGCGAACCTGGGTCTTGAGATTTCGCAGACGATACCCAGGATTGATGCCCCTATCATCCTCCTTAGCCCACCCGAGCCCCAAGATAACCCGGGAAAGGTCGACGGATGTTTGGATCTCGATCAGTTCTCGTTCTTGAAGTGTGAGTCGAACAATCGCCGTCTGCAGCAGCCTTTTCTGTTCGATCATATTCCTAGCTCCGTGCCAGTTCGCCGCGAAATGGGCTATCTGGCCCAATTCTCGCAACTTTAATTCTTCTTCTGCCGATAGCCGCTTGCCTCGCTTGACCCTGACCCGGTACTGTTTTCTCCAATCTTCCGGCCAATGGAACTGAGAGAAAAATGCCACGACTTGGTTCTCGATTTCCTCCGCATTGATGCTCGGTTGGTGACACAAGTCGCCGTCGTGACCGAGCGGCGTGGTGCAGTAGTACCGCCGCTCCGCATGTCGGAAGAGCCCAACCATCCGTCGGCCACACTGCGAACAATAAAGAAAGCCAGACAGCGGATAGTTCCGCCGAGTTCTCAAGGCACTAGAGCGTGGCCGGTTGCCCAAGAGTTGACGCACCCACTGACATCGCTCATACGACTCGCGGCTAACCAGCGCAGGATGGACGCCTTGCGCCCAGAAGGTCACGGCATTCCGTTTGAGTCTCTTTCCTCGAGCAGTCTTTCCATAATCGGGCAGTTGACCGGTGTAGAAGGGACGGCTCAGTATCTCGCGCACGGTGTCGCGATGGAGCGGCTGAGGTCCGCCGCGACTGACCCAGCGTTTGGATCGAAAATGGCAGAGGGATCCATCCGGGAGGTGCAATTCGTAAGCGTTGAGTTTGGCCGCGAGCGATGCATCACTGAAAATGCCTTGTTCGTACCATTCATAAGCAAGCCGAACGGCGTGGCTTTCGATGGGATGAGCGATGAGGTGATTTCGACTGGAACAATCGGGATGGCCGAAATTGGGGCAATAGTCCTTGCCATTGACATCGGTGCAGTGGGAGCACAAGCCATTGCAATAGCCGAGGGGGATGCTGCCGTTCCAGAAACCTTTGCGGGCGCGGGCTTGTTTACCTCGGATGGTTTCTGCGCGCAGTTTATCGATGAAGATTTCAGCGAGTGTGCCGAGGACGGCGAGGACCAATTTCCCCCACGGGGTAGTAAAATCAAGGTTTTCGGTGATAGAAATAAAGGTGACTTGGTGTTGGTGCAAGTGATGAAGAGCGGCGAGCAAGCCGCTCAGGTCGCGGTAAAAGCGGTCAATGGCATGCACAATGACGACATCAAAGTCGTGCTGTTCAGAACGCGCCATTAAAGTCTGGAGCGCGGGACGAGCAGAGAGCGTACCAGAAAGACCGGCATCACAGAAGATCTCGCCCAGCGACCAGCCTTTGGCGCGGACGAAATCGGTGATGAGAGTGCGCTGAGCGTCGAGACTGTGGCCCGTCTCGATTTGCATTTCGGACGAGACGCGAATGTAACCTACGGCTCTCATTAGGAATACCTCCACAGACAGAAGATTCGTGCGGACTAGCTGCACGTAAAGGGATGATAACCATTTGGCGGCAGTAATTGTCTGTGAGCGAATAGCGACCTGAGATGGATGAGAGGCAACAAGCGTTTGAAACACAAGAGCAAAGGTGCTATATTTCAGTGCCGAGCCTGGATTCGGTCTTGGCTGAGCCCCTCTGGTAAGGAGATACATGACCACGAAGAAATCCAAGACGGCATCGAGGAGACTGCGGAAAGGCACAAGTCTAGCCGCTCGAAAGTCAGGCGGGCGAAGCTTACAAACGGTGGTCGGCCCCGAGGTGTATCAGACTTGGGTGAGCATGTTGCGTATATTGGCCCCCGACGGGCGGACACACCGACTGGCACCTCTCCTAGCCGCCATGCTGCAATATGCTGCCTCCATCGCTGAAATTACTGCGGACGATGAGATCAAAGAGCGCTCCCTGATCCAGTCCCTCCGGGACTCATCCCAGGTCTCCGACCCTTCAGAGGTAAGAGAGTTGCTTCACGATGCCGTGACGCAACTTTTCCAGGATGCGCGGGTGGAGTTTTGGCGGATGAGCGCTCGAGGGCAATCTTATAGCATCGCAGACGATGCATATTCCGAGTATGTTCACTGGTTTGATTTGCCATGGGAATGAGAACAAGTAAGACGGTTGTAACCAGCGCACGGAATCTTGTCGGTCGCTGGCGGATTACAGAGCTGTCAGAACTCGACGGGGCCTATTTCAAGGACAGTGGTGAACCCCCGTTCATTTCGTTTCACTCGAACAAGTATGGCGCGGTGCGCGGCGAGTACCACTTTGGGCTTTCGGATGGGAATTTTGATGGCGAGATTCGCGAGTTCGGGGGGGAAGCGGTGCTGCTGTTTGGCTTCGAGGGGTCGGACGAAATGGACGAGGTGCACGGCGCGGGGTGGGCGCAGCTCACAGAACGGGACCGACTCGAAGGTGAGTTCCCCGATATCTATGGTCGGTTTGTGGCCACGCGTGAACGCAAGTCATCCCCTGCATGACCTTCAAGAAGCACGAGGAAATGATCAATGCCTCAGCAGGATCAGATTCACTCCGAAGGACGAAGAAACATGAAGCTTCCTATCGAAGAGGCTCGGCTGTTCTTCAAGCTCTACTTTGCCTTGCTTGCGTTTGCGAACCGTGAGTTGAAGGTCGTCGAAGACGTTTCGAAGGCAGGCGATATTGGGAAGGTCAGTGTCGAGCAGACGCACAAGATCCGCGAGGCGCTCTTCAAACATCCCCAATGGCTAGACCGTTTTGCTGAGGAAAACCCCGAAGGCTTTTCACCGGAGGAATTGACGATCATTCGGAGCTGGAAGCACCGGGTCATGGGTGATTTCTACCTGATGCGCTATCTGAAAAAGTACGGCGTCTTTATGTCCTCAAGAGAGAGCAGCCATCTGTACGGGGTCCTCGGCTTGTACGATCCCTTCGAGACCGTGATCGGCGGTCAGCCGCTCCCCGTCGCGCTGCGAACGACGCTGCTGCCCTTCAAGGGCCACATCATCTGGGACGGCATCGTCACCACCTATACGGTCCTGTTCGGACCCGGGTTCCGGGCGGACCTGAATGCCACATACCGGAGGCTGAAGGAGAGAGAAGAGATTATCGAGCAGTTGGTCAATCCAGAAAGGAAGCCGGAGACGCGCACCAGTCTCAAGTCACACGCCGGCAAGCCTCCGCCTGATTGGAAGCCGACCATTGCAGACATTGTTGCACAGACGGACAAGATGCGGCGCGCCGACACCCCGGACCAAACTGCGGCCCTCGCCTTGCTGCGCGCAGCCGCACAGGCTGCCTTGGCAGCTTTTGATGAAACCAGCGAGACGGGAAATGAGCTCCGGCAGGTGCGACGGGCACTGACTCGACTCGAGAACCTGCGCTATGAAGAGGATTTCTAGTGAGCGAGTACCAATACCATGAATTCCAAGCCATCGGACAGCTCTCGCGAGAGGAATGCGACGACTATCTAGGGCGCTTGCTGCAAGATGAGCCATAACTGAGGATTGCACTCCGGGCGCGTTTGGAGCGGCTCGTCGGTCGGACGCAATCTATCCCGGCCGGACAGCGAACCATCGAGCAATTGCTCGCAGAGGCGGAACGAGCGAGTGAAGAGGAAAAGTGGGAACGATAGCGAAAAGCCGAACGCAAGCGGCTGGCCGATTTGCGGGCCCTGGCACAACGCGAGGACGCGGTGTGGGCAAGAGATCGAGGTACTGCTTCAAAAGCACACTGCCCAGAGCTACGATCAAGCAGTCCAACTCATCTCAAAGTTGCCCGAGTTCGCGGCCCTGAAGCATAACAAAGCCGCTTTCCAGACATGGTTCAACGGCATTTTCGAGTACTATCGGACGCGGCATTCGCTGCTCGAACGCCTGCGCGCGGCAGGGCTATGTCCTGCAAGGGAAACGGTCCATCGTGGGTAGCAGGCAATCTGAGTCGTCAGAGAGACCGAATCAGTCCGTTCACATGTTGTCTAGGGCAAGCTGGTTGGAAGGGGCCTTCTCCGACGTCGTAATCTCGTAACCGATAGCCTTGTAACCCGTCCGCCGTCTGGCATACATCCTAGCCAGCACCGGAACGTCCAGGTCGGCATAATCATAGATTAGGACTTCCTTTTTGGCATCACTCAACCGGTGCAGCCGTCCGGCGTATTGAGTCAGCGTCCCCCGCCACGAGATCGGCAGAGCCAGAAAGAGGGTGTCCAACCGCGCATCGTCAAACCCCTCCCCCAAATACCGTCCGGTGGCCACAATTACGCGTGGCCGGTCCGCCGGAACACCCGCGATTTGCTCGGCTAGTTTCCTCCGTTGCTTCTTGCCCATCCCGCCTGCCATGACAAAGAGGTTCGCCACGCGTGGTGCGAGCAGAGCCGCCAGAGCCTCCATGTGTTCCCGTCGCTCGGTCAGCAGCACAGGGACGCGTTTCGCCTGAACGGTGGCGACCACATCGTCGACAATCAGTTGATTCCGCGCGTGATCTCCGGCAAGCATGGCATAAAGCTCTTGAACAGATTGGAACATTCCAGTTTGTTGGTCCGTGGACATCTGGAAGTGGGTGGGGCGAACAATGACCCTGTGTCTAAAGGGTCGTTTTTCCGCTTCCGTGCGATCGCTCACCCGATAGCGCACCGGCCCACATTGCATGAAAATGATCGGATGGTGACCGTCTTTCCGGACTAGAGTCGCGGAGAGTCCCAAGACATACGTTGCCTTGCTCTGTCTGATGACCTGCTCAATGCTTACAGCAGAGATATGATGGCATTCGTCTACGATTACGTGGCCGTACTCACCCACAACATCATCGACAATGCCCCTCCGACCGAGACTTTGAACCATAGCCACATCGATGAGGCCAGTCGCTCTGTGCTTGCCACCTCCGATTTGGCCGATATCCTTCGGACAAGGGCCGAGGAATTGGCTCAGTGTCTCCACCCACTGGTTAAGCAATTGCCGGCGGTGGACAATGACGAGGGTATTCACCCGGCGATGAGCGATCAAGTACGCAGCCACCACTGTCTTGCCAAAGGCGGTCGAAGCGGCCAAGATACCAGTGTCGTGCTTCAACAACTCCTCTGCGGCTTTAACTTGTTCTGGGCGCAAAGTCCCATGAAACTGGAGCTCGATGGGTGTCCCGGCAACTCGCTGATCGGTGAGCTTCACCCTGATGCTCAACGATTGGAACAGACCGAGCAAGTCATCCAGGCAACCGCGCGGGAGGCCCAGATGTTTGGGAAAATCCTCGCAGCAGCTGATGACGCGTGGCTTGCCGAAAGTGGAGAGGCGCATTGCCTGCGCTTGATAGAACTCGGGGTTCTGAAAAGCGGCGAGACGGATCAGACGGTTACGAAGCGAGGGAGCAAGCTCCGATTTGGGAACATAGATCTGGTTGCCTAGCACCAAGTCAATCTGCTCAGGCAGCGGACCGACGATGAGCCGATCTGGGCTTCGCCGTGACGGCGGGGCTACCCACGGCTGATCGGCATCTTCGTCCGAGACCGGGAGTGGGATTCCCTGCAAGTCATCCTGCATCCCTAGATCACCCGCTGCCTCCTCAACTTCGCGACGGCTCATTCGGCGGACCGACGAGAGAAAAGCCCATTGGTCCGAATAGGGGACCAGGTTATCATCCACGAACAAGCTGTTACCGCTGTCGCGCGGCTTCTTTTGGAGCGGCAGGGCGATCAGATTCCCGAAGCCGCCTCTGGGAAGCGTATCCTGACTGGGGAAAAAGCGATCATAAGAGTCCAGGCCAATCTCAGGGCGACGCTCCATGGTCTGAGTCAGTAGTAAAGAACCCATCTTGCGTGCCGTCGTCGCCAAGACTGGCTCTGAAAAAAAGATCCAGATATGTTCCCCATTTCCCGATCGTGACCGCTCCAAAGCAATCGGGACATTGAAATGCCGGCAAGTCTCCAAGAAGGCGCGTGCGTCTTCTTGCCACGAAGCCTTGTCAAAGTCGGCGGCCAAGAACCAACACGTCTCGTCGGGCAGCATGGGATAAACGCCAATGACAAAATCGCGGTTTGATCTGTCCTGAGGATCCCGACCCAAAAGATGGTTTCTCAGGACCTTATCGGTTAGGGGCAGAAACTCGCGATGGGAACAATCTTCGCACCGAATCCTGGGCTTTTCGCAGGTACCTCTCGCCCACTCATTCCGGCAGGCGGGTTGATAGCCGCTCTTGCCGGTCATGAGACTCTCAAACCTTCTGGGGTAGACATCCTCGCGGCCCCATACGCATCAAGCTAAGGATTGGCATTGCGGGTCGAGCCACAGTTGAAAGGCACTGAGTTTGTTCTTGCGTTTGTTGACGCGACATCCCACGGTCAGACCGCGGGCTATGATCTCGAGCACTTGACGGAGGGCCGCCGCCCCTTGCGTGAAAGCGCTCGCCAACTCGAGCGCCTGCGAGCGAATCACTTGCCCGGCTTTGACCAGGCTGCGGGCGGGATCCCGCCAGCCGCGCGTGAGCAGGATCCAGTGTTGCAGGATCAAGCCGAGCAGCTTGGCATAGATCTCACACAACTGCCGCCAGGGTTTCTCGCTGCGCGACTCGTCCAGATGCCCTTGCGATTTCCACAATTTGAACAGGAGTTCAATCTGCCAGCGCAGGTGCAACAGCACGCTCACCTCTTGAGGACTCGCCTGCTCGACCGAGAGATTGGTCAGCACGATCGTCCAGCCCGCCAGCCTCAGTCGTTCCGGACTGACCGACTGCGCTTTGCGGCGCGCCTCCTTACGCAGCGTCGGCCGACGCTGGCGCGCCACGGCGGCAGGCACGCGCCAGGCGACCAGGCGAGCCGCGAGGTGCTCCTCCCGCCCGACCTGGACGGGACAGTCGACCCATGGCGTGCGCCGCTGGGCCAAGAAACGCACGAGATCCAGGGCACGCCCGCGGCCGTCATAGAGTTGCGTGCGCGCCATGCGCCGCGTGATCCAGAAGCACCCATCCCGACTCCGTTGGGCCAGGACCGCCAGATCAAAGTAGCCCAGGTCCGCCACGCGCAACGACCCGGTGGGCAGAGCGAGATCCTGCGTGGGACTGGTGCGGTCACTCGTGCGTCCCGCTTGCAGCACCAGTCCGCACAGCGCCCCGCGCCGGAATTCCCAGCACACTTGGATTTTGAGGGCCGCCAGTCCATCCGTGGGCGCATGTCCTCCGCCGCTGCCCGCCCAGAGCGGGGCCAGCTCGGGCGGGAGCGCGAGCTGCGTGCTGTCGAGCAGGTACACGCCGGTGAAGCGTGCGAGGAGCGGCAGGACGGCCGGTTCACTCACGAGGACGTGACGGAGCGCCTCCCGCAAGCACCCTTCCAGCAGGTGGGCTCCCGGCTCGGTGAAGCGTTGGTCCAAACCCTGAGCACTGATCGCCACGCCCACACTGGCGGCAGTCTGGGCCAAGTTCTCCAGCGTGGCGTCGGGATTCGCCAGCCAGCCGAAGGTGAGCGTTTGCACAAAGGCGGCTCCCGTCAGCTTCGACTGGCGCTTCACAAAGCCTGTGCGACGCGCCCACCGGTTCGGAACCTTCTCCAAGACCGCTTGCAGGGCGGGCGGCAGATATGGTAAAGTACTCATCGGAAGCTCTTTCTAGGCACGATTGAGTTCGGCAACTCCTATCATGCCTGAAGAGCTTCCCTTTGTCACTACCCCTTAGCTTGATGCGCATGGGTAGACATCCTCGCGGCCCCTAAACAGGCTGCGGAAGAGGCTGACTTTCGCTTCTTGCGAAGACTGGTTGGTCACGGATGCCAATGGGATGGATCGCGGTGGCGTTCCCTGGACTTGGGACGACGCTCGTTCGCGCCTTAGTTCAGCAATCTGCGCAAGGAGTTCCGCCCGACGCACGGTGAGCTTTGTCAATTCGGCTTCTGCTTCTGCAAGCCGTCGATCAACACTTGCACCGCACTCCGTCTCCGCTGCGTTTCGGGAATCTTCGACCTCAGGGGTCCTCGAGCTTCGGGGACTAGTGTGAACTTGGTGCAGTGCAGATGCTTCATCCGGGTTCCGCATAGACACCTCAAGAGACAGCAGCAAGCATGAAAGCTTGGCCTTCGGCATTGTATCATGGTCCCCTGATCAGCACAATCAAGTTCCAATCCGGGATGATCTTTGATTTGATCGGGCAGCGAGCTGAAGACGGGATCACTGCAACCGCAGAAGGGTGCTTGGCCTTGGAATGCAGCGGATCATTTTCTATTTGACAGGATTCCCGCACGGGTACGTAATCTCGGCATCGAATCAAGAAGAGTTGAGGCACACTCCAATGTTACCTGTTAATCTGGCGGAGTTGATTGCCAGTGGCGAGACATTCACCGTCGAATTCAAAGGCGAAGAACGCGCGCCCCTCTCCGATTCTGATTTGATCGAAGCCGCCGTGTGCCTGGCGAATGGACAAGGCGGCTACTTGCTGGTCGGCATCGAAGATGATGGGCGGGTGACCGGTGTGCGCCCGCGTCATGGCACGACGACCGATCCCCTGCGCGTCCATGCCTTGATTCAGAACAGAACGGTTCCCGCATTGAGTCCCCGGGTTCATCTCCAAGATTATGGAGGCAGGCCCGTCCTGCTAATCGAGGTGCCGCGCTCGGATCGCCCGGTCGGCACCTCGGCGGGCAAATTCGTGCGGCGCGCGATGGGCGCGGATGGTAAGCCGACCTGCCTGCCATTCTTTCATCACGAGATGGTCAGCCGCGAGGCAACGTTCGGTCGGCTCGACTATACGGCTCTGCCGGTAGCGGGCGCAACGTGGGATGATCTCGACCCGCTTGAGTTCTATCGGTTGAAGCAGGCGATCCGTGATCGGCACGGCGATGAAACACTGCTCGAATTGAGCGACCTGGAAATCGCCTAGGCGCTGGGCTTGGTGGAAGCGAATGGGGAAGCGCGCCATCCCACGGTGGCGGGATTACTCTTGTTGGGGAGAGAGGAATCCCTTCGCGAGCATTTGCCAACGCATGAGGTCGCCTTTCAGGTGCTCCGGCACGGTCAGGTCGAGGTGAACGATTTCTTCCGGGCGCCGCTGGTCAAGATCAGCGAGATACTCTACGAACGCTTTCGCGCGCGGGTGCAAGAACAAGAACTGATGCTCGGGATGCTGCGAGTAGGAATCCCGGATTATGCGTCCTCGGCGTTTCGGGAGGCGGTCCACAATGCGCTGATCCACCGTGATTATTCCCGACTGGGCGCAGTGCATATTCAATGGCATGATGATCACATCGAAATCAGTAGCCCGGGGGGCTTTGTCGAAGGCGTGCGTCTCGATAATTTACTGACCGCCCCGCCCACTCCACGCAACCCGCGGCTGGCAGACGCCTTCAAGCGCGTCGGACTCGTCGAGCGGACCGGGCGGGGGATTGATACCATTTTCGAAGGGCAGCTGCGCAATGGACGTCCCGCTCCCGATTACAGTCGCTCGACGGATGCAGCAGTCGTGGTGGTCTTGCCAGGCGGTGCGGCGAGTTTGAAATTCGCTCGGTTCGTCATTGAACAGGAGCAAGCCGGACGGCGTTTGAGCTTGGACGACCTGTTGATCTTGAACGAGATCTACCGCGAACGACGCATTGACTTGGCGCGAGCCATGGCCTTGACCCAAAAGCCAGCAACTCCCGTCCGCGCTAGCTTGGAGCGCCTGGTCGAATTGGGATTGATCGAAGCGCGTGGGGAAAAGAGAGGACGCGTTTACCATTTCTCGCCAGCAGTCTATCGTGCCCTGGGGATGTCTTCGGCCTACGTCCGGACGCGCGGGTTTGAGCCCATTCAAGTTGAAGCGATGGTGAGTCAATTCGTTCAGGCGCATGGCAAAATTACTCGTGGCGAGGCCGCTGAATTGTGCCATTTGTCTGAACCGCAGGCGTATCGTCTGCTCAAAGGGTTAGCTGAGCGCGGGTTGCTAAGACGGGTTGGCAGGGGACGCAAATCGCACTACGAACGAGCAGAAGGAACGCACGAATGACGCATAAAAACGCACGCGTGTGTTTCCGAATCGCGCGCGTGCGTTTCATGATGGTGTTGTTCTGAATTTGCCGTCAGTTCAGGCCGTGCCATCATCTGCGACGCACCCATGGAACGGCACGGTAACCAATGATGTTGGAGCGACGAGCAGCGCGAAGGTGGCTAGCAGGGATGGATGCACGTCGCTCCCGCTCTGGTAAAAAATCGTAGTCGGTTGGAACCACCGACTACGATTTTCGCTTTTTCTCCGCTGTCACGCTCGTATCTGCGGGCCCCTATTACACCCTCGCTGGCAAAAAAAAGAGCCACGTAGGTCTGAATCTGCAATCATATTCTATGTTTGAAGTTTAGACTATGGGGCAACCCACCCTTGCGGTAGATTGCCCCATGGGGTAAAGTTCCTGGCAGCCAACCGAGGAACTGAAACCCCATGCAGTTTAACATACTTGATCAATTTCGGCACGATGTCTATCTGTGCTTTCGGAAAGCCCAGGACGCCCTGTTTGAGACCTGCGATGCGCTGCTGACGGAACCGACGGCCCGCACCTTTGCGGAACTCTCATTATCGCCGCGGTTCACCCGCCAATGGCCCAGCCTCTACGCCGCCTTGAAGGACGGATGCATTGATCAGGCGGCTTTGCAGTGGGTCTTCGCTCAGTATGCACCGATGCCTTCCACAGGACAACGTCTGCTCTTGGGCGTCGATGGCACCGGCATCGCCCGTCCCGAGTCGCCCACGGCCAAGGACCGCACCTATCTCTACGTCCATAATTTGCCGAAGAGTGCGGTGCCGGTGACGATCGGCTGGAGCTTTTCCTCGCTGGTCGTGTTACTGGAAACGACCAGCAGTTGGACCTATGTGCTGGACAACCAGCGCATTCCCAGTCAGACCACGGCGGCACAGCTGGCCGCCGATCAACTGGGCCAGGTGGTGCCGCATTTGCCAGTGCGAGCCGTGCTGGTGGCCGATCGCTACTATGGCAGCGCCAAATTCGTGGCGGCGAGTGCCATGGTCTCATGCGACAAATTACTGCGCATCCCAAGTAATCGCGTCTTCTACCGTCCGGCCCCACGCCGCCGCCCACGACGGCGGGGAGCCCCGAAGAAGGACGGGCACCCGTTCAAATGCAAGGACGCACGCACCTGGGGCAAACCGAGTGCCACCTGGCAGGGACTCGATGAACACGGGCATGCCGTCGAAGTGGCAGCCTGGTCGGGTCTCCATTACAAACAATGCCGTGCCGTGAGCCTGGCGGTGCTCCGCGTGATCCGTCAGGGCGCCACGGGCAAGAAACGCGATCCGCGCGTCAGTTGGTTTGTCTGGATCGGTGGGGAGCTGATCGCGCTCGACCAAGTCTGGAAGACGTATCGGCGGCGCTATGGGCACGATCATGGCTTCCGCTACGATAAACAGGATTTGCTTTGGTTGGAGCCGCACGTCCGCACGCCGGAACAGTTTCAACGCTGGACCGACGTGGTCGCCGCGGGTCGGAATCAACTGGTCTTAGCCCGACCCGAAGCGGAGGTCCAGCGTCAACCGTGGGAGTCCCAGTCCCGTCCGGTCACGCCGCGCCAAGCGCGCCGCAGCATGGGACGAATTCTGGCTGCCCTGGGAACTCCCGCCCAGCGGCCCCAACCCCGCGGGAAATCACCCGGCCGCCGACCGGGTGCCACCATCCAGCCTGCGCCACGGTACAAGGTCGTGTACAAAGGCAAGCCGTGCAAGACGCGCCCTCGGAAACGCGCGTAAATTCAGCTTCGGCTGCTGCCTAGTGGCGTTTGGGTTTGCCGCACAGTTCGTTGATCGATGTGCAGGCTTCTTAAGGTCCACGGAAATAGTCTAAACTTCAATCTATGTTTCCCGACCGCATAATACCCCTCAACAGACAAAGATGGGGCCATCCACATCCAGTCATTGACTTTCAGCGTAAACCTGTCCCGTTTACGTCAGCTTCTGTCCGTCTTCTCCACTATCCAAACATGCAACGCTTTTGGTCCATGCACACCTATGGTCACCGTCAGTTCGATATCCGACGTTCGGCTGGGACCGGTGATGAAAGTGACACAGCTATCGTCCCTGAGCTTGTCCAATACTGTCCCTAGATCGGCATCCAGAAGGGGCGGATACAGGATCGCCAGATGAACCCGCGGCAGCAGCGATACCAGTCTTGGTTTCTCGGGATTCGAACGGAGGACGAGGGTCCCGGTTTCGGGCAAAGCGGCATCGACACCCGTCACACCCAGATCGCAATCCGCCAACTGGTCCCTGTCTGCATGCGGCGAGATCATTTCGACGCCCAGTGTGCCAAGGTATTCAGCCACGCCCAATTCCTTCAATTCTGATGTTTGCCACATCGTCGCCTTTTTCACGCCTTCCTCGTGCACGAGGTTTTCGAGCGCCGCCTCGAGGTCAGCTTTGGACTCCAAGTGCCGTGGATTTCCGCCGAGCTTGGCGATTTCGCCCAGAAGCATTTCGATCTCGCCGTTCGCGTCGCCCGCTTGGCGCGGACCGACCCGTGCCGATGCCGGCACATTCGCAACTGATGTCTCCGCGCGGCGACCCAAAGCCGCGCGGACTTGGCCCAATATCTCGTCCCGGGCAGGATGCTTATTCATTCTCCTCGGTCTTGTCTCTGTATGAGACGCCATCCCACGTATGCCGCCGCACTGGCTAGCGCAGCAACCAGCGCGATCCGGATTCGCCGTTGGCGAGTGCGTCCTTCCGGCGTGCGCCGACGCCATGCCGCGCGCCAGTCCGCGCGGAGAGCCGGCAAGGGACGCGCCATCGTCCAACGGTTGAGTGGCGGCGGCAAGCTTGGGAGCCAGGCGCCGCGCCGGAAGGGCGCCTGGGCAATCCTGAGCAGTTGTCCTGCCAAGTCATATAGCCAGGGAATGCTCATTGCCCGGGCTACCATCTGCACACCGAGCCGCAACGTCGCCGGCGATACCGCGGGCTCCACGGTGTCTCCTTCCACGACCCGGCGACGCAAACGGAGCAAGATTTCGACAATCGGGATCTTGACCGGGCAAATGTCCGCACACGCGCCGCACAGCGAGGACGCAAACGGCAGGTCGGCCGCCACTTTGGTCCCCACTAACTGTGGTAACAAGATCGCCCCAATGGGACCCGAATACGCAAACCCGTACGCATGCCCACCCACGTGGTTGTATACCGGGCAGACGTTGAGACATGCACCGCAACGAATGCACAAGAGCGTCTCGCGGGTGATTTCATCTTGGAGGATGATCGTGCGACCGTTGTCGAGCAGCACGAGGTGAAATTCTTTGGGGCCGTTTTCTTCTTCAGTGCGCCGGGGACCCGTAATGAAAGCGGTATAGGCCGACATCTTTTGACCCGTCGCGCTCCTCGGCAGCAGCTTGAGCAGGACGTTCAAGCTTTCCAGATCGGGGACGACTTTGTCAATGCCGGCGACCGCAACGTGCAAGGGCGGCAATGTTGTACACATGCGCCCGTTGCCTTCGTTCGTCACCAACACAAGTGTCCCGGTCTCGGCGACAAGGAAATTGGCGCCTGTGATCCCCATATCGGCGGCGAGGAACTCTTGCCTGAGCTGCGCCCGTGCGAGCGCGGCGAGTCGGGCCGCCTCAGGTAGAGCGTCCAGGCCGAGCTTTTCCCGAAAGAGGTCCGCAATTCCTTCTTTGGTAAGGTGGATCGCCGGGACCATGATATGCGACGGACCCGTGCCGGCGAGTTGCACAATATATTCACCCAGATCCGTTTCGAGTGTTTGAACGCCCGCGTCGACTAGAGTGCGGTTTAGCCCAATCTCCTCCGTCACCATGCTTTTAGCTTTGACCACACGTTTCACACGATGCTCTTGCGCGATCTCGAGGACAATGCGGTTGGCCTCCTGCGCGTCGCGCGCCCAATGCACATGCCCCCCCGCGCGAGTCACCTCCTCTTCCAGCCGCGCGAGATAATAGTCGAGATGATTGATCGTATGAAGGCGCACGTCGTGACCGGCTTGGCGCAAGGCCTGCCAAGACTCTTGCCCGATCACATCTACAACCGCTGCACGTGTGTCCAAGAAACGCGTCGTCGCCTTCCGCACCGACGCGGGCACCTGCGGTTCGACGCTTTGCACATTGCGGCGAAAATCAATATGCGTCGGTATGGCGCTCATGGACTTGGCCGCGACGAGTCTTTACTGGAAGCCAGGATCTGAATGAGGTGCATCGGTTTGATCGGCGAGCCGATCCTCTGCAGCACCCCTGAGATGTTCATCAGGCAGCCAGGTTCGTTCGTCACGATATATTCCGCGCCGCTCGCCTGTATGTTCTTGACCTTGGCGTCCATCATCGCGCGGGACACTTCGGGGTAGATCACGCTGAATACACCCCCAAAACCGCAGCAAGTCTCTTCCTCAGCGAGCGGGACGAGTTCCAGTCCTTCGACGGCTTGCAACAACAGCTTGGGCTCGTCGCGCAAGCCCAAGTTCCGCAAGCTGTGGCAGGCTGCGTGATAGGTGACCTTGTGGGGAAAGTGGGCGCCCATCTCCGTCACCTTCAGGACGCGAGTGAGGAATTCGGTGAACTCCACGGCGCGGGATGCGATCTCTTCGACTTGGGGGTGCTCGGGAGCCCCCGGTGGAAAGAGCTCAAGGTAGCGATGACGCACAAAATCCGTGCAGGAACCGGAGGGTGCTACAATATAGCCGGTCGTGTTGGCAAAAGCGCGCAACCAATTGCGCGCGAGGGCAAGTGTCTGAGATTGAAAGCCGCTGTTGTAAAAGGGCTGCCCGCAGCAGGTCTGCCCCTCCGGGAATTCGCACTGGACGCCTAGCCGCTCCAGCACCGTCACCATGTCTTTGAGCACATCGGAAAAAAAGTTCTCGCCCAGGCAAGTGGCAAATACCTGCACTCGCGCTCTCACCCTTCACCCCCTCCTCTTCCAATTCTCGCCGCTACTACCACTTTTTGTATCCTTCGCTCATACCGCGATACTCGATGAAGGTTTCGCCAATCAGTTTGGCTTTCAGCGCGATCTCGCACGCCTCTTCCAACGTGGAGGTCCAGTGGAACGCCTCGTCGAGGGTCTGGCCGATCGCAAAACTTCCGTGCCCGCGCAGCATCACGATCTTGTATGCGCCCAGCGCGTTCGCCAGCGTTTCCGCCATTTCTTTGGTCCCGGAGGGAACCTCCTCAGAGACGACGGGAATCTTTTTGAGCAAGTAGGACGCTTCGTTATCAATCGGCACGATCTCATCGCGCGAGAGCGAATAGGCAATCGCGGTGCGCGGGTGGGCGTGGATGACTGCCAGCGCGGGTGTGCTCAAGTAGATCGTACGATGGATCAACAGCTCGGTAGATGCGAGCGCAACTCCGCTGTCATTCTTCGCCAGTCCAGTCTCTACCAGGTCGTGCGGCTTGAGACGACCGAGCATCGCGCCGCGCCGCTTGATCACGACACGATCCCCTAACCGCACACTGATGTTCCCGCCGTGCGAACTCACCAGATCGGCTTCGAATAAATCGCGGCCGACTTCTAGAAATTGCTGAATGATGCGTTCGTCCATCAAACCCCCATGAGCAGTGAACAGTGGGCAGTGAACAGACTATTGACTGTTGACTGTTGACTGTTGACTGTTGACTATTTCTTCCAACTCCAGTTCTTTCAACTTATCTTGGGTCGGCACACCCTGTCTGTCCCAACCCCGGGCACGATAATACTCGGCAAGCATCGGCTCCAGCTCGTTGACCCAACCCTTGCTCGGCCCATCGGCGAGGGGTTCGCGGAGCAGCCGCGAGGGTAACGTGTCGTCCGATCGCGTGAAACCCTCGCGCAGGTTGTACATTCGCTCCAAGTTCCACACCCGTTCTCCCGCGCGCACCAAATCTCCGGTTGAAAACTCAACGCCCGAGACGGCGCTCAGGACGCGTGCGAAATATTCTTCCCCAACGGCCATGTGAGTGAACTTGCAGACGACGAGAGAATCAATTGCCGCGGCGATATTCTGGTGCAAGATCACATAGGAGGATTTGCCTTGCACCTGGAAACGGTCAATCCGCTTGGGCAGCCCCAGGACTTCCAAGCCGAGCATATTCCCACGCATATGGCACGCCCCGCGGTTCGAGGTCGCATACAGCAGTCCTTGCCCCTGCATCCCACGCGGATCATACGCCGGCATCTCCAATCCTTTGACGCTCATCGAAAGTTCGGGCGCGCCATACTTGGTCGCCAAGCGCAGGCTACCATCTGCCAAATCATCGCCGAGGTCACGACGGTAGGCCAGCGCTTCGATCGCCGGCGCAAGCATATCAGCGCGACCAAAGCGTAGATCGGAATCGAGCAAACCGCGCTCGGTCAATTCCATCGCACAGCCAATCGTCGAGCCGGTCGAGATCGTATCGAGGCCTAGTTCGTTGCAGAGGTGATTCGCTTCGATGATTGCCGCCAGATCGTCAACGCCGCATTGCGCGCCAAACGCCCAGGTCGTTTCGTACTCGGGCCCCTCGCCTTCCACTTTTTGCGTGCGGCTGATACGCGTGCAACCGATCGGACAAGCCCAACACGAGGCGTTCTTTACCAGGTATTTCTCCGTCAACGCCTCACCGGAGATGGCTTCCGCGCCTTCGAACTGGCTCTGCTGAAAATTCCGTGTCGGCAATGCACCGATATGATTAATCAGGTTCATCACGACGGCAGTGCCGAACTCGGGTAATGCCTGGCTGGTCAGGGGACTGGTGCGTAACATCTTGCGGCTCTCGTAGAGCAGGAACCTGAATCCCTCGTGGTCTTGAATGCCCGGCCGCTCCTTCCCTTCCACGACAATGGCTTTCAGGTTCTTGCGGCCCATGACGGCGCCCGGACCTCCTCGCGCGAGGCTGCGGCGACCATCATTCATGATCGCCGCCATACGGCTCAAGTTCTCGCCGGCGGGCCCGATGCAGAGCACATTGCGGCGGTTATCATTCTGCCCCAATTGCTCTGTCACCGCGCCGACCCGCGCGCCCCACAAGTGCTTCGCGTCCTCTATGGTCACGCCGTTCGGCGTAATCTCGACATAGACCGGCCGCTCGGCGCGACCGCGCACGACGAGCGCATCGTAGCCGGCTTTCTTGAACTGCATGCCCCAAAAGCCGCCACTGTTCGCGTCGAGAATGGTGCCCGTGAGTGGACTCTTCGTAGTGACGGAAAAGCGGTTGCTGGTCTGGTAACCGGTCGCGGTTAGAGGGCCGGTGGCAAAGATGAGCACGTTGTCCGGCGACAGCGGCTCAATAGCGGGGCCGACCGCATCCCATAACAGCCGCGCGCCCAACCCGCGTCCGCCCAGAAACAGGCGCGCCATTTCCATGTCCAATTCATACGTTTTAACTGTCGCATCGCTCAAGTCGATATCCAGTATCTTGCCCGTCCAACCGTTCATCGCCATCCTTTGCCGTGTTATGGGGTGCCGCCCGCGATGGGCGGAAAAATCGCCACTTGATGGTCTTGCTCAAGCGGCGTATCAAGACCACGCATCCACTCGAGGTTGCGTCCGTTGACCAGGACGCGCACGTGCGGACGCGGACGGTCATTCTCAAAGAGCGCGGCCTGCAACTCCGCATCGCGCATCGTGACGCTATCCAGTTGCTGCATGGGCGCGCTCACGTGGCGGCGCAGACCACCGTACAAGGTCACGCGAGCCATTTCAGGAATCGCATGTACGCGGCGTCCCACACGTCCGAGGGGTGTGGCTCGTACTCTTTCAAGGGAAACGAACGCGCGACCATCGCGCGCCCCTCGGCGAGCGACGCGAGATGCCCGGTCGTGATGGTTTGCATCAGCACGTTGCCGATCGCCGTTGCTTCGACCGGACCTGCGACCACCGGCTTGCCCGTGGCATCGGCAGTAAATTGGCATAGCAGCGCATTTTGCGATCCGCCGCCCACCACGCGGACCATTTGAATCGGAACACCGGTCAGCGATTCGAGCGCGGCGATGACCCAGCGGTATTTGAGCGCCAGGCTCTCGAGACAACACCGCGCGATCGCGCCGACCGTTTCCGGTTGCGGTTGCCCCGTGCGGCGACAGAACGCGCGAATCGCGGCCGGCATATCATCCGGATTGAGAAATTCGGCGGCATCCGGGTCAATCAAACTTCGCAGGGTGTCGGCTTGCCCAGCGAGCGCCAGCAATTCGCTCCAGGAATAATCGTGCCCCGCGCGCTGCCATTCCTGCTGGCAAGATTGCAGCAGCCACAAACCTGTCACGTTCTTCAAGAGGCGGATCGTATGGCTGACGCCGCCTTCATTTGTGAAATTCAATTCCCGCGCGCGGTCGTTGATGATCGGCACGGCGATTTCAACGCCGACGAGACTCCACGTCCCGCTGCTGATGTAGCAGCTGTGCGCGTCCAGCCCCGGAACGGCGGCCACCGCGCTCGCCGTATCATGGCTACCGACCGCGATGACCTGCGCCGGTTTCAATCCACACCCTGCTATCACCTCGGGTCGCAGCTGCCCGATAATCGTTCCCGGCGGAATCAATGCAGGCAAAAGCCGAGTGGGGATACCGAGCGGCGACAACATTTCGACCGCCCAACGTCGTTCGCGCGCATCCAACATTTGCGTGGTGCTCGCAATCGTGTATTCGCCGATTTTGCTTCCGGTCAGCCAATAATGGAACAGGTCGGGCATCATCAGGAGCGTGTCGGCAATTCTCAGGCGCGCATCGCCGGACTCGACCATGCTGAAGAGCTGGTAGAGCGTGTTAATCGACATGAACTGGATACCGGTCTGGGCAAACATCATGCGGCGGGGCACATGTTGGAACACGCGCTCCAACATTCCCTCTGTGCGCGAATCGCGATAGTGATAGGGATTGCCCAAAAGATTGCCGGCGCGATCCAGTAACGCAAAATCCACGCCCCACGTATCCACGCCGATACCCGCCAGCGGCGCGGCATAATCGGCGGCGTAACGCGCCAGACCGTTCTTGGTTTCCGACCACAAATGGAGCGTGTCCCACTGTAGGTGCCCCAGCATATTGACCGCGCCGTTGGCAAAGCGATGCAGCTCGCGCAATTCCAGCCGAGCGCCATCCCAACTGCCCAGCACCGTTCGCCCCTGGGATGCGCCGAGGTCAACTGCGAGAAAGTTGATGGTTGCTACGATTGCCAAACCTCTTGATACAAGCGCAACCAGTTGCCGCCCATGATCTTTTTCACATCGTCAACACTGTAACCATGCGCGAGCAGAGCCGCGGTTACGTTTCCGCACTCCGAAATGGATTCGAATCCAACGGTGGGCTTGACCGCTGTGAACGCCGCCAACGCTTGCGGGGACATGCCGCGCAGCGCCTGTGCGGAAACTTCCGGCGTCATCTCTTCCATGAAATCAGGACCGATGCCCACATGATCAATGCCGATCAAGTTGACCAGGTAATCAATCGTCCTCACGTAATCGTCCACGGTCGCTTGACCCGAACAGGTCAACAACGGCGGAAACGCGACGACACCTGCCACGCCGCCTTTCGCCGCCAACGCCCTGAGCGCGTCGTCTGATTTGTTGCGTGGGTGTTTGCAGAGAGTCAACGGGTTCGCGTGGGTGAACGCTATCGGCCTGGAAGACGCCTCAATCGCATCCAGAGTCGTGCGCGGTCCGCAGTGGGAGACATCTACCAGGATGCCCAGTCGGTTCATCTCCGCGACCACCTCGCGGCCAAACGCCGTCAGCCCTTCGTCGTTCGGACTGAGATTGCCGCTGCCGACGCGATTCGTGTGATTGTAGGTCAGTTGAACGACGCGCACTCCCAGAGCGTGATAAACCGCCAACAGACGGACGTTGTCTTCTATGGGCGCGATATCCTGGAAGCCGAAAATGATTCCAACGCGGTGGCTGGCCTGGGCTGCTTGGATGTCGGCAACTTGGCGCACCGGCATTATTCGCTCGGGATGCTGATCAAATGCCTGGAACATATCTGCGATGGCTTTCATCGTCTCGGGCAAGCTGTGCCACGCGGCAATCGTCGCATTCACGGCCGTGATGCCGCCCTGGTACAAGCGTTCAAAGATGCGCGGTTCGTAGAAATTGCTGGCGTTCAGGCCGTCAATGATGATGCACTCCCGATGAAACTTGCCGGCGTCCATCTGGTTCATCATTCGCTCCAAATCAGGTTATGGGATCCAGCTTTCTCAACGATCCGATCGCGGGATACTGGGCTGAGAATTTCCGCTTCCGTTCCCGGCGGCACGTCCACTTTCAGCTCAAACCTCTCGCCCGTTCTTTGCCATTCCACTTGGATATCGCCGTGCGGCGTTGGAAACGCGCCGCGCGCCCAATCCAAATCCACCGGCTGCGGCGCGATGCGAAATCGCCGAAAGCCGGGCGCGAGCGGCGTGACGCCCAAGATTTCGCTGGACAAGTCAAAGGTCGGAGTGCTCGACCAGGCGTGGCAGGTACTCCAGATACTTTCCTTCTTCCACATTTCCCAGAACGTCGAATCGCCATCCGCTAGCATCGCACTCCAGTGCTTGCGAATGTTGGCGAGCATTTCGCGATGCATGCCCGCTTTACTCAGGGCGCGGTGTAAAAAGTGCGAATAGAACGGCTGCGCCAGCACGACGTTGAATTCTTCGTCAAACGCAATGGGTGAAGGATCGCTGCTGCCCGTGGGCGTCAGCACCAAGCGTCTTTCGTCGAGAATCGTCTCGAACATCCGCGGCCACCGCGCGCGCGGCGCGACCTCGTACGCGATGACCGCCGCGTTCGACTGCTGACTGATGCGGCGGCTCAGCACCCCGTCTCGCCGCGCATCGGCATACACGCCCCGGGCTTCGTCCCACAGGCGCGTGTTGATCGCGTCTGCGATCCGTTGGGCGAGCGCATCGAATCGCGCGGCGTCACGTTCGTCATCCTGCAGGCGCGCGAGTTCGGCAGCAGCACGCAAGGCGGCGACGAATTGCGCGTTGAGCGCGGTCACCTGGCCCTTTTTGTCCAACTCCGCCCAGTCAATAAAAACCCAGTGCGGTACATCGGTGAGTAAATCCTCGTGGTTCAGATGGTGCTCGAACCAGCGAATCGCTTTCAGGACCGAGGGATAGAGTTCGTCCACGACTGCGGTGTCGTCAGTATAGCGGACATACGCGCCAATCGCCAGAATCCAATAGAGACAGAAATCAGGAATATTCGTGAAACTCGCCACCGAAAAATCGCCGGGCGCGGCCATCATCGTCAACCCATCCGGTCGCTGTGACTGCGCGATCTGTCGCAGCAACTTGGCGATGAGGTGCGAATCTCCAAACGCTGCATAATTGATCTGCGATTCGAGATAGGCGTCCATCCATTGGCGTTGCTCGCGGGTGGGGCAATCTTCATAGCCGTCGTGCATACACAAACTCAGCGTCTTGGCGCCCGCTTGCCAGAGCCGGTTCAACAACTCGTCCGAACACTCGAATTTGCCGCGGGCCTGGAGCGGATACCCGGTCGCGTTGATCGCGATGGCGCGGACGCGCAGCGGGCGCAGGCACTGGCGAAAAGTGACTTGGAGATAGCGCAAGCCATTCCATTCAAAACGTTCCCACGATTGGCTGCCTTCGCGCAGGATGTATCGGTGCACAGGAGGGACGTCGAAACCGGGGATGCCGCCCATCATCAAGACGCGCCCATCGGGTTCCAATCGCTCGCCGTAGGTGAAATCGACGACGGCGCCCGCAGGCCCATCGAGATCGAAATGGATATAGCCCGCGACCACCTCGCCGAAATCGAGGACGAGGCACACGCTGCATTCGTCGGTCGTCACGATTTCCGCCGTCGCGACGCCGGGAGTGCTCGATCGACACCGCGACAGTGGTTGGAGGGTTTCCCGAGTCAGTTGCTCGGCGAGATTCGAATCCGGCGCGTTCACGACCTCGGCACATGTCAGCACCGCTTGCGGAGCATGCATCCTCTCGAAGAGATAGGGAATATCGCGCGGCACGAGTGCGGAAAACGGCACCACGTCCCCTGCATAGTTACGTCCCGGCACGCGCAGAATCTCGGCGCGCTCCCATGGCGTATCGTCGAAATCCACATGCGTCCAACCGTCCGGCGCGCGGCGCGCATCGTAATACTCCATAAACCCCAAGCTGCCTGAAGGCGCGTCGCGCTGCCACGCCTCCGATGTCAAGCAACGCCAGGAATCACCTGTATCGAGACGCACCGTCTCAGACGCCGTCATCAAATCGCCTTGCAAGAAGAACCCGCCGCAGCCAAACGCGCGGGCGTGGTCCCAACTCGGCAACTCGTACCAGGACGTGTTGCGTCCATAGGAGTGTGCCAGGACAGCAATCACGTTGCGTCCTGCATGCAGATACGGCGCAAGGTCGTAGGGGTCAACGTACTGCCACGCGGGAGTGCACCGCGCCGGACCGCGACCGAGGCGCTGACCGTTGACGAACAACTGGTAGCGTCCATCTGCCGAGACGTGGACCTGCGCAGATTGAATCGCGTCGGCAACCTCAACCACCCGGCGAAAGTAGACAAAGCGATTGGCTTCCTCCGAGAGTCGCGGACTGGACGTCGAAAAGCCGACGCCGGTCAAACCGCGCGGCCGCCAGATCCATTCGGCGCGGCGGTTAAACTGTCCCATGGTCCAGTCCTTCCAAGAATCGCCCGTAAATGCGCCCCACAATGGCGGGATCGGCGAACAAGGCCACCAGCGAGGGAATCGTTTCGAGGCGTGCGTTGGGGATGGTGGCTGCCACGCGCTGCGCCAAGGCGAAGGGGTGAAGCGGGTCGTTTTGCCAGGTAATGATGTACGTCGGCATTTTCAATTTCGCAATGCGCGCGAAATCGTCCATCATCCAATCCATGACCGTCTGGCAGCCGAGGGCCAGGCTCGCCGGGTCGTGCGAGCTGTGCATCTCGGCGAGCGTGGCGATCACTTGCGGCGTTGCGCCAATTTCACTCATTCGCTTGGCGGAGTTCTTCAAAAAGCCCTGCATTCCGAGTTCCGTAATCTCGCGTCCCATCTCGCGAATGTGCTGGGCATCGGGGTTGGGCGCGTCGCTAAACGCGGGCGCGGTGAGCAGCAGCGTCTTGACGCGTTCGGGATGCTTGAGCGCAAAGGTGATGGTGGTCGCCGCGCCCATAGACTCGCCGCCGACGATGGCGCACGGGGTCTGGAAGTAGTCCATCACGGCGGTCATATCGTCCGCCATGCGATTGAGGTCGTACAGCGTGGGATCGCGGACCGGCGTCGAATCGCAGTGACCACGTTGATCGTAAATCACGATGCGGTAGCGGTCGGCGAGAGGCGCAAACTGCCGCCGGGTGATGTGGCGATTGCCCGTCAAGCCGTGCGCGAACACAAGCGGATCGCCTGCGCCGAAAACTTGAGCTGCAATTTCCAGCCCATCGGATGGAATACGGTGGACTTGATCCATTGCCTTGCTCCCGACAGAACGCGGATTACCGCGGACGAGCGCAAATATCTTTTCTAGCCGCGTTTTCCGCGTGCCAATCTATTTTCACCACGCCGACGCGCGTTTTCCTGGTTCGAGCACGCCGCCGCCTTGACGATACACCTCATCCGCCAGTTCGAGCGCGCGGCGCGCATCGGCAATTGTCACCTGTGGCGGTATGCCCTCGCGCACCACGTCGGCAAAATGAATCAGCTCGTATGCATAGCCGGTCAACATCACAGACGCGTTCTGGGCCGAAGGCACGGTAGGATTGGGCTCCCAAGCTTCGCCCGCGCCGTCGGGTGGGCAGTAGCGATAGCGCACGACATTGTCTACTGAAACGAAATGTCCCTGCCCGGTAATTTCGACAAACTCGTTGGGCTGTCGCCAGGATTGGGTGTTGGCGAGGTGCAGCGTGCCGACCGCGCCGCTTGCAAACCGCAGCAGCACCGCGTACGACCAGCGCCGCTCGCCCCAATCTCTTTTCTCGACCGACACGCGCTCCACGTCGCCCATAAAAAAGCGCGTGAGGTCGAGCAGGTGTATTGGATTGTCCACGACGTAAGTGTATTCGTCGGGATACAAGCCGGAGCCGACGACGAACTTGCCGACGAACGCGCTGGGCGCGCCGAATCCTTCTTTCGCCATGGCTTGCTTTGCCATGCGGTACGCGGGCGCAAAGCGTTTCATATAGCCGACCTGGACGGGCTTGCCCGTGCGCCGTGCCGTTTCCTCGACCGCCGCAATGTCCGAGACGGAACCGCCCGCGGGCTTTTCGCACCACACGGGCAAGCCGCGTTCCAGCACCGCGCACAAGATGTCTCGGTACGCGGGCGGCGACACGGCGACGAGGCACGCGTCGAGTCTCTCTTTGGCAAGCATTTCTTCATAGCCACCGACGTAATAGCGCTCCGCCCCAAAGTTCCTGGCGGCGCGCTGCGCCTCTTCCTCTTCCAGCGCAGCCACGGCGACTAACTCGAACGGTGTGTAGCGCAGCGAGGGATACAAAATACTCGAGGCGTGCCGGCCCGCACCGATGAATCCAATGCGAATCCGTGCAGGACTTGCAGTCTTGTCCATTCATCTACTCCGCGTTTGGTAAAACTTGAATCTTGATTCCCTCGCCGCGCCGCATCGCCTCAATCGCGGCGGGCGCGTCGCGCAAGGGAAGACAACGCGTCACGAGTTTCTCTAGCGGCAGCCTGCCGCTTTCGATAATGTGAATCGCGCGCGGAAAAGAATCCTTGGCGATCCAACTGCCGTACACCGAAATCTCGCCGCGCGTGATGTTGTACTGCGCTAACGCCGCCCGCGCGTGCTGGTTGACCCCGAACAACAGGATGCGTCCGCCGCGTCGCACGGATTGCAGAGCGATATCGAAAAGCGAGCCGACCGCGTCGACCGCGAGGTCCACTGCCACGGTTTCAGTCTGCGGATTGATGACCCGATCCGCGCCATTCTCGAGAGCCACCTGGGCGCGGACGGATGACACTTCGGACACGAGAATGTCCGCGGCACCGGCGGCGCGAAAAAACTGCGTGAACATCAAGCCGATGGGCCCAGCGCCCAGAATGAGCGCCGACTCGCCCGGCTGAAATTTGACTTTCTCCGCGCCGTGGACTACGCAAGCAAGCGGTTCGGCAAGCGCCGCCAGGTGCGCGGGCACATCGGCATGAATTTTGTGCAACGTCCGCGCGGGTACGACGCTGTATTGCGCCAGGCCGCCATTACGCGTAACGCCGAGCGTCTCAATGTGGCGACAGCTGTTGGGCAAGCCCATTCGGCAATACGCGCACGCACCACACGTGAGACTTGGATCAACGACCACCGTATCGCCCGGTTGCAAGTCAACGACGCCCGCGCCGACCTGAACGACGGTCGCGGTGTATTCGTGTCCCAGAATGGAACCTGGCTCGACGGGGATGCCGGGTGGAACGGAGAGGATGTGTAAATCTGTACCGCAAATGCCGCACGCGCGGACCTGGAGGAGCACATCGTCGTCTCGCTGCAAAATCGGCATCGGACATTCTTGCACCGCGAACACGCCGGGGGATTGAAAGACGCCCGCTAACATCGCGCCTCAATCCCGCGGCAGCAAAGGTCGCAAGTGTGCGGCCGCGCGCTCTAGTTCTTTGCGATTGAATTCCGCCGTGGAATCGCGGTACTCGAGTTCGAGGTTGTAATCGCCCGTGAAACCGCGCGCCTCCATCGCTTGGAAGAAGCCTGCAAAATCACATTCGCCATCGCCTGGCGTTGTCATGATACTCCCGTCTTTGAAATCGCGCACGTGGACGTGCCGCACGCGGTCGCCATACGCGTCGAGCGCCGCCGCCAGCGTGGAACCGCCGTTGTGAATGTGACTCGTGTCGAGGGTGACACCGACGAGGTCGGGATCGACGAGGTCGAGGAAATCGAGCGCCTGCGCGAACGTTTCGGCGAGCGTCCCCTTGTGCGGCGCTTCGGCCGTGAGCGCAGTGCCCACGTCGCGCGCGTACGCACCCAACTCGTTGACGAGCCGCGCGACCAAACGCGCCTGCTCGCTCCAGTTCGCGTCCGCGCGACGACCGGGCTGCATCGAAATGGCAGAGCAGCCGAGCGC
This sequence comes from Chloroflexota bacterium, assembly GCA_023489485.1. Classification (GTDB taxonomy): domain Bacteria; phylum Chloroflexota; class Anaerolineae; order UBA4142; family UBA4142; genus JAMDCU01. The sequence continues at coordinate 52,653 of JAMDCU010000080.1, forward strand.
CGCGGCGAGGCGCAACGAGGCGCGCAGCCACGCCATTTCCTCATCCGGACCTTCCGGGCGATTGAGCGCGGTGAGCGACCACGCGTTGAGAGTGGAAACGGTCAAGCCGTGCGCGGCGATTTCGTCGGCGAGGCGGCGATGCTCGCCGCGGGTCATTTCGAGCGGATTGGCGTGCGGACAAAACTTGGCGATGACGCCGAGGTCAATCGTCTTGAATCCCGCCGCGGCAATCTGATCGAGCGCGGCCGCGCGGTCGAGCATCCGAAAAGTCAGAGTCGAACAGCCGAGTTGTCTCATACGCGCGAATCTCCCATCAATAATCCGAGTATCGCAAAGCCGTCGAGTTAGTCGCCGTGGCTGCGCT
>JAMDCU010000063.1 GCA_023489485.1 Chloroflexota bacterium
CACGAGGGCGCCGGGTGATTTTTGCTCTGCGGCCGCTGGATATAGAGACACTCGGATTCCTTCCGGCACTTGAAAAGTTCTCCAAAGAATTCGGCCAGGCGAATGACTTGGACATGCATTTCGCCATTCACGGCGAGGTTTGCCCACTTCCGCCCAAGCTGGAGACAGCCCTCTTTCGCCTCACGCAAGAAGCTCTGAACAATGTGCGGAGACACGCGCGCGCGAAACACGCCTGGGTGGACCTGGAGTATGTAGGAGATGCCAGCGCCCACTTGCGCGTTCGGGATGACGGGTGCGGCTTTGATGTTCAACAGGCGCTCGTGGCAGCCCGGTCGCGCGGCAGCGTTGGACTCGTACAGATGAGAGAGCGCGCCGAGCGCGCGGGAGGAACCTTTACAATAGAATCGTCGGCCGGAGACGGTACTCAAATTCAAGTGGAGCTGCCGATACGGCATCCATAGGCGAAACGAGAGAGGCCGGTCTTCCCGGCCTCTCTCGTTTATTAGGGCCATTTTTCCGGTTTTCAACACGGAATAGTACATTGACCCTTTCCGCCTCAAAAATCGTCCAAATCGTATGGTATTTGACTACGAACACCCGTTCTGCTATAATGGATTGTGCATTAGCTGGTCGATGTGCCCGGATTTTCATTGCGCGCTCGGCCCGAGAGCCTGGTTCACCGTCAAGTGAAAAGGTTGCGTTTTCCACTTTATTGATGTAAACTAGTTACTCAGGAGCGTGCCGGGGGGCGCGAGTTCAGAGGAGTACCTCAATGACAGAGACTGGAAAAGCAAAATCTTTGGAGACTACCTTGGCGTCCCTCAAAAAGCGTTTCGGCGAAGGGGCGATCATGAAGATGGGAGAGGCGACCGGCATGAAAGTGGACGCCATCCCAACCGGTTCGATTTCGCTTGATCTCGCACTCGGTATCGGAGGCATCCCGCGCGGGCGAGTGACCGAAATCTATGGGCCGGAAGCTTCCGGCAAGACGACGCTCTGCCAACACATTATCGCCGAAGCGCAGAAACTGGGCGGCGTCGCGGCCTTTATTGACGTCGAGCACGCTCTCGATCCGGCGTATGCAGCCAAGTGTGGAGTCAATGTCGACGAACTCTTGATCTCCCAGCCGGATACGGGTGAGCAAGCTCTCGAGATTGCCGAAGCGCTTGTGCGGTCGGGCGCTGTGGATGTCATTGTAATTGACTCCGTGGCCGCACTCGTCCCGCGGGCAGAGATCGAAGGGGAAATGGGAGACTCGCACATGGGCCTCCAGGCACGCTTGATGAGCCAAGCGTTGCGCAAGTTGGCCGGTGCGATTAAACGCTCCAACACCGCCGTTATCTTTACCAATCAGTTACGTCAAAAGATCGGAGTTATGTTCGGTAACCCCGAGACTACAACCGGTGGTATGGCACTCAAGTTCTACGCCTCAGTTCGGCTGGACGTCCGGCCAATCGATGCCATCAAGAGCGGCGATGAGGTCATCGGCAACCGGACGCGTGTGCGTGTCAAAAAGAACAAAGTTGCTCCACCCTTCCGGAAAGCCGAATTCGACATTCTGCACAACCAGGGGATTTCGCGCGAGGGCGATTTACTCGATTTGGGCGTCGAGTTGGGAGTGATTGACAAAAAAGGCGCCTTTTACTCGATGCAGGGCACCCGGTTAGGACAGGGCCGCGAGAACGCTCGGGAATTCTTGAGACAGAACCTCGAGTTTGTGACCCAGTTGGACCAGCAAATTCGAGAAAAAGTCGGGTTGTCCGGCCAGACACCGTCCGGTTTCATTCCCGACGGTAACGAAGAAGACAAAGAAGAAGCGGAAGAAGAATAGTTTAGAATCAAGACAATGCGCTCGCCTCCAGCGGGCGCATTGCCGTAACGGCGCTCTTCGCACAGATGTTCTTTGTGCGATGGCGCGATCACAGCTAGAGACTCCCAGTGACATTTCCGAGATCGTCCGGTTGAGAAGGGCGATCTCCGATTCCGAAACGCGTCACGGATTTAGAGGTGGGCGGAATGGCGGTGAAAGAGTATAAGGGTAAGAGTCCGGGGACGGCGATAGCCTTCTTCCGCGCTCGAGATCGATTTGTCCCCTTCGCTGGCATATTCCACTCTGTTTGACTCGGTAGCGTTCTCGGGGCGTCCTTGCACGTACCTCTGGGTACGCCGACGCCGGCATTGCTCATCGGAGAAAAGAATACTCTCGGAAGTGTGAGCCGGTAAGCGCGTGGGATGCCTTGCATCCGCGTGCCACTTGTCGCTGTGGTCAGAGACCACAGCTTTTTTTTAGGCTCTCTCGTCCTGGGAGAGCGCATTCTAAGGCAATATGTCGGGTACAATCACAGCCATTGAAACGCAAGCGCGGCATGGCAACCGGTTCAACCTCTACTTGGATGACCGTTTCGCCATGGGTCTTTCGGCCCCGCTTGCCGCCACCCTTCACGTCGGTCAGCATTTGAGCGACGAGGAGCTGACGGCGATGGAGCGGCGAGAAGCCCTCGAAGCGGCCCATGAAAAGGCGCTCCGCTTTCTCGAGGCGCGTCCGCGCAGCACCGCCGAGGTGAAACAACACCTGCTCAAGAAACAGGTCGCGCCGGACGTTGTGGAGCAGGAAGTTGCGCGCTTGGCCGGAGTCGGGCTGGTGGACGACCAGGCCTTTGCCAAGTTTTGGGTCGAGAACCGTGAGGAATTTCGTCCTCGCGCCGCCTATGCGCTGCGGTTTGAGCTCAAGCGCAAGGGGCTCCCGGACGACGCGAT
>JAMDCU010000160.1 GCA_023489485.1 Chloroflexota bacterium
GACCGGTGTCCCCATCAAGTACCTCGGCGTAGGCGAAAAGCTCGACGCCCTGGAGCCTTTTTTCCCGGACCGGCTGGCCTCGCGCATTTTGGGCATGGGGGATGTTCTCACCCTCATTGAAAAGGCACAGGAGAACATCGACCAGGAGACGGCAAAGAAGGACGCGGAAAAACTGCTCAAAGGTCAGTTCGATTTTGAAGACTTTTTGACGCAGCTGCAGCAAATCAAAAAGATGGGGCCGCTCTCACAACTGCTCGGGATGGTGCCTGGACTGAACCAAGTCACGAAGGAACTACCGGCGGACGTCACGGACAAGCAGATGCAGCGGATCGAAGCTATCATCAATTCGATGACGCGGGAAGAGCGGCGTCGTCCGGAAGTTCTGAATGGGTCGCGGCGTCGCCGAATCGCTCAAGGTAGCGGAACGAGCGTGCAGGAAGTGAACCAGTTGGTCAGCCAATTCAAGCAGATGCAGCGAATGATGCAGCAATTGAAAAGCGGCAAGGGGCGCGGCCTCTTTCCGGGTTTCCCCGGCCTCGGCCTGTAAATTCATCATCTAGAGGAGTTGTTCTGAGTGTCAGTAAAGATTCGTCTTTCTCGCATGGGGGCAAAGAAACAGCCTACCTATCGGGTGGTCGTGGCCGAGGAGCGCAGTAAACGCGACGGTCGCATCGTGGAGCGCCTGGGGCACTATGACCCGCGGACCGACCCGCCGACAATTGTTTTGAACGAAGAGCGTACCCGCTATTGGCTGGGTGTCGGTGCGCGGCCGACCGACGCGCTCGGTTTGATACTGCGCCGAGCCGGCATCAGTGACAAGTATGTGCGTGAACGGACCGCGCGCAAATCCAAATCGGCCCAAGCCGAGGAGGGGGCTACCCCGGCCGCCCCTCCTCAAGCTGCCCCGAGCGGAGAGGCTGGTAAGGCCCCGGAAGCTAGTTAGTCTTTTTGCAATGCTTGGTTCGCCGGCACTCACCAGGAGAAGCGGTCTACAACTCCGACTTGCTCCGCTTTGACTTTGCTCCTCGTAGGAGGAATCGTGAACTTGAAGGACTTGGTGGAGTACATCGCAAAGACGCTTGTCGAGGATCCAAGCCAGGTCGAGGTTCGCGTGATCGAGGGAACCAATTCGGTCACTGTAGAATTGCATGTTGCACCCAGTGACATGGGACGGGTGATCGGGAAAAGCGGGCGTATTGCGAATGCGATGCGGACGCTGGTACGCGTCGCGGCGATCCGGCAAGGCAAACGCGCGACGCTGGAGATTGTTTAACCCATTCCAAAGAAAAGGTCGTCCGAGCCGCGCTATCTGATCGTCGGGCGCGTGCTCAAACCGTGGGGCTTCCGCGGCGAGCTCAAAATCCAGATCCTCACTGATTTTCCAGAGCGTTTCGCGTCGCTCCAAACCGTCTTTATCGGGGAGGATGCGAAACGTTTTTCTGTTGAGCGCGCTCGCTTGCACGGGAACGCGGCCCTCCTCAAACTCAAGGGCGTGGAGACTCCTGAAGAGGTGGACAGGTTGCGCAATCAACTTGTCCAAGTGCCAACCAAGGAGGCCGTTCCACTCCCCGAAGGGAAACTCTATCTCTATCAGCTTATCGGTCTGCAGGTCAAGACCACTCAAGGGGAACCCCTCGGCCAGGTAGAGGACGTGCTCGATACGGGAGCGAACGATGTCTATGTGGTCCGGAACGAGGCGCGAGAAGTTCTCATTCCGGCGATCCCTTCCGTCGTCAAGGAAATTGATTTGAATCACGGCGACATGATCGTGGAACTCTTGCCGGGTTTGACTTGAGGCCCTCGTGGGCCAGCGATCATCCGAAAAACAAACCTCCCGGGTCGGGCGATCCGGGAGGTCTTGTTTTTCGGGAGCGGCATTGGAGCAGAAACGGGCTACCATTTTCTCAACTGGATCGTGCCATTGCCTTGACAATCCCATGTTGAAGTGGTATTTTATGAGCATACTCTCCTGGGAGCATCCCTTTGACCGATCTACGACATTGGATTGGCTTTAACCTCATTCCGCAGATCGGTCCGGCCAAGGTGCAACGACTGCTGGATCACTTTGGCGACCTGGAAACGGCATGGACGGCCGGGACTATGGAACTGGCACAAGCGGGCTTGGATCGACGGGCAATCGAGAACTTGATCTCGGCTCGTCACCTGATCAACTTGGATGTCGAGCTGGACAAGATCAAACGAGCCGGAGTACAGGTGCTGACATGGGAGGACCCTGCCTATCCTCGGTTGCTGAAAGCGATTCCCAGTCCTCCGTTCGTTCTGTACGTCAAAGGTCAAATACTGCCGGAAGACGAATGGTCCATTGCCGTCGTCGGAACTCGGCGGGCGAGTGCGTATGGCCGGGAAGTGACTCGGCAGCTTGTTGGCGATTTGGTACGTAATCATATTACGATTGTGAGCGGATTGGCGCGCGGGATCGACGGCGAAGCCCACCGTGCAGCTCTGGAGGCCCAGGGGCGGACGATAGCAGTGCTTGGCAGCGGGGTGGATGTCATCTATCCGGCTGAACACAAGGCTCTGGCAGGCGCGATCGCCGAGCGAGGAGCCGTCGTCAGCGAATATCCGCTGGGCGCACAGCCCGAAGCAGCCAATTTTCCCCCGCGCAATCGCATCATTAGCGGTCTATCTCTCGGCTCGCTCATTACCGAAGGGGATGAAACGACCGGTGCGCTTATTACGATACGATATGCCCTGGAACAAGACCGTGAGACATTTGCAATACCAGGGAACATTTTTCGCCGAGAAAGTCGCGGGGGCAACAGTATCATTCAGCGGGGCGAAGCGAAACTCGTCACATGCGCAGCCGATATTCTGGAGGAGCTGAACCTGACCATGGTCGCCCAGCATCAGGAAGTCAGGGCGGTCATGCCCGAGAACCCTACCGAATCGGCATTACTCAAGCATCTCTCCACGGAGCCCATGCACGTCGACGAACTGAGACGGGAAACCGGACTGCCCATTGCCACGGTCTCGAGTACGCTGGCGCTGATGGAGCTCAAAGGATTGGTCAAGCAAGTGGGCGGGATGAGCTACGTGCTGGCGCGCGAGCAGCAAGAATCGTACAAATCCGATGGTCGGGGATAAGATGCCGCAGAAGAAAACCGAAAGCTCTCTGTTTGCATTGATTCTGGCGGGAGGCACAGGCACGCGCCTTTGGCCGCGGAGCCGGAGGGAAAGCCCCAAGCAGTTGCTCAAGCTCTTTTCCGACCGGACCATGCTTCAAGAGACCGTTGATCGGATTCGGCCCGTCATCTTGGCCGAGCATACGTTCGTGATAACGAACGAAGACTATGTCGAGAAGGTTTGTGAGCAGCTGCCCGAGCTCCCGAGGAAGAACGTGATCGGCGAGCCCGAAGGACATGGGACGGCGCCGGCGATCGGCTTGGGGGCTCTCTACATCCAAGAGCAGGATCCCGATGCGGTGATGGTCTCGCTTCACGCAGATCACTATATCGAGCGGCCGGATGCTTTCCGGCGTGCTTTACTGGATGCGTCTCAAGTGGCTGAGGAAGGCTATCTGGTAACGCTCGGGATCCATCCCCGCAGTCCCGAGACCGGTTATGGCTATATTCACCGGGGCGAACTCGTCAAATCGATCGGGGACCAACCGGTCTACCGTGTCGGCCAGTTTCTCGAAAAACCCGACGAGGTCACGGCGAAGCTTTTTGTCGGGAGCGGCGAGTACTACTGGAACAGTGGGATCTTTGCCTGGCGGATCGCGACGCTGTGGGAGGAGTACGACCGCTTGCTCCCCAAGATTTGCAAGCCACTTGAAAAGATCGGGCGGGCGCTGGGGACGCCACGCGCTCAGGCGACGTTGCAAAGCGTATGGAGCACGGTACCGATCGAAACGATCGACGTCGGGATCATGGAAAAATCGGAACGAGTCGTGGTGCTGCCGATTGACGTCGGTTGGAGTGATGTCGGGAGTTGGGCGACGTTGCTCGACCTCCTGCCGAGCAACCGAGAGGCGAATGTCGTCGTCGGCGAACACATCGGCGTGGACACCAGTTCGTCGCTCTTTTACAGCCCCAACCGACTGATCGCTACCGTCGGCCTTGAGGATATGATCGTCATTGACACAGAGGATGTCATCTTGGTCTGTCCTAAAAGCCGAGCCCAAGAAGTCAAACATCTGGTCGAAGCGCTGCGCAAGAACAACAAGAACAAGTACCTCTAAAAAAAGGCCTCGGGAATCCCCGAGGCCTTGCGATTTCTCGCCGAGTGGTTGCGCTAACCGACTTTTTCAATCCTGTACCTGTCTCCATCTTTGCGAAGCCATCCCATCGTCACGAGCGGATCATGCTGAAAGATGAGCAGGGCTTGCTCCTCGACTGCCCAGTCCCGGATACGCCGTTTGGTTTCGATGGACTGCATGGGGTCAAGGTCGTAAGAGGGGACCCATGCCAGTCGCTCCATATAAACCGATCGGCCGGCCATATCGGCAAGGAACAACACCTTCTGGCCCTGCGATTCAATGAGGACACTCTGGTGCGAGCGGGTATGGCCGGGAGTGATAATACATCTTACCTCGTCTGTGACCCGAACATCGCCGCTGACGAGACGCGCCTGGTCGCCGAGAGGGCGAAAGTTTTCCGCAAAGTACGTTCCCTGTGTTCGTTCATTTGGAAACGAAGCATCTGCCCATTCCAAGCGCTGGATCCAATACGCGGCCCTGGGAAACGTGGGAATGATCTCGCTCCCCTCGCGCCGTGTGTTGCCCCCGCAGTGATCGGCGTGCAGATGTGTATTAATGACGATATCAATATCCTCGGGTCTTACCCCCAGCCGTCCCAACTCTGCAATCAGCCTGGACCCTCCCGTTCGTCCCCAATTCGCTTCCGCCTTGGCATCGAACTTGGAGCCAAGTCCATTGTCGACGAGTATCTTTTTTCCTTGAGAAACGACGAGGAGGCAATTCAGGGTCGTTTGGACCCGGTTCTTGTCATCTGGCGGAGTGATCGCTTCCCAAAGAACGCGGGGGACCAAACCATATACTCCGCCTCCATCGCTGTATGTAATCCCGTCGTTGACGACATGGATTTCCGTATTGCCCAATTGCATGCTTGCTTTGTCCTACCGGCGACCCTTACCATTGCCGCTCGCACGGGCCGGTGCCGTTTGGCCGGTATCGCTTGCCATATGGCAGTTTTTGTATTTTCGGCCACTGCCGCACCAGCATGGATCGTTGCGCCCAAGCTTTGCCACTCCGGAAGAGCCTATAGGCGTGCGAGCTGGGGCAGGAGCCTTGGTCGCTTTGGGGGATTGGGGCGCTGCCTTCGCCGGCTGAGGGGCTGCCGTCTGGGCCGCAACGGCTGGCGGCTCCTTTCGGGGAGCCTCAACCGCCTGACGGGAAGCGCGGTCTCGCGCTTCGTCTTCCAGCTTGGCCAAGCCACGGTATTGATACGTGAAGATGTAGGTTACGACCTGGGAGCGGATGCGGGAGTAGAGGTCTTGGAACATCTCATACGCCCTGCGCTTGTACTCGACGAGCGGATCGCGCTGACCGAACGCCTGTAAGCCGATGCCTTCGCGCAGCGCTTCAATTTCTGTAAGATAGTCTACCCACAAGTTCGTGACGACGCTGAGCATCAGCTCGCGCAGGAGATCGTTGAAGGTCTGGGTGCCGCCACGCACGACCTCAAGCTGGCCGAGTGAGCGCGTCCAGTACGCGAGGATTTCCTCTCGCAGACCGGGCTGGTCCAACCCGCGAATCTTGTCGGCGGCCAAATGCACCCATGGAAAACGGGGGACCATGAGATCAAAGCGCCGATGCGTGCGTTGATCGAACGCGGAATGGCGAGTATGGCTGATCGCAAAGAGGAGGCTCGAAAGATGCATTCCGCGAACATCGTCGATGCTCTTGATCCGTTCGGCCAACTCGCGTTCGATGTCTGCTAAATACTTGTCGGCTTGCTGGTTATACGTCGAGTTGACGGCTTGGACGAGCGCGTTACGCAGTTCGTCGAAGCTCAGTCCCGCGTCGGTGGGCCGGTGCACGTCGAGAGTCATGCCGACGCGTTTTTCGACGCGTCTCAAGACCTGTTCGGCGACACGTGCATCATAGGCTTGCCGGACAGCATCTACAATCTCGCGCTCGCCCACCTCTGCGCCGCGCTCGGCATTCAGGCTGATGGGCATTCCGACGGCCTGCCCGATCGTCATGGCGAGGGCCCCGGTATCAAGGTGTTGGTTCTGCTCTTCGGCCTCGTGCCGGGTTGTGGAGAACGTATTCTTCGCCACGTCCTCGAGGTCGTTCCAAGTGGTCTGATATTGCTGCTCGAACTGATTAATGGCCTCGGGGACGACGGACTGGGCAATATAGTCGCGATGCAGCTCCATGCCGCGGCGGGCGGCGTCGAGGATGCGACGGCAGATGGCATCGAGCGCGTCGTCCTCGGCGAAAACAAGATCGCGCTGAACCAACTCCACGGAGAGCGGCGGCCAGATTTCGTTCTCGGTCAGGAAAAAGCCGGGTAAGAGCGAATCAAGGTGAAACAGCAAGCGGGACTCGGCGTGGTCCGAATCGCCGTGATCGGATTTCAGGTCCTCGGAAACGAGTCGAGCAATTTCCTCTTCCAACCAACTTCGCAGGTCTTCCCGCAAATCGGCCTTGGTCAGAATCCGAGACCGCTGTCCGTAAATGATCTCCCTCTGCTTATTCAGGACATCGTCGTATTCGAGCAAGTGCTTGCGGATGTCAAAGTTGTAGGACTCCATTTTGACTTGGGCTTGCTCTATGGCGCGAGTGACCCAGTCATGTTCAATCGGAATATCCTCGATCCAGACGCGATCGACCAGACCCTTGCCGCCCATGCGGTTCATGATTTCATCTTCGAGCGAAACATAGAAACGGGAGGAGCCGGGGTCGCCCTGACGTCCAGAGCGGCCGCGCAACTGGTTGTCAATACGCCGCGCCTCGTGACGCTCTGTGCCGACGATGCGCAGTCCTCCCAGCTCGCGCACGCGCTCGCGATCGTGCATGTATTTCTGGAAACGCTCCACATGCTCGGCGTAAAGGAAGTACTCTTCCGGCGGAATCTTGGTAAGGGCTTCGGCGATTTGGTCGAACGTCAGATTGTACGGATCAATGCCGGCCCGGTGCAAAACACGCCCTATTTCGTTGAGCGTGTCCTCTGGCAATTCGCCGCCCAGCTTGATATCGACCCCACGGCCTGCCATGTTCGTCGCGACGGTGATCGAGTTCGGCTCGCCTGCGCGGGCGATTATCCCCGCCTCCTTTTCGTGCTCTTTGGCGTTCAAGACGGAGTGGGGGACGCCTTCGCGCAGGATTTGCTCAAGACGCGCGGGATCCTCGACCCCATAGCTCTCGGAGAGATAGCCGAGATTCTCGGTCGCGAAGGGGTCGACCTCCACGCCCGCTTTTTTCGCCAATCGGACAACGTCCTCTTCGCGAAGGTAAAGCCGTTTGAGAATCGCATCCATCGCCGCGGCGCGGGCACGATACTCGTGCGCTACGGTATCCACCTGGCCGAGGTTCTCGATCAAGGCACGATTGATTTCCATCATTTCCGGGCGGGAGAGACGCAGGTCCTGATAAATATCCATGACCGTTTCGACTGGCAGGTTGAAGCGGGGCGCAATCTTTGCCAAATCGTCCGGATGCTCGCTAATCTCTGCGGCCAGCGCGTCGATGTTGTCGAGGCGGAGCTGCCGCTCTTCCAATCGGGAGACGAATTTCAAATCGCGCTCGCTCAAATTGCCCAGCTCGCGGATCTCTTTGTCGCCGAGATTGTATTGCTTGGCGACGTTCGAGGTTTCTTTGCCCCGGCCGCCCAGACGAGCCTTGATGCGAATGAGGTCGCGCACGGGCAAGCGGAGCTTGCGCGAAGCTTCGCTGACCCCGCGCAAATCAAATTCGTGGAACAAACGCGCAGAGAGCGCCTCTTCATACTGCTCAGGCTCTTCGGCGAGATCGCGTGAGAGGATGAGCTTGAGAGCCGTCCGCTGTTTGTCGGAGAGGTCTTTGCTGTTTTCGATGGCGTTTCCGAGGAGACGCACTCGTGCGAGCAGCTGCAGCTTGGATGCCGCGAGACGATCGCTGAGGTGTTCCGACAGTTCCACCGAAGTGGTGCCCACGAGAGTGGGCTGGCCTTTGGCGTAAAGGCTGAGGATTTCGAGAGTGACCGCACGCCACTTGGCTTCCTCGCTGCGGTAGACCAGGTCGGGCTGGTCGGCCCGGATCATGGGTTTGTGAGTCGGGATGACGATCACGTCCAGGTTGTAGACCTTTTGGAACTCATCCTCCTCGGTCTTGGCCGTGCCTGTCATGCCTGCGAGCCGCCGATAGAGGCGGAAATAGTTCTGCAGCGTGACCGTTGCGTAGGTCACGGACTCTTGCTGGATCGGTACTCGCTCTTTCGCCTCTACCGCCTGGTGAAGGCCATCCGACCACCGCCGTCCCGGCATCAAGCGCCCCGTGAACTCATCCACGATGATGACCTGGCCCTTGCGGATGATATAGTCCTTGTCGCGTTGGAAGAGGTACTGGGCCTTCATGGCCGCTTCAAGGTGGTGCATCACTTTGGCTTGCTGTGGGTCCGACTCTTCCGGCCGTTCCACATTATAGAGCGGCGTTCCAAGGAGCGCCTCAACACGGTCGTACCCCGCTTCTGTCAGGGTGATCGAGCGCGTGCGCTGGTCGATCGTATAGTCGTCCGGATTCAGCTTGCGAACGAGTTCGGCGAGCCGGTAATATTCCTCGGATGCTTCTCCTGCCGGGCCGGAGATGATGAGGGGGGTGCGCGCCTCGTCGATGAGGATGTTGTCCACCTCGTCGACGATCGCATAATAAAGTTGGCTCTGGACGCGGTCCTCGAGGCGCCAGGCCATATTATCTCGCAAATAATCAAAACCGAATTCGTTGTTGGTGCCGTAAGTGATATCGGCCAGATAAGCCTCATGCCGATCGGCCTTGCGAAGAAAATCCGTCTCCGGGGTCGAGCCCTTGGCGCTCGGGTCAAACACCAGGCCGTTCTTCTCGCCCTGCTGAAGGATACCGACGCTTTGGCCAAGGGCGTGGTAAATCGGTCCCATCCACTGGGCATCGCGACGGGCCAGGTAATCGTTGACGGTGACCAGGTGAGCGCCTTGACCAAGAAGGGAGTTCAAGTACAGCGGGAGGGTGGCGACCAGGGTTTTGCCTTCGCCGGTTTTCATCTCGGCGACTTTGCCCGAGTGTAGGACCATGCCGCCGATGAGCTGGACGTCAAAGTGTCGGAGGCCAATCGTGCGAACGCTGGCCTCGCGCACCGCCGCAAAAGCCTCGGGGAGGATGTCGTCCAGGGCCGCGCGCTGCGCCTCGGTCAAGGCTTGCTGAACTTGCTTCAGGTGTTCTTCAAGCATCCGCCGGTCTTCGGCATCTGCCGCGGTATTGAACTGCTCACGAGCGTCGCCGACAGCTTGGCGGGGCGCGGCGAGTGCGTCGTTTAAATGCTTTTTGAATTCATCCGTCTTGGCGCGCAGTTCCGCGTCCGTCAGTTTTTGAAATTCGGGTTCGAGCTGATTGATTTCCTCGACCACCGGCATGAGACGCTTGATCTCTTTCTCGTTGGGGTCGCCGGTAATCTTGGTATACAGATTCTTGAGCATAAAGTCGCAGTACTCCTAGAGCTTAAAGCATCTAATTCTAGCATCATTCGAGACGGATTGCAACAAAATCTGGGACTCGGGCACAGTGGCGAATCAAAAGACCCAGGGGCGCCACCCGGGCGCCCCTGCCGTTTCGCATGCAATGCTACGCATCTTTCAGGTACTCGCCTACGCTTCGGCCCGTATGAGTGCGGGCGATGGTCTCGGCGAGCAGGGGAGCCACAGAAAGTATCTTGAAATTTGGCAGCCGCTTTTCGGGTGGGACGGGGACGGTATCCGTACAGATGAACTCGTCGATCGGAGCGTTGCGTAGTCGGTCCACGGCCGGGTGGGACAGCGTAGCGTGGGTACACGCGGTATAGATCAAATGGGCTCCGCTCCGTTTGAGGAGGTGCACGGCTTCGACGAGCGTGCCGCCCGTATCAACCTCGTCGTCGACTAGAATGACGTTCTTGTCCTGCACATCTCCAATGACAGTCATCGCTTGAGCGGTGGGGTCATTGCCGATCCGTCGTTTTTCGACAAAGGCGAGTGGCATATCGAGTTTGCGGGCAAAGTTGCGGGCCTTTTTCGCAAACCCGAGATCGGCAGAGACGACGACCGCATTCGGAATGTTCTTTTCCACGAGATAATCCGTCAAGATGGGAAAAGCGGAGAATTCGTCGCCGGGAATCTGGAAAAAGCCCTGGATTTGACCTGCGTGCAGATCGATCGTCATGTAGCGGGTCGCGCCGGCAACACTAACCAGGTCGGCAAGGAGTCGGGCGGTGATGGCGATGCGGGGTTGGTCCTTCTTGTCGCTGCGACCGTAAGCGTAAAAAGGTATGACGGCGGTGATACGTCCTGCCGACGCTCGCTTGAGCGCATCTAGGAAAATCAAGAGCTCGATGATGTTGCGATTGACCGGCGATGAGAGGCCCTGGACGAGGAAGACGTCCTGCCCGCGGACGCTACACTTGAGTTGGATGAAGATGTTCTCGTTGGGAAAGTCAAAGACGTCTGCGTCATCCAATGGGACGTGCAAATGCTTGCAAATACCCTCCGCAAGAGGGCGATTGCTGCGCCCGCTGAACATTGCCAATTCACCATACATCTTCGCCATCGAAGGACCTCCTGACCTTTACTTTTCGCTGATTGAAATCGACTGTATCACATCGCCGCGGGCAATCTTCTGGACCACGTCCATGCCCTGTGTTACCTGGCCAAAAGCCGTATAAGCTCCATCCAGAAAAGGGGTAGCTTCGAGAGTGATGTAGAATTGGCTGCCACTGGAATCGCGCTTGGGATTCACCTGATCCGGAAGCCGCGCCATGGCGATCGCGCCCTTGCTGTGTTTTTCCTTGATCTCGGCGGGAATCGTATAGCCCGGGCCTCCCGTGCCGGTGCCGAGCGGGTCTCCGCCCTGGATCACAAAACCCGGCTCAACGCGGTGAAAGGTCAGATTGTTGTAAAAGCCGTCCCGGGCGAGGAAGACAAAATTGTTGACTGTCTGCGGTGCGTCTTTCGGGTAGAGCTCTACCACGATGTCACCCTTGGCAGTCTTGATGGTCGCTACGTAGGTTTTCTTGACGTCGATCGTCATTGGCGGTGGTGCCTGGTACATATTACTCCTTTCTTGAGGTGGTAGTTTGGCCGCATTTCCCGACGTTGCTGCCGGCGTTGCGGCCGAAGAGCACGCGGCCAAGAGTAAAATTGCGGCCACTCCTAAGAAGAGCGCGATTCCGTGGGGCAGGGAGTACCGCTTTGCAGCCACAGGATACTGCACTCCGCGAGCGTGCGCGCCGCGAGCATCTCCTCCGGGAGTTCGCGCCGTCACGGGATCGAGATGACTGGGTCGCATTCCACTCTCCCTTCGCTCATTGGGTTTCTAGCTCCGTTCCGAGAGAGACGGGCCGCAAGAGCTTGTCCTGTGACGATGCGGCATAGCCGTTCCTCAAGTGAAAAGTGTCGTTGAGTCGCTTGAGGCATAGGCGCCCGTCGGTGAAATCTACTACGTTCAGTGATGTATTGTCAAATCGAAACGGTAAGCGATGGTTCAGATTCAAGCCCAGCAGCGTGGCGATGATCATGGCGAGAGTGCCGCCATGGGTGACGACGGCTATGCTCTTGTCTCTTTGCTCATCCTGGAGAGTTTGCAGAAACGAAGCTACACGCTTTTGGAAACCAAGATCGTCCTCGCCGCCGGGCAGTTGGAGAGGTTGGTCACGCGGTCCATGCCACACTTTGAAAAACTCTGGAAAACGAGTCTTGACGTCGCCGGCCGTGAGGCCTTCAAGATGGCCCGCATTTCGCTCCATGAGCCGCTCGTCGATGATCGGATGTAGGTGAAAGATGTCTCCGATGATCTCGGCCGTGACACGCGCGCGTGAGAGAGGGCTGGAGTAGATGGTTTGTATGTTCTCCTCGGCGGCAAGTCGCATTGACAATATCCTGGCCTGCTCAATCCCGCGTGCATTGAGAAGTATATCTGTGTGACCCTGCAGCCGCCCTTCGTTATTCCAATCGGTTTCACCATGACGAATCAAAAGCAGGTGCATCGTTCTTCTTAGACCTCTGCTGCCATCAGGAACTCACCCAGACGGTACCAATCCTTGGTGTCACCGGTCGTACACTGCAAAAAGAAGCGATCGACCGGGAAGGACGTGTTGAATTCACGCCCGATCTTGGAAAGAATCTCCTCTTTGAGGTCCTGGCTCAAGTTGCCGTAAAGGAGGCTCAGATGAGGCATGTACGCGCTCCCTTGCTCACGGCCAAATACATCCCTGGCCTGGCGGTTCGCATTCATCACCGGCTCGATCTCCGCTACCCGAACGAACAGGGCGCGATGGAACGCGTCTAAATAATCCGCGCGGGTGAGCGGCACCTCAAAGGCTGTGAGTCGAGCAGCAAGCTGGTGGGACAGAGACTGGAGACGATCTTCCGTGGCCGTCAGACCACCGAGTAGTGTAATGTGCGGTTCGAACAGAGGAGTCGAGTATTCTTCGCTCAAGCGGAAGATGAGGTGGGCCAATCGTTGATGTGTTTCTCCGGACGGCATTAGCCAAAGTGAATATTCACGCGGCGGGTTAGATGTTTGGATATGAGCTCCCTCAAGCCATAATATGGATGATCGCTCGAGTTGTACAATCAAGAAAACCCCGCCCACTACGGAACGGCGCGGGGCGCAGACCAAGTTCTATCTGAATCAATATTCCAGGCGCGATGGCCACCCAAGCGACCAAGACGCCGAGAGAGCCAAAAGGCACAAACTAGGTAGGACCTTTACGCCTGTGATCGCTCGGCGGCATGGAGAAGCTGGTTCGCGACCTGATACACGTCCATCTCGCGAGACGCCATTTTGTCCACGAGAGAATCCATTTCGTCCCCATCCAGATGG
This sequence comes from Chloroflexota bacterium, assembly GCA_023489485.1. Classification (GTDB taxonomy): domain Bacteria; phylum Chloroflexota; class Anaerolineae; order UBA4142; family UBA4142; genus JAMDCU01. The sequence goes on from JAMDCU010000160.1 coordinate 13,010, forward strand.
CTGAGCAAACGACTCATGAGCTCGCGCTGGAGCACCATATCCAACTCGGATCGAAACCGCGCCCTTTCTTTCGCCTTGAGCAAATGCTCTGCCTCCAGGTAGGCCCGGTGCTTGCCAATCCAGTCCACGACATCTCCCGTGCCCTCGCCCCGGATGGCGACGGTCTTGAGCACGGGCGGGCGCCAGCTCTTTTCGGATTTCGGCTTTAGATTCAGATTCATCTCCAGCGCCGCAACCGTCGCGCCGGCGCCATCCCGGTCCGCTTTGTTGACGACAAGGACATCCGCAATCTCAAGGATGCCGGCTTTGATCGCTTGTATCTCATCGCCGAGACCGGGGGCATCGACGACCACCGTCGTCTGAGCGTTCTTGGCGATGTCGACTTCGCTTTGACCGGCGCCCACCGTTTCCACAAGGATGAGGTCAAATCCGGCTGCATCCAATACTTGCACCGCATCAAAAGTTGCCGAAGCGAGACCGCCGAGGCTGCCCCGCGTCGCCATGCTTCGGATAAAGACGCCGGGATCACCGCTCAAGTCCTGCATCCTCAACCGGTCTCCGAGGATCGCGCCGCCCGTGAACGGGCTAGTCGGGTCGACGGCAACAATACCGACGCGGTCTCCGCGTCGGCGATAGTACTTGGCCAGCTCATTGACGAGCGTGCTCTTGCCGGTCCCTGGGGCGCCCGTCACGCCGATGATCTGGGCCCTGCCCGTAAACGGGAAAAGGGCCGCAATCACTGCATGAGCGCCGGGACCGCCGCGCTCAACGGCGCTGATGGCTCGCGCCACCGCCCGCGGGTTGCCTGCGCGGACCGCTTCGATCCATTCAGTATCCACGCCGCGGTTACCTCGCAGGAGAGGGTGACTGCGCCGAACGGGTACGGCGTTGTCCGACCTCATCACGGATGAATTTGGCAAGGTCCTGGGTGGAGGTGCCGGGCCCGAACACTCCGACAAACCCCATTTGCTCTAGTGCCGGAATATCCTCTTCTGGGATGATTCCACCGCAGACGAGCAAGGCATCATTCACATTTCTGCGCTTGATCTCTTCGACAATACGCGGAAAGAGGTCCATGTGCGCCCCGGAGAGGATGGACAGCCCGATAACGTCGACATCTTCCTGTAGAGCCGCCTCGGCGATCATTTCAGGCGTCTGCCGGATGCCGGTATAAATGACTTCCATCCCTGCGTCCCGCAGCGCGCGCGCGACGACTTTGGCGCCGCGGTCGTGGCCGTCCAGGCCGGGCTTGGCAATGAGTACGCGAATCGGTCGCTCGCTCATAATCTTCCTCGCTTTGAGATCAAAAAACATTATACAACAAATCACGGTGATTGAGAAATAAATAGGAGAGACATCGGCTGCCGGGTTTGACAAGGTGGTATGATGAGGTTAACATACGCTGCGGTGCAGAAAAACCGTGTGCATCCAATGTATCTTCGCTTCGACGTACGAGAGAGGAAGCCGTGATCGATTGGCAACCGTTCTTGCTCACCCTTCAGGTCGCGCTGTTCGCCACAGTGGTGATTTTGGTCGCCGGGATCGCGCTGGCCCTTTTCCTGGCGCGCACGCGCATCCGCGGCAAACTGATCATCGAAACGTTGATTACGCTTCCCCTCGTTCTTCCTCCGAGCGTC
>JAMDCU010000176.1 GCA_023489485.1 Chloroflexota bacterium
CTGCCCGAGTATGAGGCGATTGCGCGCTTGGCCCCGAACGATTATGATGCCAACAAGAACCTCGCTCTCTTGAACTTGCAGGAAAGCAACCTGGACCAAGCTCAGAGCGCGATCGTAACCGCCGCTGCTTTGGCGCCCGATAACGAGAAACCCATGTGGCAGGACCTGCAGGCCGCGCTGAATGCCCAGAAAGCCAAACAAAAGGACGAGGCGCTCAAGCAGGCGCAGGCGGCGCTCGCGATCGCGGCAGAGGCAGACCGTCCGGCTCTCCAGGCCTACGTGTCGCAGTTACAGGGTCAGTAGGAAATTCCATGGCTACCATCATGCTCGTCTTTGCCACGGCGTTAGTTTTTGCGATCGGCGGCACGCCGCTTGCGCGGCGGTTGGCGGTCCATGTCGGCGTAGTCGATCGGCCAAATGAACGCAAAATCCACGCCGGCCCGATGCCTCTCCTGGGAGGCGTCGCGATGTATGGTGCCTTTTTGATTGCCCTGGTCCTTTTTGCCGACCGCTTTTACATTTCCCAGATCGTAAGTATTATCGTCGGCGCGACGTGGGTTTCTTTTCTCGGCATCTGGGATGATCGCGTCGGCATGAGCGCTGGTTTGAAACTGATAGGGCAGATCTTCGGCGGATTGATCCTGATTATGACTGGAGTCACCGCCGATGTCTTCCATCAGCCGTATTTGGATGCGGGGGTGACCTTGCTGTGGGTCGTGGGCATTACAAATGCGATGAACTTGATGGACAATATGGACGGGCTGTCCGGAGGAGTGGCCGCAATCGCTTCGGCATTTTTCCTCCTCGTCGCCGCGCTCAACGGTCAATATTTGGTTGGGAGTCTCACGGCGGCACTCTTGGGGGCATGCATCGGTTTTCTGGTTTACAACTTTAACCCGGCGACGATTTTTATGGGCGATACGGGGAGTCTGTTCCTCGGCTTTATGCTCGCAGCCGTGGGACTCAAGTTGCGCTTTACGGGGCATCCGGACGTTGTCACTTGGCTGACGCCGTTGCTCATCCTGGGCCTGCCGATCTTTGATACGACGCTCGTCTTTCTGTCGCGACTGCGCCGGGGGCTCAACCCGATGACGCATCCGGGCCAGGACCATATATCCCATCGCCTGAAAGCCACCGGTTTGACCGCCCGCGAGACGGTGCTCACACTCTATCTCGTCTCCGTCGGGTTGGGCGTCCTGGCCATGTTTTGCGTCCAGGCAGGGGCTGTCGAAAACTATGTCGTCGGCGCGGCGGTGACCATCGCGGGGCTGGTTGCCTTGTGGAGATTCGAGTGGCGCCCCGGATTCCAGATCGACGAGAGGAAAAACATCCGTGGAGAGCAATTCTGACATCCGGTCTCGGATTGACGACAAGACCGCCCGCGTCGCCGTCATCGGTCTGGGCTATGTGGGTCTGCCTCTCGCCATAGAGTTGGCGCGGGCCGGATACCCGGTGGCGGGCCTGGATCTCGATCGGCGCAAGGTCGAGAGCCTCGAGCAAGGAACAAGCTATATTCCTGACGTGGCTAGCGCAGACGTCAAGCGTCTGGTCGAGACCAAGCAGTTCCTGCCGACCCGCGATTATGAGGTGCTGCGGTCGGCGCATATCGTATTTATTTGCGTGCCCACTCCGTTCGACAAGATGAAGGCACCTGACCTGAATGCCGTCATCTCGGCCACTCGGGGTATCGCCGAACGTTTGCAGCGCGGCCAACTTGTCATCCTGCAGAGCACGACCTACCCGGGCACGACAGAAGAGGTGTGTCTGCCCATCCTGGAAGAATCAGGCCTCAAGGCCGGCGAGGATTTTCACCTCGCCTTTTCTCCTGAGCGGATCGACCCGGGTGCGACAAGCAGCGCCGGCTGGAATGTCAAGAACACGCCCAAGGTGCTGGGCGGGCTAACCCCCCAATGCACCGAGCTGGCTCGCGCGCTGCTCACGCACCTCACTCCCGAGGTTCACGTCGTTTCTTCACCGCGCGCGGCGGAAATGTGCAAGCTGCTCGAAAACATTTTCCGGTCGGTGAACATCGCTCTCGTGAACGAGCTCGCCCTCCTCTCCGAGCGGATGGGCATCGACTTTTGGGAGGTCATCGGCGCGGCCAAGACCAAGCCGTTCGGATTTATGCCGTTCTATCCGGGCGCGGGCGTGGGCGGTCATTGCATTCCGGTGGATCCGTACTATCTCTCTTGGAAAGCGCGCGAGTATGATTTCTTTACCCGTTTTATCGAGCTCGCCGCGGACATTAACGAAGGGATGCCCTTCCATGTTGTGGGCTTGGTGAACGAGGCCCTGGGGAAGGTGTGCAAACCCCTTCAAGGCGCGAGGGTGCTCGTCCTGGGAGTCGCGTTCAAGCACGATGTCGATGATGCGCGGAATTCGCCTGCCGAACGGGTTATCGAGCTTTTGGTCGAGCGAGGTGCGCAGGTCCGCTATCACGACCCGTACGTGCCTACCTTTCGGGTGGGCGGAAACGTCTTTCATCGTCCGTCCGTCGAGTTGAATTCGGTGGATCTGACCCCGGAGGTTTTGCGGCAGAGCGATGCGGTGGTGATTGTGACGCCGCACAGCAATGTGGACTATGCCGCGGTCGTGGCCCATGCTCCGCTTGTCGTGGATTCGGCCAACGCGACTAGGGATTTCGGCCCCACCGAACGTATTATTCGTCTGGGATCGCCGCACGGCCCCGCTTCCCGCCCCCGTTCCGCTTAGGTCCGGGGTTTGGGTCAGATGGGTGCCCTGGCTCATGAGGATGCCCGCCCTATCGCCGATCGATTTCAGAGTCCTGCACTCTTGCCGATCAACTAGAGGAGGCATGCCCTCTTGCCGAACGAGGTCAGGAGGCCCACTCTCCTGCGGATCGATTTCAGAGTCCTGCCCCCTCGTCGATCAACTTGAGGAGGCTTGCCTTCTTGCCGATCGATTTCAGAGTCCTGCACTCTTGCCGATGAACTTGAGGAGGCATGCCCTCTTGCCGACCGAGGTCAGGAGGCCCACTCTCCTGCGGTTCGATTTCGGAGACGCGCACTTCTCCCGACCGACTCTGGTGCCGGGGGTGCGGGGCCGGAGGCCCCGAAAAAACTCTTTTCCCTCTCCCCCAAGGCTCCGCCTTGGGGGAGAGGGTAGGGTCGCTAGACCCCGCGTTCTTGGCGGGGTGAGGGGGCAACGACCACCATGAGAAATCACGCCGCATCCATCGGATTCGCCGCATCGGAGACAGAGCTCGTTCACATTGGGTTCGGCGGCGTCTTGGCGGCCAATCGCATTGTCGCCATTCTGGCGCCGGACTCGGCGCCGGTGAAACGCATGATCCGCAACGCGCGCAAGAGCGACACGGCGATTGATATGACCTATGGTCGCAAGACCAAGGCGGTGGTCATCCTCGACAGCGGGCACATTGCGCTCGCGGCGCTCCAGCCGGAGACGATTGTGAACCGCATCAAACAACAGCGAGGAGAAATCAATGGCTGATTCTATTCCGCTTCCGATTTCACTCCCCCAACACCCTCCGCTGCTCGTAGTGGTATCGGGGCCTTCGGCGGTGGGCAAAGACGCCGCGCTGACGCGCATGCGCGAGCTCAACTATCCATTCTACTTCCTGGTCACCAACACGACTCGCCCCAAACGCCCCGAAGAGGTGGAAGGCGTGGACTATCATTTCGTGACCCGGGAACAATTCCAGGAGATGGAAGGCAATGGAGATTTCCTGGAACATGCGGTTGTCTACGGCTATGACTATGGCAACTCGCGGAGACAAGTGCGTGAGGCGCTCGCCCGCGGGCTGGATGTGATTATGCGTATCGACGTCCAGGGCGCGGCGACGATCAAGCGCCTGGTCCCCGATGCCGTCTTTATCTTCCTGCTTCCCCCCACGCTGGACAAGCTGGAGCGCCGTCTGCGCAAGCGCCGCACAGAGCCGGAAGAGTACTTGCGCCTCCGCGTGCACGCCGCGCGTCTGGAAATGAGCGAGATGGACAAGTTCGACTATGTCATCGTGAATGAAGATGACGCGCTCGACGACACGGCCGATCTCATCTACTCGATCATTCGTGCCGAGAAATGCCGCGTCAAACCCCGCCAAATCGTGGTATGATGTAATTACAGATTGTAGATTGCAGATTGCGTGCAATTCAGCGGATGGGCTGACTGCCGCACCTCTAGTCGGTGAGGTGGTCTACGTCAATCTGCAATCTACAATCTGCAATCTTAAATCCAAGTCTGCAATCTGCAATAGAAATGGACGAAACGATGATCTACATCGGCACCAGCGGCTTTTCCTACGAGGACTGGGTCGGTCCCTACTACCCGGAAGGCCTGGAAAAAAAGGACTGGCTGGCCTTTTACGGAAAAGAGTTCAATACGCTAGAGATCAACTTTAGCTATTATCGGATGCCGGCACCCCGCACGCTCGCCCAGATGGCGAGCAAGGTGCCTGCCAATTTTCTCTTCACCATCAAAGCCACGCAGGAAATGACGCACACGCGCGAGGCGGACCCCGCGCTGTTTCCGAAATTCGTCACGGCCGTGCAGCCGCTCTTGCAGGCGGGCAAGTTCGGTGCTGTGCTCGCACAGTTCCCTGCCTCTTTTCACCACACGCCCGAGAACGTGGATTATTTGAAAGCATTCCGCCAGCAGCTTTTAGACTTGCCCGTCGTGGTTGAATTTCGCAATGCCCAGTGGTTGAACGAGCAAACCTTCCAGTTTCTGCAGGAGCAGCAGCTCGGCTTTTGTTGCGTGGACGAGCCGCGGCTCAAGGGGCTGCTGCCGCCGGTGGCGCGGGCGACCTCCGATGTCGCGTATGTCCGCTTCCACGGGCGCAATGCCATGAAATGGTGGCAGCATGAGCAGGCCTACGAGCGCTACGATTATACGTACAGCCAGCAGGAATTGCAGGAATGGACGCCCAAGATCGAAAACCTGAATGCGGAAGCGGACAAGACCTTTGTCTTTGCGAACAACCACTATCGCGGACAGGGCATCGATACCGCGCGCCAACTTCGCTCGATGCTCCAGGAACAAGGCGCCGACGTCTCCGTTCCCTCAGGCGGGCAAAGCAGCCCATCGTTATTCTGAGCCATCGTTAACTGTTCACACATTCATCCTGAGCGAAGCGAAAAGTGGTAGGGTCCTGCTCGTTCTGGGGGCAGCGCGTCGTTGCGAGGGTCCGTCCGACGGCAGTTTCGGTCGGCGAACCCGAACCCGAGGACTTTGCGGGCGCAATCTCCCCATTCCCATGCGCGCACCTTTGCCCCAAGCTCAAACTGCGCCAGGGTGGCATATCCATTTCATTATTCCGCACTCGCGTGGTATAATCTATGAGCGAGGTAACAAGCAAGATGCAAGCAGGGCTGGAGCGGAGGTAGCAGTATGTCTGGACATTCCAAGTGGGCACAGATCAAGCGCAAGAAAGGCGTTGCGGACGTAAAAAAGGGCGCCATGTTCACGCGCCTGGGACGTGAAATTGCCATTGCCGCTCGTGAAGGGGGCGGCGATCCGAACGCGAATTTTGCCCTGCGGCTGGCGGTTGACAAGGCGCGCGCTTCGAATATGCCAAAAGATAACATCGAACGGGCCATCAAGCGCGGCACTGGCGAGTTGAGCGAAGGCGGTGCCCTCGAAGAAGTCATGTATGAGGGGTACGGTCCAGGGAGCACAGCACTGCTCGTCCAGGTGCTGACCGACAACCGCAACCGGGCCGCCTCGGAGCTCAGGCACATTTTCACTCGCAGCGGTGGCAACATGGCCTCTAGCAACGCCGTCGCGTGGATGTTTGAGAAAAAGGGAGTCGTGACGCTCGAGGCCGGCAAGACCGACCCGGATGAGTTGGCGCTTCAAGTGATTGATGCGGGGGCCGACGACGTCAAGGTGGATGGCAATTTGGTCGAAGCCTATGTGGCGCCCGAACAATTAAAGTCTCTGAGGGAAGAACTCGAAAAGCGTCACATTCCATTCACTTCCGCCGAATTGGCGTGGATCGCCAAGACCCCGGCCGAAGTGAGCGACGAAGCGGCCATCCAGACGATGAAGCTGATGGAGGCAATTGAAGAACTGGACGACGTGCAAAAAGTCCACACCAACCTCGACATCAGCGATGAGGTGATGGCCAAGTACGAGGGTGCGAGAGAGCACGCCTAAAGGGCAGCCCAGTGCTCCCATGATTGTCCTTGGTATTGATCCGGGTACTGCAATCACAGGTTACGGTTTGATCGTTTGTGAGGGCCCGGATTCTATGGGTGGCGATGAGCTTGGACTGATTGATTACGGCGTTATTACGACCCCCGCAGAGTGGCCTCTCCCGCGCCGATTGCTGCACATTCATCAAGAGCTCACGGCCCTCATCCAGAAGCATCGACCCACCGATGCTGTAGTTGAAAAACTATTCTTTAGCAAGAATGTGCGCACCGCGCTGTCTGTAGGTCAGGCACGCGGTGTCGCTTTGTTGGCCGCCGCTCAAGCGGGCCTGACCGTCCACGAGTATACTCCTCTCGAAATAAAACAGGCGGTGGTCGGCTACGGGCGCGCGGAAAAGAGACAGATACAACAGATGGTCCAAGTCCTGTTGCAGCTAGATTTTGTTCCCCAGCCCGACGACGCCGCCGATGCGCTCGCCGTCGCCATCTGCCGCGCGCATAGTGCGCGTCTGGAAAGGCTTAAAGGAGAATGATCAAGGCAGCGAGGATGACTGAATGATTGCCACACTCCACGGTAAGGTCCAGATGCGCCTGGAAGACGGGCTGGTTGTGAATGTCGGCGGAGTCGGTTTCCGCGTGCGGGTGCCCATGGGGACGCTTGCCGCACTCGGGGCCGTGGGTAGTGATGTGCAGCTCTTTACCCATCTCCGTGTTCGCGAGGACGAGCTTTCACTCTACGGCTTTTCGGCGCAAGAGGATCTTCGCCTTTTTGAGACTCTCCTCACGGTGAGCGGCATCGGCCCTCGTATGGCACTCGGGCTCCTCTCGAATATCCCGACGGACACGCTCCGCATGGCGATTGCACAAGGAAACGTCGACATGCTGACGTCAATTCCTGGCATCGGGAAAAAGACCGCCCAGCGCCTCGTGCTCGAACTCAAAGGCAAAGTGGATGTCGGGGGCTTGCAAGTTGGCGAATTGACGCCCGCTGATGCCGACGTAATGAATGCACTCGTCAACCTCGGGTACAGCGCGGCCGAAGCCGCACGGGCAACCCAGTCCATCCCCCCAGGGGCCGGCACGATCGAGGAGCGGATTCGCACGGCTCTGCAGTATCTCGGCGGAGGCTGAGCCGAGGCGCGAGCAGTCCCCCTCTGGGGGCAGAGTGCCATTGCGAGTTCCGCATCCCGCTTCGCGGGCTGTTCCAGGACAGAGACGCTTGCAGATCTTGGGTTGTGCGAAGCCCCCCTCTGGGGTCAGCCGGTTACGCCGGTATGGGCCCCATGCCACCGTGGAGACAAGTTTCTGAGCGGGGTTCGTCCGATTGCACTTCATCAATCGACGGAGCCGAAGCAATCCGACATCTGTCTTAAGCGCATCCCTTCACGTTTTACGCTGTACGTTTCCCGTCACTCATCGCTCGTCACTCGTCGCCATATCCGATGAGCAGATCTGTCATCTCAGGCTGAAATGTTCAAATGGGATGTGATTGTCGTCGGCGCCGGCCCTGCCGGCTCTTCGGCCGCCTACGGGTTGGCAAGGCAAGGGTTGCGTGTCCTGATGCTGGAAAAGGCCAGGATCCCGCGCTACAAGCCCTGTGGCGGAGGATTATCACTCAAGGTCCGGTCCGCCCTGGACTATGACTTTTCGTCCGCCGTCCAAGACACGATCCGACAAGTCTCGATTGCCTATGGCCGAGAGCGCATTCGCATCGAATCCGCCGAGGCTTATTGTGTCATGCGGGCTGATTTCGATGCACTGCTCGCCGCTCAAGCGGTACGGGCCGGTGCAGAACTGCGCGACGCTTGTCCCGTCGATGGCATCACTCTGGAAAACGACCGGGCCGTCGTTTCGGCAGGAGGAGAAAGACTGGATGCCGCTCTGCTGATCGGTGCGGATGGAGTGAATGGAGGGGTGCGCCGCGCCGCAGGATTTCCACCCCATCACCGGATGGGGGTTGCGATAGAAGCAGAGCTCCAAGTGCCTTCGGCGGCGCTGGCGGAATGGCGCAGTGTCCTTCACATGGATTACGGCGCGCTGAGCTGGGGCTATGGGTGGATCTTTCCCAAGGCAGATCATTTGTCGGTCGGTGTGGGCGCCTTGATCCGGCCGGGGCACAAGCTCGATTTGCAGAGAGAATTGGCGCGCTACTTGAGCTCCGAGCCGTCTCTGAGCGGTGCCAAGCCCATTTTGACGCGAGGCCATCGCGTTCCGCTCGGCGGACAGTTTGCGATTTACCATCGCCCTCATGCCCTGCTGGTTGGGGATGCGGCAGGACTTGCCGACCCCTTCACTGCCGAAGGGATCTATTTCGCCATTCGCAGCGGGCAGATCGCGGCGCAAGAAATTGGGCACGCCCGGCAGCGCGGAGACAACGATCTCTCTCCCTATTCCCGGCGGATCAATTCAGAAATCAATGCCGATTTCCGGTTCGGATGGTGGTTGACGCAGGTCTTTTACCGGATGCCACGCTTCTCTTTTCGCGTCTTTGCCCACAGCGCCTCCACTCAGGACGGCGCCAAGCAGCTCGCCAACGGCACCCTCACCTACAAACGGCTGCTCCTTCGAGTCGCCGGTAATTCCCTTCCCTCTCTCGTCCCTCGCTAAAAACGCCCCACGTCCCCGTCCTTGTCCCTCGCTAAAATGCCGCGCCTCCTCCCCGCTTTCGTTCGTCACTACAGTTTCCCGCCTACCCGGCTCTGCCCCCGCTAAAAACGCCCCACTCCCCTCCCCGCTTTCGTCTCTCGCTAAAGTGCCGCACCTCCTCCCCGTCCTCGTCCCTCGCCAACGTGTCCCGCTCCCCCGTCCTCGTCCCTCGCCAACGTGTCCCACTCCCTCGTCCTCGTCCCTCGCTAAAATGCCGCACCTCCTCCCCGCTTGCCTTCTCTCCCAATAATGCCCCACTCCCTCTCCGCTTGCCTTCTCTCTCAATAACGCCCCACTTCCCTCCCGCGCAAGCGGGGAGGCGTATCTCGTCTGGGCGTAGATGGAGGCGGAGGCGAAGCCTCCGCCTCCATCTACAATAAAAAAATCCCTCTCCCCCGACGGGAGCCGATCTTGCTCCCGTTGGGGGAGAGGGTAGTATCGCAGATCCCGCGTTCGATGCGGGAGAGGGGGTTCTTGTGGGAGGGGGGCGCCGCTCCCCCCCACCTACGGTTTCGTCCCCACCATATAGCGCGCCACCCACGGCTGATACCGGCTAAAGAACTTGTCCTTCTTGACCACTTGACCGTCCACCGTGATCGTCCGCCAGATGGTCACATCCATCCCGTCGTGCGCGAAATCCACCTGTTTGGTTACCCCTTGTTTCAAGGTCGGATCGTTCGTATAGAGGGGCGGTCCGTGCGGGACGATCTTGTCCTGAACCGGGTCCGTCATCTCCACCGTGCGGTTCGGCTTCGTGCCGTAGAGATTGAAAGTGAGAGTGGTCGTTTTGACATTGATCGATGGCTCGATCAGCAGATAATTCGGCGTATCGTTCGTGAATTTCATGTCTACGGTTGGGGCAAAAACCGTTGCATCGAGGCCGACCGGCGGCTCATAGTAGCCAACGCGGTACGCGTGCGCCCATCGCTCGACGATTGGGAACCCACCCCAGAAAGCCGCGCGGAATAACGTCGTGGAGACTTGGCAGACACCGCCCCCCGGCCCGAGGACCGTCTGGTCCTTGAAAATCACATACGCGTCGTCGTAGCCGTTGGCCTCGACGACATCTCCGAGATACTGGTCGAAGGAAAAAGTCGTGCCCGGGGGAATGACAATGCCGTCAAATTGCTCGGTAGCGGTTTTGATGTTCTGGACCCGGCCTGCGGCCGAACCTCTGAAATTGCTCACCCCCTGTGAAACCAATTCCTTGATTCCGAAATTGGCCGCGTCCTCCATCGCGACCGCGGGCTTGGTGGTGGTGACTGGCAAAGAGATCGTGCGGACGCTGAGATCAGCCGGCAGGCTGGCATTTCCCGGCGGCCGCCGCGCGCCCGCCGACGACTTTTGGCCAGGGCCGCTTGCCAGCAACTGCTGCTCGATGGCTTTGGCCGCCGCCTCAGGATCAAGGGTCTCGCCGTTTTGGCTCGGTCGGATGACGGTGAGTTGGTGGGTAGAGGGATCAAAGTGGAACCGGGCGTCCCGGGCGGGCTGGTTGATGTCTCGGGCCACCGTTGTGAGGTAGGCCACTACTTTGGCGTGGTCCAACGTGGCCGAGAGAGATTTGCCGCCGCTTGCATCCTGCTTGGTTTGAATCGTCAACATTCCACTGAGAGCGCCCCGGTCGAGCGCCCAGGTGCGGCCGCTGAAAGTCAAGAATACCGGCGCGGACAGGATGGCCTCCGCCTGCGCTTTGGCAGAATCGGCGTTCGTAATCGACGGCTTCTTTTCCTGGAAGGCGAGGACAAGCTCTCCTTGGTCGATTCCCAAAACCCGCTTTCGCATTTGCTCGAGCATGACCGCGGTGTCCAGTTCGCGGCCGTTTTGGGCAGGAGCAGATACCACGCTCACGCCGTCAATGTGGACAGACGCGTCCACCGGTGCTCGGTTGACCTGCGGAGCCAGCGCATCGAGATAGGCGAGTGCCACCCGGCTGTCAAATTGAGCGTCGAGGCTCAAGTCGCATCCGAGCAGAAAGCAGCGCGCCTGCTCAATGAGATCTCCGCTCAGAGTGCCGCGATGCCCCAGGAGAACGGCGCTGTCCGCGACCGGATCGAAATCCGTACGCAGCCCGAGTTCCCAGGGGTGAGCGCTCCAGGTATGGTCTCCATCCCGTAGAACGACGAGTTCGCCGCCGGCCCGGGCGAGCATGGCATCCTTTTGTCCAAATTGTGTCTGAAGGAATTTTCTAGCCTCAGTGCGGGTTAATCCCCGCATGGATTGACCGAACACGGACACACCCAGTATCACGCGGTCACGGAAGATGAACTCATATCCGGCGAAGAGAATGAAAAAGACGAGGATCAAGGTGGTGAAGGCAAAAAGGAGCATGCAACCCGGTGTATGCGCGCCCCGGGCAAGTCGCCGGCCAGAGGCTCGCAGTGCGCGTTGAAGCGATTGAGTCATGGCAAAGTGATTCTACACCAGACGCTCGCAATGTCAAAAAGTCGGCAGCGCCAGGAGTAGACCGCAAAATAGCACAACCCTCTGGCGACCCTGGTTGCCTTCTTGGCACATCGGCTCGTTGACTTATTGCCGTTGTTTGCGCGCCGGCGCCGGGGACGGGCGCTCGGGGCGCGGATAGGGGACGGGGATGTATTGCACCGAGGGTCGGCGGCCGCCGCCTTGAGGATACAGCTCCATCAATTGCGTGATTTCTTCCGGGAGGTCGGAAGAGACAGGGAGGCCAATGCTTTGAGCTTCTTCGAAAGAGATTGGATAATCGTGCGTCCATTGGCCGCAGGTCAGCGTATCGGAAAGCTCGCTCGCCCTTTGTGCGTCCATCCCATTGCCTGTTAGAATCGTGCGCACGACATGATTGACTTGGTCGACCGCCTTGCGGGCTACATCCGCGAGGATGAGCGTTTCATCATCCGTATCGTTGACCGCCTTGATTTCAGTCACGTGGATGATGGACGAAGCCGGGTATTGGCCGAGTTGGGGATCGACCGGACCCAGCACGGCATTGGGGTCCATAACAATCTTGTCCGCGGCGAGGGCGAGCAGAGTCCCGCCCGACATGGCATAATGAGGAATGAACACCGTCACCGGGGCCTTGTGACGGATGAGCGCGTGGGCGATTTGCTCGGCCGCGAGGACGAGGCCGCCGGGCGTATGGAGCACGATGTCAATTGGCGTCTCCGTCGACGTCAGCCGGATCGCGCGCAGGACCTGCTCCGAATCCTCGATGTCGATAAAGCGCGCAAAGGCGAGTCCGAGGAATGAGAGAGCCTCCTGGCGGTGGATGAGCGTTATCAAGCGCGAGCCTCGCTTTTTCTCAAAGCGACGGATCAGGTTGCGGCGTGTATTTTCGATCATCCATCGTTGGACGACGGGAACAAGTATGAGGATGATGACCAAAACCCATGTGAGGTCAAGGAAACTTATACTCATTGCGTAGCAAGTATACCTTAATCCGTCGAATTATCAACCGCCCAAAACAAAACGGCGCGCTTGAGTTTGGGGTCGGGCGCGAGCGGAGTCGCCTCGTCCGAGACGAGGCGCGGCATCACCCGCCCCGCGCTTTTCAGCGGGGTGAGCGGAGTGGCCTGCACTTGGCCATGCAGTCGAAGGACGCCTGCGGAGCGGGGTGCGGCCTCCGACTACTGCTGCCAAACCGCGAATCCCACCTAAACAAAACGGCATCGCATGCGCGCGATGCCGTCATCTTGTGGCTGATGATTGTTCACGGTCCCCAATAGTTGCTGTCCCAGTTCACACTGTCCCAGTTGACCGAATCCCAATTCACGCTGTCCCAGTTCACGCTATCCCAGTTCACACTGTCCCAGTTGACACTTGTCCAAGTGGCCGGCGAACTGCCGGTCTGGAGCAGGTGGCTGGGCAAAAGCCCCAGGTTCGCCGGCTGAGTGGTCGAGCTGTGTACGGCATCATAGATATTGAGATACCCCATTTTCAGACTCTTGTATCCGTAAGGCTCGGCGAGATTCATCAGGCGGTACTTGACTTGGTCGGGAGTGAGATTGGGCTGGGCTTGGAGCAAGAGGGCCGCCGCCCCGGCCGTGACTGCTGCAGACATGGAGGTGCCGGACATGCGGAAATAGTGTTCGGTCACCACGTGGTCGGGATGTTCACGGGCGAGGGTCGCCCCGTTATCTGGAAAGACGCTGATGAGATTGGTGCCGGGCGCGACGAGGTCGGGCTTGGCCATGTGGTCCTGAGTCTTGCCGTAGGGGGAAAAGCTGGCCAGGACATCGTCATTCGTCGAGGCCGTCCCGCGGTCGTCCATGGCCCCGACGGTGACGACAAAGGGGTCGTTGGCCGGCGGGTAGCGTATGCCCCGGCTGCCGCTGTTGCCGGCGGAGACGACCACCACGATGCGATTGAACCAGAGAATTTCGAGGGCCGCGTCGAGCGGGCTGAGGTGATAGGATTCGGACTCGCTGCTGTCGAGGGAGAGGTTCACCACACGAATGTTATACTGCTTTCTGTGTTCGTAGACCCATTGCAGACCCGCGACCACGTCTTTCGTACTCCCCATTCCCTTGCTGTCGCTTACCTTGACGTTGACCAGGTTCACCTGGGGGGCGACGCCCACGTAGGCGCCTCCCGAGGACGCTCCGTTCCCCCCGACCAGTCCGGCCACGTGAGTGCCGTGTCCATAGTGGTCGCTGGCGCCCTGCTCTCCGACAAAGCTGACGTTCGCGAGGATGCGGGACCTCCCGTCCGCCCCCTTGAAATCTTTCTCCCGCGCGATCCCACTGTCGACCACGGCGACGGTCACGCCCTGTCCTTGCAGGTAGGGCTTTTCATTCCACAGTCGAGTGGCTCCAATCGCATAGTCATATGCATTCTTGAGCGAGGAGGTGTCGATGCACTCGGAGCAGTCGGATTTGGAGGCATGCCGCGCAGCCTGGGCAGGCAGGGCTGACAAGGTCGTGAAAGAGAGAAAGAGAAGCGCGGCCGTGAGAAGAATCGCCCGCATCCAGTTGCGTCCGGACGATCTTCTCAAGCTTTCAAGGGTTGCCATGGTTTTCACCTCGCATATTTGTCTCACAAAAAAAGCCGTCCTGTTCTAGAGTTCGGCAAGGACGGTACAGTCTGACGACGTCGGCCGCAGCCTCCTCGCTGAGCAATAGAGCACTAGGGAGGAATCCCCACGACGCTGCAAACAAAATCCGGCTCTGAAAAGAGCCGGATAGCATCGCAAGCGCCTGTGACGGCAACCCGGCTATCCTGGCTTATCAAGCAGAGGACCCGTAGCTTTGCGCCCCCACCTCTCGATGGGTTTGCCCTTATCGTCGGTTTTGGTCTATTCGATTACATTCAGCGTACCACGGTACTATTGACAGTGCAATAGTACCAAAATACTAGAGGCTGTGTTCAAGTCTCGATCTCTTCGGGCGATTTGCCCCGAGACCCTTTCTCAACTAAAATAGCGGCGCGGGCACGCGCAAGGCTGGGATGACCGATTTCAGCCTCTCTGCGCCCGTCACAGAAAGCGAGATATGATACAGTTAAAAGCCATCGGGACCGTCCATAACGGAATTGGTCAGGGGCATCGAGACACCCCCTGGGAAGAGATCGAGTCGACGATTACGGTCGACGAGGAATGGCGGGACGCACTCGACGGGCTGGAAGGGTTCACCCACATTTGGGTGCTTTTCTTTTTTGACCGCATGCCCGCGATCGATTCCCAGCGGGGACATCCGATGGCACGCGACGATATGCCGATCGTCGGCCGTTTCGCGACCCGTTCCCCCATGCGGCCAAATCCCATCGGGATGACCGCGGTGAGACTCCTCGAGCGGCGTGGCACAACTCTGCGCGTGCGCGGGCTCGACGCTATCGAA
>JAMDCU010000003.1 GCA_023489485.1 Chloroflexota bacterium
AAAGGATACATGCCATACGGATCGACTCGACAGGTAACAATTCGACCATCCGGCGAGCTGGCTATTTGGTTATCCAACTATGAAACTACCCAGCTACCTGACGATCAAGTCTTTCTTGATTTCGCGCAGCACTCGCTCGCGGGCATCCTGAATCGGTCCGTCGACGAGGGCGCCCGCCGCCTGTTTGTGGCCTCCACCTCCCAGCCGCTGCGCGACACTGGCGACGTCAAAACCCACCCGCGATCTCAAGCCGATATCGATCTTGCCATTCTCCTTTTCAGTCAAGAGCACGGCAATCTTGGCTCCTTCGACGCTGAGAAGCTGGTTGACGATTCCACCTGTACCGTTGGTCGTCACGCCGAGTTCTCGCATCAGCTTTTGAGGTACTTCCGCCCACAGGACGACGCCGTCCAGATGCGCCTCGTTCAGGATACGGCCACGTAGGCGCAAACTGGGCAGGGGCACCCGATTGAAAGCGTTCTCGATGATCTCGGGGATGGAACCTCCCGCCTGCATCAGCGCCGTGGCGATTTTCAGAGTGTTGACCGTCGTATTGGCAGTTCGAAAGCCGAGGGTATCGGTGACGATTCCTGTCAACAGGCACTGCGCGACAAGCGGATCGATGCGGACGCCGAGAGCGACGTCAGGCGATAGATGATCTCTGCCGTCGAGGCCGCGTTCGGATCTACGAAATTCATTGGAGCAAAGAACTCGTTCGTGATATGATGGTCGATCTCGAGGACCGGCCGCTCATGGAAAAGATTGGGATCGAAAGCGGGGCCGAAGCGGTCCGAAGAGCTGCCATCTACGTAGACGAGCAGTTCTTCGTCAGTTGGAAGCTTGGGCGAGAGCTCGCGCAGGCCGGCGAGATAGTCAAAAATGCCCGAGACGTGATCGTGGCAAGTGACGGTGACGTTCTTGCCCAGGCTCCGCAGAGCCCAAGTAAGCCCCAGGGCCGATCCGATCGTATCCCCGTCCGGCATGATGTGCGCGGCGACAAAGATACGGTTCCAGCGCTCTAGTTGTTCCAATGCATTTTCAAACGAGTTACGGTCCTGCATATCTCCATCCGCGAAGAGGAAACGAGCCTAACGCCTATTCCTCATGGCTGTGTCCGCCTTTTCTTCGTTTGATCTTGGCTGGCCTGCTCTTCTTCTGTCTGGACCTGATGCAAGACCTGCAAAAAGTGCTCTCCCATTTCGATACCGCGGTCGAGATAAAAGCGAACCTCGGGCGCAAAGTGCAGGTCCAGGCTTTGGGCCAGATGATGCCGAAAGTAGCCCGATGCCCGTGTGAGCGCATCCATCAGTTCCGAATTCTCTTCATCGCTCTCCCGCGGAGTAACGTACACCTTGGCTAGCCTCAAGTCGCTGCTGACCTGGACGCGCGTCACGTTCACGCCCGCGAGGCGCGGGTCGCTGACTTCGCGGCCGAGCAAAAGGCTAATCTCCTGATGAATGCGCTCGCCCACACGTTCCGCACGGCGGCCCGTGTGGTCTGGACGCTGTTTGGCGGACATGGCTAGCTAGCTGACCTTTACCTTCTGATAGAACTCCATATCGTCGTCGACGGCATAGTCGTTGAATTTCTCCAATGCGATACCGCATTCAAAGCCTTCGGCGACTTCACGCACGTCATCCGTGAAACGCTTGAGCGAAGAAATCGGCCCTTTGTGCAATTCGGTTTCGCCGCGCAGCAGGTGTGCCGTCGCATTCCGGACAATCTTGCCCTGGGTGACGCGCAGGCCGGCGACCGCGGCCTTTTTGACATGAAAGACTTGGAGCACGTGCGCCCGGCCGACAAGAACATCCTTGAAAACGGGCTCGAGCATCCCCTTGAGTGCTTTGTCGATATCTTCGATGACCTTGTAGATGATTGAATACTGGCGGATGTCAATCCCTTCGGTCTCGGCGAGCGTTTCGGCGGCTGCCTCGACGCCGACATTGAAACCAATCACGATACCTTGCGAGGCCATCGCCAGCATGACGTCCGACCGCGTGATGGTTCCAATCCCCTGGTGAATCACCTTGACTTTGATTGTTTCATCCCCCAGCTTTGACGTCCGACCGCGTGATGGTTCCAATCCCCTGGTGAATCACCTTGACTTTGATTGTCTCATCCCCCAGCTTTTCAAGCGAGGAGACGACCGGCTCCAGGGAGCCTTGCACGTCCGCTTTGACGATCAAATTGAGTTCTTTGACATTGCCGGCCTGGAATTGAGCGAACAGGTCATTCAAGCTGACCGCGCGGGTGGACTTGAGTTCCGCCTGGCGCTTGGCAAGCTCGCGCTCTTCGGCGCGGCTCCGTGCTTCGCGCTCGTCCGCGACCACTTGGAAAGTTTGCCCGGCGCTTGGGACGTCCGAGAGACCGGTCACGGCAATCGCATCTGCGGGCCCCGCCTCTTTCGCCGCGTCGCCGTGATCATTGAACATCGCTCGGATCTTGCCCCAGACCTCGCCCATGAGAACGGCATCGCCGATGTGCAGAGTGCCTTCATCCACGAGAAGTGTGGCCATCGGCCCCTGCTGTTTGTCCAGCTTAGACTCGATGACGACGCCGTGGGCCGCTTTGCTCGGATCGGACCTCAAATCGGCCAATTCTGAGACGACCAGGATATTCTCCAAGAGTTCGTCCAGCCCGGTTTTTTGCTTGGCCGAGATCGGGACGACCGTGACTTCGTCTTTGCCTCCCCAGCGCGCCAATGAGATCCG
>JAMDCU010000114.1 GCA_023489485.1 Chloroflexota bacterium
CCTGAGAGGACCAGTCTTTATGCCGGATACTATCGTCATCCTCGATTTCGGTTCACAGTATACCCAACTGATCGCAAGGAGGGTGCGTGAACTCCACGTCTACTGTGAACTATTGCCCCACGATGCCCCACGCGAAGAAATCGAGCGCCTGAAGCCGCGGGGCATTATTCTTTCCGGCGGGCCTGCCAGTGTCTACGATGAAGGCGCGGCGGTTCTCCCCGGTTTTATGTTCGATCTACACGTGCCTCTGCTCGGCATCTGCTATGGCTTGCACCTCCTCGCGCAGGCTCTGGGAGGCCGCGTGGCGCGATCCGAGCGGCAGGAATATGGGCCGGCGGTCGTCCAAGTCGACGAGGCCGCCCCCCTTTTTGCAGGTCTGCCGGCTTCGCTTCCAGTCTGGATGAGCCACGGCGATCAGGTCACCGATTTGCCTCAGGGCTTTGGCGTCCTCGCTCACAGCGATACGTGTGCGTACGCGGCCGTCGCCGATCCCGCACGAAAAATCTACGGCTTGCAGTTTCACCCCGAGGTCTCCCACACGCCGCAGGGACAGGAGATTCTCCGCCATTTCCTGTTCGATATTTGTGGCTGTTCCGGGGACTGGACACCGGCTGCCTTTATCGACTCGGCGGTCCGGACCATCCGCGACCAGGTGGGCGCGGCGCGAGGAGGTGCAAGCCATAGCAGGGGTGTGGATTCGACCGTTGCTGCGACCCTGGTGGGTCGTGCGATTGGCGAGCGGTTGGTGTGTGTCTTTGTCGACCACGGTCTGTTGCGGGCCGGCGAGGCGCGCAGTGTCGCCGATCTGTTCCATCGTCAACTGGGCCTGGAAGTTGTAACCGTACAAGCTCAGGACCGCTTCCTCGGCAAACTGCGCGGCGTTGTCGATCCGGAAGCCAAGCGCAAGATTATCGGGACCGAATTTGTGCGAGTCTTTGAGGAAACGTCGCGTGAACTCCACGAGCGGGCTCTCACTCGTTCGCCCGATGCCGCACCCATCCGTTTCCTGGCGCAAGGGACGCTCTATCCGGATGTGATCGAGTCGCGGGGCCGCGAACGGCAAGCCGCCGCTCGGATCAAGACCCATCACAATGTCGGGGGTCTGCCCGAAGACCTGGAATTTGAGCTGATCGAGCCGCTGCGGTACTTGTTCAAAGATGAGGTGCGAGCGGTTGCACTCGAACTGGGGCTGCCGGAGCAAGTTGCCTTCCGCCAACCGTTCCCCGGTCCGGGTCTCGCCGTACGAATCCTTGGGCCGGTTACCGAGCAAGGGTTGGCCATCCTGCAGGCGGCCGATGCCATTGTGCGCGAAGAGATAGAAGCAGCCGGTCTTGCTCGTGACGTCTGGCAATACTTTGCCATTCTCACTCCTCTGAAAACAGTAGGAGTGATGGGAGATGGGCGCACGTATGACCACGTGGTGGCTGTGCGTGCGGTCACCAGCGCGGATGGAATGACGGCAGATTGGGCCCGACTGCCGCATCCGGTCCTCGCGCGTATCAGTACCCGCATTGTGAACGAGGTCCGGGGGGTTAACCGTGTTGTCTACGACATCACGAGCAAGCCTCCCGGCACCATCGAGTGGGAATAACGGCTCTCTCCAGCACCTCCCCCGGTCGCAAGTCCACAGGCGCCAGTGGGCGCGCTTCTCTGCTGTTGCATTTCTACACGAACGGGCATATAATGCAATCACCTACTCACTTGGGTAGGTAGGTGTGCGAGCCATCGCAGTTGGTTCTCGAGTGGGTGTCCGGACTCCACCTTCGATGCCTATACGACCGCTCGAAAAGGGGAGGGTCTCGCCTGTGATCCGTCGGCTCATTGCACTCCGGTGGCTTATGATTCTAGGCCCGGTCGTCTTCGTCGCGGCCTTGTCCTACGCCGCCTACTTTTATTTGCCTGCTTTTTTCCCTCTCCCCATCCTCTACACCCTCGTCGTTCTCACCGCCGCGGCGGCGCTCCTTTATGCCCACTTTCTGAATGACAGTTGGGCCGCGCACGAGCGGGAAATTACCCAGCACCAACGCGAATTGACGGCGCTCAATCGGGTAGGGACGGCTGCTAGTTCGTCGCTGGAGTTGACCGACATCCTCTCGCGCGTCCTGGATGCCGTTCTTGAACTAACGCATGCCGGGGCCGGCCGGGTATGGCTTGTCGAGGCGGATTCCAGCAGCCTAAAGAATGTCGTCCACCGCGGGCTCTTTCCCGAGGCCTTTGAGGAACCCACCGTCCTCAAGCTGGGAGAGGGCACAGCCGGCCAGGTTGCTGCCACCGCTCAGGCCAAAGGTATACCGGATCTGAACGGGGAAACAAATCCCGAATTTGCTCCCTTGCGCGCCAAGGGATTTGTGCAATTTGCGAGTGTCCCGCTCGTCGCCAAGGATCGCGTCGTCGGCGTCGTCGAGATTGCGGCACGGCACTCGGGAGACCTGGCTTCTTCCAGCCTCGATCTGCTGACCTCCATCGGCCGGGAGGTGGGCCTGGCTATTGAAAATGCCCATTTGTACGAGGCGGCACGAGTGCGGCAGGCCGAGGCAGAGAGCTTGTACAAAGCCGGGATAGACGTTTCCTCTAAGCTGGACTTGGCGCAGGTTCTGAATACTGTCACCGAGCGCGGCCGCGCCCTTCTGAATGTGGATGCGGCCGCCTTGTGTTTATGGGATGCTCAAGAGCGCTGGCTGGTCGTCGGAAGCAAGAGTGGGCCGGCGGAGGCGTTTGAATCTCCAGGCAGCCTGGGAAGGCGTGTCGCACAGCGAATTGGGGTCTTGCGCGTGGATGTTGCCCACCAGGGGGAAGACTGCCTTACTTGTGCTCTCATCCGCGGCCCTTTCCGGCGGACGCACGTCGAGATACCGGTGCGCGTAGCAGACCAGGTCATCGGCTGTTTGTGCGTCTCTTCGGCCCGCCCCCGTACATTTGGAGATCGGGAGGTGCAAGTCTTGGGGGGACTCGCCGACCAGGCGGCGATTGCGATTCAGAACGCGCGTGCATTTGACCGGGCCAGCAATACCGCCATCTCCATCGAGCGCGAACGGCTGGCGCGTGAAATGCACGACACCTTGGCCCAAGTATTGGGCTTTGTGAACACGAAATCACAGGCGGCGCGTGAGCTGCTCGAGCAAAACAGAGTGGACGAGGCGCACGAGCAGATTGACCAACTCATCAGTTTGTCTCAAGAGTTGTACGCCGACGTGCGTGAGGTCATTCTCGGTCTACGCACGGCCATTTCTCCCGAAAAGAGTTTGCTGCCGGCTCTGGCCGGCTATGTGGAATCCTATAGCAAGCAAAGTGGAATTGACACGCGGCTCGTCGTCGAAGACGGCGCTGGCGAAATCAGGTTCGCGCCCGCGGTGGAGCTGCAGCTCATTCGGATTGTGCAGGAATCGTTGACGAACATTCGCAAACATGCACGCGCCGATCATGCGATTGTCCGTTTTTCGAGAATAGATGGTCACGCCGAGATGCGGATCGAGGATGACGGGCACGGCTTTGACCCCGGCCGGATTGCGCGGGGCGATTGGCCCCAGTTTGGGCTGCAGACGATGCGCGAGCGCGCCGAGTCGGTTGGCGGTGCCTTCGTCGTCGTCTCTCAACCCGGTGTCGGCGCGCAGATCATCGTACAGATTCCACTCAGTTATGCGGGAGGGCGCTAGTGGTGGCGATGCGCGTGTTGCTGGCAGATGATCATCCGCTGTTTCGAGATGGGTTGGCAGCCTTACTGCGCGCGCGGGGGATGGAGGTGGTCGGGGAAGCGAGTAATGGTCTGGAAGCTCTGGAAAAAGCACGGGCGCTCAAGCCCGAGTTGGTCTTGATGGATGTGAACATGCCGCAAATGAATGGGCTCGAAGCTACGCGGCTCATCAAGACCGAGATGCCCGAGACCAAGATTGTGATTCTGACGGTGTCGGACGACGACGAAGTGTTGTTCGAGGCGATCAAGAGCGGGGCCCAGGGCTACCTACTCAAGAGTCTGCAATCCCAGGCCTTTTTCGAACTACTGAACGGCGTCGCGCAGGGCGAGGCGCCCATCTCGCGGGGTCTCGCGACCAAGATTCTGGGAGAGTTTGCGCGGCATCTGCAGCAAGATGCCGCCCAATCATCGAACAAGGAGGACCTGACCGATCGGGAGAAAGAAGTCCTACGTTTGGTCGCCGAGGGTTCGACCAATCGCGACATTGCCGTGAAGCTGAATGTGACGGAGAATACGGTCAAGTATCATCTCAAGAATATCCTGGAAAAGCTGCATCTGCGCAACCGCGCCCAGGCTGTGGCCTATGCCATGCAGACCGGCTTGCTCAAAAAGAGCGTCCGCCCCTGAGCCGGTGCAGGGATCAACGAGTCAGGGAAATAGAAAGAGATGCTTACAGCCTGTATCCATGGGGCGATGCGCCAAGCCAGACGGGAAAAGCTCTGAAATCTAGTTGTGGAAGTGGGCACATAGCAAGCACTATTATACGGTGCAGGAGTCTCCTGCACCATTTTTGTGCATACCAGCGGTATATCCGAATACTGGAGGAAGAGTACGGCCGGAGGATGGACCTCGTCCAACTGCCGCTTTTGCCCTATGAAGCCAAAGGCCTTGCGGGGCTGAGCCGGGTCGCCGAAGTACTGTTTAATCCTACTACAATGCGCCGAGGGTGAAGGGCTGTGCTCCCGCTGTGGGCAAGGTACCCACGAGCGTTTGCTTTTCGGGATTCGTAATTGCGACGAGGATCCCGGCCGAGTCTCCCCAATGCAGATTGACGTCGTGCAGCGGGACTGCGATTTCCACGATGCGGTCGCGCACGGTCGCGGACGCTTGTACAGGGGCGCTTTTCCACACCCCCTGCCTGTCCGCTCTGTACGCCTGTATGGGTGAGTCTCCCTGGGCATTTCGGGGGTCGACGGAAATTTCCCAGGAGAGCGATAGGCCGTAATTTGATTCGGCCCCGCGAGGACGCGAGTTATAGCGCTCCGCGCGGGGAGTCTGCAAGTAGACCGAGACCCGCGCGGCCGCGAGGTCAGCCCCCCCCTCGACTCGGAAAAAGAGCTTGGCGGAATCATAGCCGTACAAGACTCGCACCAATCCCGTCTCCGCTCGCTGCATGGTCCCACCGGCAGATTCAGGGGCGATGGCGCCTGCTCCGTTCCATTCGTCAAGGTCGTCGGGAGTGGCACGGAGGCTCGGCGTAATGACGGCCGTAATGCCTCGCTCTTGAATTTCCGCCGCAGCTTTCCGAATAGGCTCTCTCAGAGAATCGGGAACGGGCAAGCCGATCGTGGCATAGACCCTCTGCAAATGGCCGCGGAAGAGCTCGTCAAACATGGTGTCCTGGGCCGAATGATTGCGGCTGGAGTACCACCAGAACCAATCGCTCCCCTCGGCGATGTACAGCTCGTCCCACGCTCGCGCCATCACCCCTTCGTCGGCCAGTGAGTACTCGCGTTCCCAGGCGCCGAGCGCCGTGCGAGCGTCGGCGAGCAAGTCCCAGGCGCGGTTCTGGGCCGGTTCGCCGATCCATGTGTCAAAGTTGCCGTTGATCCAACTGCCGGCGGCGATATGGCCGATCCTTCTGCGCGGACGGTTCTCATGCAGGTATTCGCTCACCGTTACGGTTCGAAGCGTGGGGTCATTGGCAAGCGCTCCATACAGCTCTCGGAAAAAGGGGTCGCCATTATCCTCGTACGACTCCCAGGCATTCTCGCCGTCGAGAATGATCGAGACCAAATAAGCATGTTCGTCGTCGGCCAGGCGCTCCCGGATGGTATGGAGACGATAGATCAAGTCCTGAGCGGCATCGTGAGCCGGCATGTACTGGTAGGCAAAGCCGATGCGGTCGGAGAGGGCGTGATCGCGAAAAATCAAGGCCAGAGAGTTCGCCTGCAAGGGGCTGCGTCCCTGGTGCCTGCTCGTTTCGAGTGGACGGGCATACGGCTGGTAGAGGACACGCGGATTTGTGAGGTGGCCTTCGTGGTCGCGTTCGATGGCTTTGCCCAAAGAGCGGGCCAGGATGTTCTCATCGGAAGCCATCCACGAAAAGTTCTCGGGAAGGATTTTCGGCAGGGCGTCGCTGACCGAGCCTTCGGACGTCCACAAGCCGCGGGGCGATTGACCAAAATAGGTCCGGTGCGCCAGGACGGCGCGGCGGAGCTGCTCGGCGGCATCCTCCGGATGCGCGAAAAGGGTAGCAGGCAGCGGGAGATTCGGAATCGCTTCCCGCGCCGAACGCTGGTCGATGAGGAGCGGCAAGATGGGATGATAGTACGGCGAGACGGAGATTTCGATCTGCCCGCGGGCAGCAAGCTCACGATGGAAAGGGAGGACCCGGGCCGCGAGGTCACGCTGTTTGTCGATAATGACGGCCATATCCTGCCGCGTGAAATTCTCCCCTTTTTCGACGAGCGCGGTCAATTGCTCATCTCGGGCGATTGCGCGCGCATCGAACCACGCGAGGTTGAACCAAGCGGCGAGATCCATCCAGTATTGGTCGTTCAGGTATTTGGAATCGACCTGCTTGTACTGGGCAAGCCGGACGTAGGGGGGATAGCGCGCGAGCAGGCGCGGATGAACCGAAAAAAAGTGGTCGAGCAGGAATTGCTTCTCCGCTTCCGTCCAGGATTCTTTCAGACTCAGAACTTGCCATGCATCCACGTATTTCCCTGCGCCAATGGAGGCGATCTGCTCGGCGAGCGAGGGCACATAGTTGAAGGTGCAATGAATCTTTGGAAAGTCGGCCACCAGTTCGGCCATGTGTAAATAGTCTTTGGCCGCGTGGAGGCGTGCCCAAGGCATGAGGGCCGGCCCGCCCGAGGGGTCCCGGTAGTCCGGTTGGTGTTGGTGCCAGACGAGGGCTACGTAGAGAGGATGTGCCATTCCTCACGTTCTCAATTGCGGAAAGAGAATGACCTCGCGGATGGAAGACTGATTGGCAAAGAGCATCGTCATACGGTCAATCCCCAGCCCGAGCCCGCCGGTGGGCGGCATGCCGTGCATCAGCGCCTCGACGTAATCGAGGTCCAGTTGTTGCGCTTCCCGGTCACCCGCGCGGCGCTGTTCCGCTTGCTCCATAAAGCGGGCGTATTGGTCCAATGGGTCGTTCAGCTCCGTAAAGGCATTTCCCAACTCGAGGCCGCCGGCAAAGGCCTCGAATCGCTCGACGACTCGCGCATTCTCCGGCTTTTTTTTCGCAAGAGGCGAAATCTCTTCCGGATAGTCCATGATAAAAGTCGGCTGGATCAGGTGAGGCTCGACAAACGTGCTGAGCAATTCGTCCACCATCTTGCCCCACGTGGGGTGGAACTCGATCTTGAGTCCCAGTTCTTCGATGCGTCGCCGCAGGCTCGCCAAGTCGGCGTCCTGGTAGATGTCGATGCGCGTCGCCTCGAGAATTGCATCCCGGATGGTGAGTCGCTTCCAGGGGGGAGTGAGGTCCACCGAGTTCCCCTGATAGGGGAGCTGGAGGGAGCCGACGGCCGCCTGTGCGCACGCCGCATACACCTCTTCGACGAGCGTCATCATTGTCGTGTAATCGGCAAAAGCTTGGTAGCACTCCATCATCGTGAACTCGGGATTGTGCTTGGTGTCAATTCCTTCGTTGCGAAAGTCCTTGCCGATTTCGTACACCCGCTCGAATCCGCCGACGAGGAGCCGCTTTAAATACAGCTCGGTCGCGATCCGGAGATAGAGGTCGCGGTCGAGCTTGTTATGATGCGTCGTGAATGGCTCTGCCATGGCGCCGCCGTAGAGAGGTTGAAGGGTCGGCGTCTCCACCTCGATAAAGCCGTGCGCATCCAAATACTGGCGCATCGCCGCGATCGCGCGGGCGCGCACGATAAAGATCTTGCGCACCTCTTCGCTCGCCTGCAAATCGAGATAACGTTGACGGTAACGAGTCTCGACATCTTTCAGCCCGTGCCACTTTTCCGGCAGAGGCGATAGAGTCTTGGACAAGAGTTCAAGGTGCGTCACCTCGAGCGTGATTTCACCCGTCTTGGTGCGGATGACCTTCCCTTCCACGCCGATGAAATCGCCGAGGTCCAAGTCCTTGAGGAGCAGGGCATACGCTTCCTCTCCCACGACGTTGCGGCGGAAGAGGAGTTGGAGCTTGCCGGTGCCATCCTGCAAATGGGCAAACGTGATCTTGCCCATATCTCGAAGCGAGATGAGGCGGCCGGCCAGGCGCACAGATTCGAGCGGTTCACCCCGCGTAAAGGCCTCGATCACCTCGTGAGTCGTATGCGTGCGAGCGGCCCGGAGCGGAAAAGGCTCGATCCCGCGCTCGCGCAAGCGCCCGAGCTTTTGGTAACGTTGTTGCTCTTGATCGTTCAAGCGTGCCGCGAAATCGTCGTCCATCGAATCTCCAGAAACGAGAGGATCAGATAATAAAGAGGTGAGGTTGTTCCCTCACCTCTCGGTTATCTTAGCGAATGTCGGAAATCTTCAGGTGACGGATACCATCGGGAGTGCGGACGGGGATTTCGTCCCCCACGCGCTTACCGAGGAGCGCGCGCCCGACGGGCGACTCGTTGGAGATGCGGCCGTGGGTTGGGTCCGCTTCCGCGGATCCGACAATTTGGAAGACTTCGTCCTCCCTGCGGCCGCGTTCCACTACGGTCACATAAGAGCCGAGGCCCACCGTATCCGCGGCCCGTGTCTGATCGATGATGACGGCGTTCTTGAGCATCTGCTCGATCGTCATGATTCGGCCTTCGACAAACGCCTGTTCGTTCTTGGCTTCATCGTAAGCCGAGTTTTCCATGATGTCGCCCTCTTCCTTGGCAGAGTGAATCCGTTCCGCGACCTCGGCGCGCCGGACCGTGCGCAAGTTTTCCAGCTCCGCTTCAAGTTTCGCGCGTCCTTCGGGCGTCAGGAAAATTGGTTTTTCAGCCATGCAGTAGCAGCCCCTTCCAAATAAAAAATCAGTCGGACATCGCCGTGCCCTGGCACAGAGAACGACATCCAACCGAGTATATTATAACTCAAATCGGCAATTTTCGCAACGCGGGGCGGCTTGGGGAGTGCGGTTCAGATTGGGGGCGAATCGACACAGACGAGCATCCTTGCGAGGAGCCGCGAAGCGGCGGCGTCCTGTGGAGTGCCAGGGGCGCAATCTCGGCCTCGGGTGAGATTGCTTCGCTCCCTACGGTCGCGATGACGAGTTGCCCCCGATCTGAACCGCACTCCAGCTTGGCGTCGCGGCTACTGCGAGGTCCCCCGCGTGTCACTGCGAGCGCAGCGAAGCAGTCTCCCCCTCCCACCGGGTGAGACTGCGCCCGGGGGAGTCTATGGGACGTCGGCAATGCCTGCACCGCTGACACCCCGCCAGGGTCGCGGAATCTAGGGACCCGCGGTGTCTGCGACCTCCTCGCAGCGACGGAATGCCCCTGAGGGGACCTTGCACCTGGCGTGGCCCACCCCGGAATTGTCGTTGACAGCCCGCGCAATCGGTGATATCCTCACGAGGTGCGCCCGGGCCAACGCCTTGAGCGGGAATTGGAGGACTGGTACGGGCCGCGGCTGTTGAAGAATGGTGAAAGAAATGATGATCGGTTCGCACGGATTTGGCCTGCGTCTCTTGATGGCCGGTCTTCTTGTCGTCCTATTCACACTGCATTCTGTTCAGCCAGCCGTCGCCAGTACTCCATCCAGCCTCATTATTAGCAACGTACGCGATACCTCCTTTACAGTTTCCTGGTTAACCGGCGCGGAAGAGGTGGGCCAGGTCCAAGTTGTCGGGGGAGGCGTGTACGATGATGTGCGCGGCGCTGATTACCATGGAATCACCCATTATGTCACGGTGAAGGGGCTAACGCCGAACACAAACTATTCATTTGATCTCTTGAGCGGCGGGACCAGATACGAGGGCGGGGGAGCCCATTGGGCGGTGACGACCGGCAAGACGCTAACACCGCCCATGCCAGATTTGATTCTCGGACGAGTCAGGAATCCGGACGGGTCCAACGCCGCCGATGCGATCGTCGTGTTTACTGTCGAGCAGCAGCGGCAAATTTCAGCGCCGCTCTCGATGCTGGTTACGGCAAGCGACAAGGGTTTCTTTCACGTCAACCTGGCCGATTTGCGGGAACAGGCGGACCCTTCTCGCTTTTTTGAATATTCGCCCGCGGGCGACCTCCTTACCATTCAAGCAGTAAATCCGTACGGGTCTGGGTCCATCAAGGTAGGGCTGGGCGACCCGCGGCTGCGGGCCTCTGACCCGCAGCAGACCCTGACGGTTGATCTGCAAACGCCGAGTGAGACGCCGACACTTGTGGTCCGCCAACCGACGCCGACGCCGATTCCCCCCGCTCCGGCGCCGGAATCCAGCGGCCTCTGGCTCGGCGTTGGAGCGGCGGCCATCATCGGGATCGGTATTCTCATCGTGGCCGTCCTGTTTGTCTGGCGGCGTTGAATCGGGTGCGACGCACAAGGGATGCGTCGCACCTTCATTGTGCTGCATATTCATACTGGAGAGAAGCATGAGCATTACGATTCTAGGCCTGGGGCCGGGTGACCCTCAAGCGCTCACCCTGGAGGCACGCGATGCACTAGCCCAAGCCGGCGAGATTTATCTGAGAACGCGCGAGCATCCCACGGTTGCCGCGCTCCCGCATCACTTGACGATCCATACCTACGATTACCTTTACGAGGCGAACTCGGATTTCGACACCATTTATACGGCGATTGCCGGCGATGTCGCGACACGGGGGGAGCAGGGGGACATCCTCTATGCGGTTCCGGGCAATCCGCTTTTCGGCGAAACCAGTGTGCACAAGATCCTCGCTCAGGCGCGTGCAAAGAACATCCCGGTGAGGGTGATTCCCGGGTTGAGTTTTGTGGATGCGACTTGCGTTGCGCTGGGGCTTGATCCGCTTGCCCAGGGCCTGCAAGTGGTCGATGCAACCGATCTCGCCTATGACCATTTTCCCCAACTCGATCAAGACGAGCCCACGCTCGTCGGCCAGGTCTATAGTCGCGCGGTCGCGAGCGACTGCAAGCTCACTTTGCTCGTCACGTATCCGCCCGATCACTCCGTCACGCTTGTCGACGCAGCCGGCACGCCAGGGCAAACAATGACGACGCTGCCGCTCGAAGAGCTGGACCGCTCGGATAGCTTTGGACTCTTGACGACTCTGTATGTCCCGCCGCTTGCGCGCATCAGTTCGCTCAACGGGTTGGCCGAGATTGTCGCTCACCTCCGTTCTCCCGAAGGCTGCCCGTGGGATCGTGAACAGACGCATGAATCGCTGCGCGCGGGGTTTCTTGAGGAAGCGTACGAAGTGCTGGAGACGCTGGACGAAGGGGATATGCCGCATCTGAGGGAAGAGCTGGGGGATATGCTTTTGCATGTCCTCTTGCAGACGCAGATTGCGGAGGAAGCCAGCGAGTTCACTTTGAGTGATGTCGTCGCGGACATTGCGGCCAAGCTCATCCGGAGGCACCCGCACGTCTTTGGAAGTGTCACCGTGAGCGGGACCGAGGAGATCATCGCGAACTGGGACAAGATCAAAGAGAAAGAGAGGGGGGGCAAGAAAAGGGTGGCGGTGAGCCTACCGCGCGGCCTGCCCGCGTTGGCGCAGGCGGAAAAGATCGCCCACCACCGGAAGGTGAAGCCGAGTCCCTCTGAAATCGCCGAGCGGGTGGAGAAACTCACGCGGGCGCGCAGCCGCGACAAGGCACTAGGCGAAATCCTCTATGCACTCGCGGCTTTTGCCTCGACCAAGCACATCGACGCCGAAAGCGCGCTCAGAGCTGCGGCGACGCGGGAACTGAATCACCACAATCAGGAGGTCAGTGACGAATGACGGGAGCCCGCCGCTGGGCACACCGATACCCACTCGTAAACTCGGGGCGGGCAGCGTGGGGCATCGGGTGAGAAGGGCTAGTGGGCTTTAAGCATAAAGCGTTCGTACGCCAGCCAGACGAGGATACAAACAATACCCACGACTGCTCCCTGGATGAGACTGGGGACGAGCGCTGCCTGCACCCAATCCATACGGAACCCATTCGCGATCAGGAAGAGGTACGAGAACGAGATGGCCCACGCCACGGGCGGGATGGCCATCAGTCCAAAACGCACAGTGTTGGCGCGCTTTTTGTCTGACTCTTGCATCTCTGTCCCCTCTCGTCGGGCATGATGTCGGCACAATGCTGTTCCAAGTGTAAGGGGGTGCAGAGACGTTGTCAATAGTCTAAAGGGGGCAGGCCCTGTCCCAATGGGCCAATGAGCCAATAGAGCAATCGATGCCCCCCGGGTACTAGATAGACACGCCAGTCGGACAAGTCGGATCGCCGGATAATGGGGTGGGCAGGCTCATCAGAGGATAAGGTGCCTCCGCTGGAACACGCGGAGGCACCTGCTTACGCCAGCGTTAGGTCACTTTCCACGCAGGACATCTGGTCATGGGTGGACAAGATCGGTTGAATATCCGGATGGACCTCCGGGCTACCGATCTGCTTGATCAATCGGCAGACTGCAAATTTGGCGGACGTGGCCCTATACTTTTCGTCCCACGCTCGAAACCGCATTTCCGCGTTGAAATCTTGCCACGGATACTTGGAGGGTGGCTTGCCCGCGCCGCAGCGCCACGGCTTGGGCGAGAGGCGCGCCCGAAAGCAACCTTGGTCCCGGCAGAGGGTGATATACAAAGGATCGCTCTTGAGCTCGCGTAGAATGGCAAGAGAGCTCTCCTGCGTGGGCTCAAACAGCTCGTTTGTCATCAGGCACCTCAGACCGCCAAACGTCCGGTAGACCCGTACGCCGAGGCCGGGATTCCTGGCCGCCCACTGCTCAATCGCGGCTACGGTGCGATCCTCTTCGCTTGGGACGGCCTGGCCGCGCAGTTTCTGCACCTGAGCGGACAGCGAGCTGAGCGCACCTTGTTCCTTGAAATCGATGTCGACGAACATGGCGTTCGACGCATTCAGAACGGTCGCACCGTACGCGTTACGTGTAAGAATGCCGGCTTCCTTGCCCGAGTCACCTGAAACCCCTTGAATAATCTCCTCTCTCAGGGGACGTTCGCCGTACGAGTATCGGTCGAGCGTTTGCCCCGCCTTGATCCTCTCGACGAGCTCCCTCACTCTTGCCTGGGCGGACAAGACCGCATCATCTTGGCTCGCGTCCGACCAGCGCCAGATTGCCAGCTTGAACCACTTGCCGCGCGGGTCTTGCGCCGAGCCGGATTCTTGCGCCCAGTACCTGGGGATCTTCAAGACTGTTGCTCCTCGCTCAGATGTTTGTGTTGTTCTCTACATCTCATTGGTCAGTCAATGCAAACGCGGAAAACCGGAAACTCTCCAGCCACTGCCTGAAACTCGGCCAGCGGCGCGTCCTTGTCGACCGGTATATGCGGCCGCGCTCCGGGCGCGCGCTGCAAGTATGCCTTCAACACGGGCGCGCGTTTCTCCACGGCCAGCTCCTCAAGGCGCACCTGTTCTGTGCGTCCATGGCGCAGCCGAGCACGGCCTCCGGCGGCGTGGACGTTCTTCACCCACTGCGCATTAGCGCCCAACATGGAGACGAGATAGCGCTCGCCGTCTAGGACTACCATGGCGAGCGGGAATGAGATCGTACGCCCGGACCGACGCCCCGTCACCTCCAGGGTGACGAGAAGGTTCGGCGCGACGCCCAGGGCATGCACCCAGGCCCAGCCGCGGTTCTGCAAGCGAGCAAAAAGATTGGGGCGCCCGCCCCGATAGAGCCATCGTTTGAACGAACTCCATGCCATGCGAATCTCCTAACTCATCGAACGCCATCCTCGATCAGACGGCTCAGTGCTTTGACTCACGCACACCAAGGTCCGCACCAGCGGATGGATTTGACAACCTCGACAGCCTTATGACCAGTGAAAGGGGCCAAATGGCAACAATCATCTTTCGAGCCGTCCCTGCCGCTTTCGATAATGGCGAGGTCCATCAAATCCTGACGCAGATTTGAGTCTTGGAGCATCCGTTTCAGGACAGCTTGCTGCTCCTTGAGCGGCAAGCCGCGAAATGCCGCCCAGAACACTTCGGCGGTTGCGTCTGTACGTTTCACTCGTACCACTCCAGCTGGCAGCTATGAAAAAGGGGAAATACAGAGCGAATAGATTTCACTCGCCGAATTTCCCCCAAATCGAGTATATCTGTCGGGGCGAATGGACTTGAACCATCGACCTCAGCGTCCCGAACGCTGCGCGCTACCAAGCTGCGCTACGCCCCGTTGGCACTCCTATTATACCGCGAAACTCATTTTTGGCAAACGGTCACGCGGCACGGGGGCAGGAGAGCAGAGGAGCAGAGGAGCCCGGGAAGTATGAAGGCCGATAGATAAGCAATCCCCGAGTCCCTCTACTGCCGACCCAGCACCTTTTTTAGCAGGTCTGGGTGGTTGGTCGTGATGCTGTCCACGCCCATATTGATGGCCTTGAGCATCTCGTCTTCCGTATCGGGGGTCCAGACGCCCACGAGCATCTTGTGGGCG
>JAMDCU010000074.1:0-639 GCA_023489485.1 Chloroflexota bacterium
CCAAGACGACGGGAGGTGTGACGCAGACGTTTGTCGGCTGCTACACACTTCATCTTGGGGAGCCGAGTTTCCAAGCGGTCCCGCCGTTTCAACCCATGGGTATCCAATCGGCGCAAGCCAAGCAGGTCGCGAATGACGCGAATACGACGGACCTCCTCAAAAGCGCCTGCACCGGACCGGGCATTCGCCAGACTTCGCCCGCGACCACGTCCGAGCCGTTCGCTCCCGGCGACATCGGCCCCGCGCGCTACCTGGACAATCGCAGCGGCCCGGTGGAAGTGCTCGAGTCGTTCTACAACGCGATCAACCGCAAGGAATATGTGCGCGCGTATTCGTATTGGCAGGCGGGTTCCCCAGGCCTCCGAGCGTTCAATCAGTTTCAGCAGGGCTATGCGGAGACCAAGGCCGTGCAGATGACGACAGGCCAAGTGCAAAGCAATGCGGGCGCAGGGCAGCTCTATTACAAGGTGCCGGTCACGTTGACTGCCCAAACGACCGGTGGGACCACGCAAACGTTCGTGGGCTGTTACACGCTGCACTTGGCACAGCCCGCGATTCAGGGGACCCCGCCCTTCCACCCGCTGAGCATCACGGCGGGCCAAATCAAGGAGGTGCCCGCGGGCACGGATACGGCGCACC
>JAMDCU010000074.1:649-14388 GCA_023489485.1 Chloroflexota bacterium
CCAGAGCTGCCAGTAGCGGGAGGTTGGAGAGCTCGTTGACGCGGGCTCGGATGGCGTTATTATCGAATCGGAAGAGACGAGCGTACGCGGCGAGGATGTTCCATGACCCTGAACAAAGAGACGTGGCGCGAGGCCATCGCACAGTATAGAAAATGGAATGAGGACGTGCTTGCGAGCCAAGTGCTCGCACGTAGTGAGATAGATCCGGAAAAGAAATGGCGTGCCTACCTGGACCTCTATGCGTTCGCGAGGCGGATCAAGCCCGATCAGAGTGAGTGGGCTCAGGAGTAGCACGCTCGAGACTGGGAGAACTACCATGCACGCATCCTAGAGTTCGAGCGACGGAGGCGTCTGCGTGGAAGTGGAACTTGGGCGCTAACGGAAACATGTGCGCGCAAGCGCCCTGGGTGATGCGGCGAACGATCAGCATGGTTGTGAAGGAAGAAAAGAGGGCGCAGACCCTGCAGTCTGCACCCTCCTTGTTTTCTCATCGCCAAGCCTGGCAAATTTCAGATTTGCTTATCCGGAATTGGATCGCCGTACTCGCGCGACCTCCAGCCAACCTTCGATGGCCTAGCGGATGTTGGCCAGCGCCTCTTCGTAGGTAGCGCCCTGCGAATGCACTCCCTTGAGCGTAGGGCAATGGACAGAGTACCAGCCATTCTTCTCTCTCTCAAACACGACGCGATAGCGGGTGGACAACAGCAGACATAGTACACCTTGACCGTGATATCTCCCATTGTTCACCGCGCCGAGCGTGGCGTCAATAGAAAGCGGGGCGCACGCCGTACGGCGTGCGCCCCTGTTCGATAGCTTAATCCAGCTAGTCAGCTCAAGCGATTCTCACTGCTTGCCTCTCAACCTACTTGGCCATGCCGGCCAAGGCACCGAACGCCGGGCGGCCGAGGATGTGGAAAGCGCCAGTCTCGTTGCTCATGTCGGTGAAATCCAGGTTCCACACGAACCCGACACCCACATAGCCCCACGACTTCATCAGTTGATAGGCTTTGACGAGCCAGGCCGCTTGCTGGCTCTCGGTTATGAACTTTTCGTACTCGTATCCCGGCTTTGGGCTTGGATCCACCCCCCACCCGAATTCGGTCGGCCAGATCTGCTTGTTCCTATCGCCGAACTGGACCATGACGGCCCGATAGGCCTCCATCGTGCCGCGGAAGTAGAACGAGCGATGTCCTTGGAATTGCCCGGTCGCGTTCGGAGTGCCCGGGGGAACATCGGGAGCATTGCCGAAACCGCTGGGGTGGGCGCCGATAGCATCCGAATAGTCCTTGAGGCCGTTTTGATAGAGCTGGGTGAGAAATGCCACGTCGTCCATGGCTGTGCTGTTCGTTACTCCGGTTGGCGTGGGCGCCCCGGAGACGACGATGACCCGCGGACACTTTTGCTTTATCGAAGTGTACGATCGCTTCAACATGTCCATATACAGCGCGGCGGAAATGGGCTTGCCGTGCCATTCGGTCAACAGGTTGTGCTCGTTCCAGACCTCAATGGCGCCGAGGGCCGGATTGCCGCAGAAGAACGAGGCCACTCCCCCCATGAAATCCGCGGCATCCTGCATATTGTCCGGCGGCCCCGACCCGCCGGCCCCTCCATCGGCGCGCGACCACTTGGGCGCGCAGACGATACTAAGCATGACCTTGATGCCGTGAGCGTTCGCGGTGTCCAAGAGCCGCCCGATTTGGCTCAGGTCCGCCTGCGTCTTGGAGCCGGAGATGTCGCACCAGCGCACCTGGATCTTGGCCCATTTAAAGCCCATTTGGTTGAGCGAACCCATCTCGCTGCTGTTGTCGGCGTTGGTCCAGTTCAACTGGGCGCCATAGTTGAACAGGTTCTGGCCGACAAAGTTACTGGCTGGGGCGGGCGGCGGTTTCGGCGTCGGTTGCGGAGCGGGGGGGCGGACGGTTTTGGTCGCTGCGGGGGCCGTCGAATTCCCCGAGTTGGATGCCTTGGTTGCGGTCGCCTTGCTTGTCGAACCCGTCCCGGCTTTGGACGGGGTCGTGTTTTGCGCGACCTGGACGACTGTCGAACCGGCCGATCCGGCCAAGCCTTGGCCGTCGTCGAAGGAAAGATAGGCTTCGACTTGAGTATCGCCTATCTGGTCCGGCACGGTCCAGACGAACTTGGGGTCACTCACCGGCGCTTTGCCGACCGCCTGTCCGTTGACGCGCCAGACGATGGCCGGGGCGGATTGAAAAGTAGGCGTTTGCGTCTGGCGATACTGCTTGAGCACATCCCAAGCGCGCGCCTCCAGGCTGTCGCCAAAATCACGCAGGGCGACACCGCGCAAATTGAACTGAGCGGCAATGGCTAGCTTTTTTGCCAGACTGTCGGCGCTTTCCAGCCAGACGGTGTGGGCCTGTCCCTGGCTGTCGCTATACGCGAAAGAATAGAGCCCCGTCACCGGATCGTACTTGAAACCCGCGTCGCGCATCTTGGGGAGATCAAAGGTCGCCTGTCCCCCCGGCTGGATGTTGTCAGAGATGGAGACCGGCCCTATTATTTTGAGTGCGTCGGTCAGGTTGATCGGCGAGTAGGAGTTGGAAAACTCATCACGGCTCAGCATCGAAAAGCTCAGGTCGATCTTGTAGCGGTCCATCCGTCCGACCGCCCACTGCAAGTAGGTCTCGACAGGGGAAGGATTGCCCGTATAGGCATTGTTATTCAGCGGTAAGGGGATGCGGACAATGTCGGCTGCCCGGGCAATCGCATCCCAATCATAGGGACCCGTATCCCACGTATCGGCCGACTTGGGGACCGGGGCGGCCAGGGTGACGCTGAGGACTTTGTCTTTGGCATGCAGCGCCTTGGCCAAATCCTGGATAAAACCGGTAAAATCGTTCTTGTTATCCGGCGTGGCGCCCTGATAGTCGATATTGACACCCGGATACAGCTTTTCGACCGTGAGATCCACGAGCGCCTGGATATGCTGCTGGCGCAGATTCGAGTTTGTGATCATGATGTCGACCAGGTCGCTGCGCAGCTGGCCGCCGACAAGGTCGCTGATGGTCGGCAGCACCTGGTACGGGCTGCTCGCCCCGGCCGCCGCTTGAGAGGAAACGCTTCCGGCGATCCCACCGTTATCGGCGATGGTCAAGCCGACCGGGCTCACCTCCGCGAGCACCCCGTTCGCGGAGGCGGGCAGGGGTGCGCTCGTGGAGAGGTCGGCGCTGATGACGGGCGCCTGGGGCCGAGTCTGCACCACCAGCACCCCGTCGGGGATCGCACCGGTCAAATTGACGTCGATTCGCTGCTGATCCCGGTAGAGCTGGAAAGGCAGTTTGCTCCACTTTTTTCCGGTCACCCCGTAGACGTCCAGGGCCCCGAGTGAGTCAATGCCATAGGGAATGGCCACGGAGAGAAGGGCCCGGGCGGGCATCGACCCCTGGAGACTGGGCTGGTAGAAACGGCTCTTGACCGCGAGCGCGGGAGGGAGTGTCTGCGCCGCCGCGCTCTTGGCAAACTCGTCCTGAGACAGGGCGGTGAGCTTGATGGAGACGCTGTCTTTCGATGCGCCAGCGGGAATCGAGAACTTGTTCCCATCCGCATCGCTGACGCTGCCTGCTTTGCCGGCGTAGACAGTCGTGTAACTTGGCCCTCCGCCGCCGAACAGGCGTTGTGGGAGCGAGATGGGTGGCAGTACGAGGGCGAAAAGCAAGAGGACTGGAAGAACAAGCAGATAAGCGAGCCGACCGGCCGAGCGTCCTTCGAAGAAGGAACTAAGAGCCCCGAGTAGTGGATTGGATGGCGTTCTCTTCAATTCTCATGACCTCTGTCTCTGAATTGGCGTTCCCGCTAGGGTTGCTAGACCCCCGCAAAAGGCGCGGGGTCCAGCAACACGCAACCCCTGCGTGGTCTGCAGGAGGACCTGCGATCAGAGAGGAATATTGAACGGGCAAGACGAAACCCGTAGGAACCTGATGGTTGCCCGGTTGTCGGACCGGTGCCGGCAGTGAGAGGGAGCAACAGGAATGGCCGGCTTGGAACAGAAGTTGGTGCAGGTTTGGACTGGGCGATCAGACGACGGAGAATTCAAGAATGGGCCAGTCAGTGCGGGTTGGAAACAACCCGTTGCGGGTTGGAAACAACCCATTGGGTGGGGAACAACCCGTTGCGGCTGGGTAAAAATCCGTACGGGTGAGAGACACCCCGTCCTCACGTGCGAGTTCTTTTAACTACTAAAGCGGTGTGCAACATGAAAAATCAAAGCCGCATGGCTTGACGGAACGCACATTCGATATGGGGCGCAGGGCGCCTTTTGGGGAAATCGTCTAGATTCCCAACCATCGGGAATCTTTTGGCCGGAATTGATCACTTGGCAGGGTTCTGCCGCGTGGTCAGGGCTCTAGTGGGAGCCAGAGCCCGTTCCGCTCTTTGGGCGCTAGTCTACCCAAAGGCGAACACAAATTATTCTAGCATAGGGGTATCAAAAGCGCAAATTTCCGAAATCGCGGGAGGCGGCGAAAATCGGGGTTTGGATTTGTCCGTCAGGCGCTGTTTCCTTGCTTAAGCGTCCCTTTTCATATATAATCCTCGCATGCTCAACGTCATCATTCTGGGCATCACTAGCTTTCTCACAGACGTCAGCTCGGAGATGGTGTACCCGCTCATTCCCCTCTATCTCACCTCTGTTCTGGGCGCCAGTCCCGCAATTGTCGGCTTGATTGAAGGTCTCGCCGAGAGCACGGCCAGTATCCTCCGCGTGTTTTCCGGCTACTGGTCGGACCGACTTCAGCAGCGCAAATCGCTCACCATTGCAGGTTATACCGCGAGCGTCGTCGGCAAAGTCTTTTTGTATCTCTCCACGACGTGGCCGCTCGTACTCGTCGCCCGGCTGGCGGACCGCTTTGGCAAAGGGATCCGCACGGCTCCGCGTGACGCCCTCATCGCCGATTCAGCCGATGTCGTCCGCCGCGGGAGCGCCTTTGGCCTGCATCGTGCCCTCGACACCGCGGGTGCAAGCCTGGGCGTAATCCTCGCCTATTTTTTCTTTGTCTACCTGCACGACAACTATACCGGGATCTTTTTGATCTCGATTATTCCGGCGGTCCTTGGCGTTGTCGTCCTTTTTTTTGTTCGCGAGAGAATCGCACGAACGGCGAGCTCGAACACGGCGGCCCGGGGAAATGGACAGCAAGCGGGCAGCCCGCGCGCCCCAACCGCCCCGTGGTGGCGGAACCTTGGCGCGCGGTGGCAGGAGCTTGATCGCCGGCTCAAGCTGTTTCTGATCATCGTCTTTGTGTTTGCGCTCGGCAACTCGTCGAATCAATTCCTTCTGCTGCGGGCCCAAAACCTCGGATTTAGCGATGCTACTGTCATTCTCCTGTACCTTGTTTATAACGTCATCTACGGCGTCGCTTCCTGGCCGGCCGGCCGTCTCTCGGATCGCGTGGGGCGGAAGGCGCTTCTGGTCCTCGGGTATTTCACCTACGGGATCGTCTATGTCGGCTTTGCGATTGCCACCCCGCTTCAACTCTGGGGGTTGTTCGCCACGTACGGGCTCTACAACGCGTTCACGGAAGGAGTGGAAAAGGCATTCATCTCCGATATTGCTCCATACGATCTACGCGCCACTCTCATGGGACTCCACGCCACGTTTGTAGGATTTGGAATCCTCCCGGCCTCGATACTGGCCGGCTTTTTGTGGGATGCGTTCGGCCCTCCTGTGACGTTTTATTTTGGAGGAGCGATGGGGGCGCTCGCCGCCGTGGCACTCGCGCTATTGATCTGATTGCGGATTTCAGAAGGGTGATTCGATGGCAACACATTTCATCTTGGTTCGTCATGGACAGACGGAATGGAACAAGAACGAGCGGTTTCGCGGCCGCGCCGACATCCCGCTGAATGAGACGGGCGTGGCGCAGGCACAACAAGTAGCGACGCGGCTGATAGGGGAAAAGATCGATGCGATCTACTCGAGCCCCCTCCGGCGCGCTCTCCGGACGGCTCAGCCCATTGCCGAGAATCATCGTTTGGCCGTCCAGCCGCTCGACGGTCTCAACGACGTCGACGAGGGCGCGCTCGAGGGGCTGACGATCGAAGAGGCCAGGCAGGATTTCCCCAAAGTGGTGGACGACTGGTTGAACGCGCCCGGCCACGTCAAATTTCCCAAAGGAGAGTCGCTCAAAACGGTTCGTATCCGGGTGGAAAAGACGCTGACCGACCTCGCGGCTCTGCATCCGGACCAGACGCTGGTCCTGGTCTCGCACAGGGTCACGAGCGGTGTTATTCTGTGCCACGTCATCGGTCTTGACCTCGACAGCTATTGGAATATTGAGCTTGACAATGCGAGCATGAGCCGCTTTGAGACCCGGCGCGGCGGCTATGTGGTTACACTGATCAACGACACAAACCACCTTAGAATTTAAGATTTCAGATTTATGATTTACGGCTGCAGATTCCAGGGGCGAATCGATGGAAAAATCCGATATCCTAAATCTTAAATCCGAAATGACTTGGGTCTTGACGCTGGATATCGGGACTTCGTCTCTGCGCGCGATGCTCTTTGACGCCACGGCGCAGCCGACGGGGGCCGAGGTGCAAATTCGCTATGAGATGCACACGACCGCCGACGGGGGTGTCGAGGCGGACCCGGATGAGATGTTTGAGCACGCCTGTCATGCGATGGACCAGATTCTGGCAGCCGCCGGCCCCGATGCGCAATCCATCAAAGCGGTCGGGTCGGATTCGCTTGTCGGGAACATTCTCGGAGTGGACGCTGCGGGCCGAGCGGTCACTCCGGTTTATACTTACGCGGACACCCGCGCCGCGCGCGAGGTGACCGAACTGCGGGCGCGCTTTGACGAACGGGCGGTGCACCAACGCGTCGGCACGTTCTTCCACACGAGCTACCTGCCCGCCCGTTTTCTTTGGCTGGCGCGCGCGCATCCGGACCTACTCGCACGCTCGCGTTGGTGGATGTCCCTCGGCGAGTATTTCCTCTTTCGCTGGCTGGGCCGGCGAGTTTGCTCTTTCTCGGTCGCTTCCTGGACGGGCCTTTTGAACCGCCAGGAATTGGCGTGGGACAGAGAGCTTGTCGCCGCACTGCCCATCTCTGTGGAACAACTCTCCCCGCTCTCCGATTTTGACACGCCCCTGCACGGACTCGTCCCGGAATTTGCCGGGCGTTGGCCGACGCTGAAGAGCGCGGCATTTTTCCCAACGGTAGGCGACGGCGCGGCGGCGAACCTCGGCAGCGGCTGTGTGAATCCGACGCAGATCGCGCTTACGGTCGGGACGTCCAGTGCCATGCGGGTGGTCCTGCCTGGTCCGACCTCTCCCCACTCCCCCTTGCCCCCTCTCTCCTCCCCCACTGAGGGAGGAGAGAGGGGGTTGGGGGTGAGAGGGGAGGTTCCCCCGGGGCTGTGGGCGTACCGCGTCGACAAGAATGATGAGTTGATTGGAGGCGCGCTGAACGAAGGGGGCAGCCTATATGCGTGGATGGAGAGCACACTCCGGTTGGATGATGCGACCAGAACGGAGGCCGAGTTGGAAGCCCTCGCACCCGATGCACACGGGCTCACGATGCTGCCGTTCTTGGCAGGTGAGCGGGCGCCGGGTTGGGTATCCGACGCGCGGGCGGATATCCTCGGCCTCTCGCTCAACACGCGGCCGATTGAAATACTGCGCGCCGGGCTGGAAGCAGTCGCCTATCGCCTCGACCTGGTGTTTGAATTGCTCCGCACCGTAGCTCCGGATGCGCATGAGGTGATTGCAAGCGGGGGCGCCTTGATGCACTCGCCGGTCTGGACCCAGATTATTGCCGACGTACTCGGGGTGCCCGTGATGGCGTCCGGCGAACCCGAGGCGACCAGCCGAGGCATTGCCCTGCTCGCGCTCAAGGGGCTGGGCGTTATAAATAGGATGGAGGATCTTCCTGCTCGATTGGGAGTTTCCTTCCTGCCTGATGCCGGGCGACATGAGATCTATACTCAGGCCGTCAAGCGCCAGCAAAAGTGGTATAATCTGCTGATTAAGGAAAAGCCGACGACATAACGTCGCCGCACAGGCGGGAGGAACTATGCCCGATCCTATCATTCGAGTCGAGACCAAGGCGAGCGAACCCATTCGGGCCGGGCGTGCTCAGGTGATTGTTCGCTCGCGGGCGGTCCGCATTCAACTTCCCTGGCCGCATGGCGGCCTGATCTGGAATCGGCCTGTCTCCGTGTCCATCTACGAGCCCGATGGGAGTGGGTACCGTCTGCCGGTGCGGGACATGACGCGGTTGATTGAACTTGCGCTGATGGCGTTGGCGGGTCTCTGGCTGTTCCTGATCGCGAATCGCAAAACGGACTGATCTCTGTGTATCTGGAGGTCGCTGGACCTCGCAACCTCTGGGGAGGTGAACCATGGTAGACGAAACTGCTCCGACCGCATCGACAACGGAAAAACTCCTTGACCCGACAGACTCGCTAGAGATCGTGCGAGAGACTATGGACCAGTTCCTGGCGACGGCAGATGTTCAGGCCGTCTACGGGGAGCCGGTACAGAACGGCGACGTCATCGTCATCCCCTCCGCCGAAGTGCTGAGCGTCATGGGCTTTGGGGTGGGCACGGGCGGCGGTAGAGACGAGAGCCGGAACTTGAACGGTGGCGCGGGCGGCGGCGGCGGCGGCCGCGTTCTCTCACGACCCGTCGCCGCGATCATTATTCAGCCGGACGGCGCCTACGTCGAGCCGATTGTGGATACGACCAAACTGGGGCTGGCCG
Organism: Chloroflexota bacterium; assembly: GCA_023489485.1. Taxonomy (GTDB): domain Bacteria; phylum Chloroflexota; class Anaerolineae; order UBA4142; family UBA4142; genus JAMDCU01. The sequence continues at coordinate 9,374 of JAMDCU010000074.1, forward strand.
CTCTCACGGCCGCCGGCTTTGTGATTGGCATGATGCTGCGGATGAGGGCGCGGGGAAGATAAGATCCGCCGCATTCTGCTTTTGAGGAGTGAGCATGAGTACTGGAACCGATTTGGACAAACTCTGTATCAATACGATTCGATTTCTGTCGGTCGACGCCGTCCAAGCGGCGAACAGCGGCCATCCGGGCCTGCCGCTTGACGCGGCGCCGATGGCCTATGTTTTGTGGACGCGCCATCTGAAATTCAATCCTAAAGACCCCGGCTGGTGGGACCGCGATCGCTTTGTCCTCTCCGCCGGGCACGGCTCGATGCTGCTCTACAGCCTGCTCCATCTCACCGGCTATGATCTGCCGTTGGACCAGATCAAACAATTCCGGCAGTGGGGAAGCATGACCCCAGGGCATCCCGAACGCGGCCTCGCTCCCGGGGTCGAGACCACGACCGGTCCACTGGGCCAGGGTTTTGGGAATGGCGTCGGCATGGCGATCGCAGAGGCCTTTTTGGCTGCCCGCTATAATCGTCCCGGCCACGAGATTGTAAATCACTATACCTACGCGATTGTGAGCGACGGCGACCTGATGGAAGGCATCTCCTCGGAAGCGGGATCGCTGGCGGGCCATTTGAAGCTCGGTAAGCTCATTTATCTGTACGACAACAATCATATCTCCCTGGCCAGCTCGACGAATCTAACGTTTACCGAGAACCGCGCGGAGCGCTTTCAGGCGTTCGGCTGGCACACGCAGGAGGTCAAGGATGGGAATGACGTGGACGCGATTGACGAGGCCATCCGCAACGCGCAGGCCGTCAAGGACCGTCCGTCGCTCATCCTTGTGCAGACGACCCTCGGCTATGGCGCGCCGCACAAGCAGAATACGTTTGAGGCACACGGTTCGCCTCTCGGCATGGATGAAGTCAAGGCGACGAAGGAGAATCTGGGCTGGCCGGTCGAGCCTCCTTTCTACGTGCCGGAGCAGGCACTGGAGCATTTCCGCAAGGCCGTCGACCAGGGGAAAAAGGAAGAAGGCGAATGGGCGCAGCGCTGGTCGGCGTACGAAAAGGCTTATCCGGACCTGGCGCGCGAGCTCAAGCAAGCGATGAACGGCGAATTGCCCAAGGACTGGGCGGCCGATCTCCCGAGCTTTCCCGCGGACTCTAAAGGAGTTGCGACCCGCATCGCTTCCGGCAAGGTCATGAATGCTATCGCGAAAAAGGTCCCCACGCTGATTGGCGGGTCGGCCGACTTGAACCCCTCCACCTATACGGCGCTGCAAGGCATGGGGGATTTTGAGCCCCCTCAGGATGCGCGCGGCGACATGCAGGGTTCTATCGGCGGTGGATGGAGCTACGCGGGTCGGAATATCTATTTTGGCGTGCGCGAACACGTGATGGCTTCAGCCTCGAACGGGATGTCGGTGCATGGCGGCGTAATCCCGTTTACGGCGACGTTTCTTACCTTTTCCGATTATATGCGGCCGTCAATACGGCTCGCCGCACTTATGAAAGCGCACGTCATTTTCGTATTCACGCATGACAGCATCGCGCTCGGGGAAGACGGTCCGACTCATCAGCCGATCGGCCAACTCGCTTCGCTGCGCGCGATCCCGCAGCTCGCGACGATTCGTCCTGCGGATGCGAACGAGACGGGGGTCGCGTGGCGCATGGCGATGGAAGCCGAAGGACCGGTGGCGCTCATCTTTACGCGCCAGACTGTGCCCACGCTCGACCGGAGCAAATATGCCTCAGCCGAAGGAGCGCGCCGCGGGGCCTATGTGCTCGCGGATGCGCCGAACGGCAAGCCGGACGCGATCTTGATCGCAAGCGGGTCTGAGGTAAACCTAATCGTCGGGGCGCAGCAGAAACTGCAAGAGCAAGGGGTAGCCGCTCGTCTCGTCTCGATGCCCAGTTGGGAATACTTTGACGCCCAGCCGAAAGAGTATCGCGACTCGGTGCTCTTGCCTTCGGTGCGCGTGCGCGTGGCGGTGGAAGCCGGCGTTTCGATGGGATGGTCCCGCTATGTCGGCGACGAGGGCGCCGTGATTGGCATTGACCGGTTCGGCGCTTCCGCGCCAGGGAAGGTCGCCTACGAAAAGCTGGGGTTCACCGTCGATCATGTTGTCGCTCAAGCGCTCGCGCTCGTGAAAAGGTAGAATTTCTCGACGATGTTTCTAGGGGGGCACATGAAGGTGGCCATCGGTGCGGACCATGGAGGTTTCATACTCAAGCAGGCCATCGCCGAGCAACTGAGCCAGCTCGGATATGGGGTGGTGGACTGCGGAGCAGAGGCTCTCAATCCCGGCGACGATTACCCTGATTTTGCGCGCGCCGTCGGAGAAGCGCTTTTGCGGGGGGAAGCCGAACGCGGCATCCTCATCTGCGGGAGCGGAGTGGGGGCAAGCATCGCGGCCTCCAAGATGCGCGGCGTCCGTGCCGCGGTCTGCCACGACACCTATTCGGCGCACCAAGGGGTCGAGCACGACAACATGAACGTGCTCTGCCTGGGTGCCCGTGTCATCGGGGACGAGGTGGCGAAAGAGTTGGTGCGCGCATTCATGGGAGCGACGTTCGCGGGAGAAGAGCGCTTCCGGCGGCGGCTCGACAAGGTACTCGAGATCGAAAAACAGGCAACTGGTAATGTCCCAGAGCAGAGCAGAAGAATCGCGCCCATGTAAAAACCCCGTCTGTCTTTCGAGGAAACAGACGGGGTCGGAATCATGATGCCAAGACCTTGACTTTCGGTGTGGAGATGCGCAATTTAGCTGGCCCGGGTGATTTCATTCGAACCACTACGACCGGCTTGCCATCGGACACGCGCGCTTGGAGAAGCGCCTCGTTCCTTTTAGCCAGTTCCGGATCATCCTCGGGCAGTATCACGAGGAGATAATCCGGGGGAAGCTTTTCAATGATTTCGGGGTGGTCCAGGATGTATTGCATAAACGCAGTTTGCAGGTCTGCATTCCTGTTGAACATTTCTTCGTCGGTCATTTTGCCAACCACCTTTCATAACGCTCTCGGTACGTAGGCCAGTTTGCCTTCAGGTCCAATTGCGCAAAAGTCAGCGCCTCGTTGAAGGATTCAAACGGCAATTCCAATTTCTCTTGTGATCCATCAGGTCGCAAGATATCAAGGTGCGCAAAGCCATGCGCCGTATCGTAGCGAACGACCCTATGCCACTCGTTGGCAATCCAGCACTCTAGTTGAATGGAGAACTGGATAACTCGGCCGCGCTGCCTGGCGAAGCGGACGCGAGAGATCACGCCAGGTGCCAGGTAATGCACAAATGTAACTTGCTTGAGAGGACCCGCCATTGCGTCTTCCCTGTGGTCTTTTCAGGAGCGCGCCGCTTTAATTATACCATAAGCTGAAGGAGAGCTACCATGCCTACAGAAAGCAACCCGCTTCGCGAATTGGAGCGACTAGGACAATCCATTTGGTTGGATAGTATTCAACGCAGCCAGATCCTATCCGGCGACTTGGCGCGCCTCCGCGATAAGGACGGCATCAGCGGCGAGACGGCGAATCCGACCATCTTTGAAAAAGCCGTCGGCGGCAGCTCGGACTATGACGACCTCATTCGCCAACTGGCCACTCAAGGCAAGGGGCCGAACGACATTTACGAGGCGATTGCGACCGAGGACGTGCGTATGGCGGCCGACGTCTTTCGCCCTGTTTACGACCGGACGCAAGGTGCGGATGGTTTCGTAAGTATCGAGGTCTCGCCCAAGTTGGCGTATGACACGAATGGGACGATTGCGGAGGCCAAACGCTTTTTTCGGGAAGTGAACCGGCCGAATATCATGATCAAAATCCCCGGGACCAAAGAAGGGGTGCCGGCGATCGAAGAGTGCTTGTACCAGGGCATTAATATCAACATCACGCTGCTCTTTTCCATTCAAGCCTATGAGCAGGTCGCATTCGCCTATGTTCGCGCGCTCGAACGCCGCGCCGCCGAGGGCAAACCGATCGACCGCGTAGCCTCCGTCGCCAGCTTTTTCGTGAGCCGCATCGATACGCTTGCGGACAAGCTCGTGGAAGAGAAGCTGCGGACGACCACCGACCCTGCGCTGACGGCGAAGCTGGAGAGTCTCGGCGGCAAAGTCGCCATTGCCAATGCCAAGATGGCGTACGAGTCCTTCAAGCGCATTTTTGGCGACGCGCGGTTTGCGCCTCTGCGCGCTCGGGGGGCGCGCGTGCAGCGACCGCTCTGGGCCAGCACGAGCACCAAGAATCCTCACTATTCCGATGTGCTGTACGTCGAAGACTTGATCGGTCCGGACACGATCAATACCTTGCCGATCGAGACTATCGAGGCCTATCACGATCACGGCGATCCGCACCTCACGATTGAGCAAGACCTGGAAGGAGCACGCCGGAACTTGCAGACGCTGGCCGAGGTGGGTCTGAGCATTGACGCGATCACCGACCAGGTGCTGGAGGAAGGGGTTGTCAAATTCGACCAGTCGCTCGACCAGCTGTTGCAGGTCATTCAGGCCAAGCGGCAGACGATCATGGTGAGCCAGGATGGACACCCCAGAGCCAACCTGAATGGATACACGCAGCAAGTGGACGCCGCCCTGGAAGCGGCGGACAAGAACCGGGTGGCCGAGCGGGTGTGGCACAAGGACGCCAGTCTTTGGAAGCAAGACCCCGCGCATCAGGCCGAGATCAAGGACCGCCTCGGCTGGCTAACGGTGGCGTCTGATATGCGGCAGCACCTCTCTGAACTTGCACAATTTGGCGACGAAATCAAGCAGGCCAAGTTCAAGGATGTGGTGTTGTGCGGGATGGGCGGGAGCAGCCTATGCGTCGAGGTCCTGAACCAAACCTTTGGCTCAGCCCGCGGATATCCTCGGGTCCACGTGCTCGACACCACGGACCCGGCGACGATTTCCCACGTCGAAAAACAAATCGACATTACAAAGACCCTGTTCATCATCGCGAGCAAATCCGGCGGGACCGTCGAGACGACCGACCAGTACAAGTATTTCTTTGGAAAGGTGCGGGCCAAAAAGGGGG
>JAMDCU010000145.1 GCA_023489485.1 Chloroflexota bacterium
CATGAACATCATGCTCGTCTCTGTGACCGAGCGGACACGCGAGATTGGCATTCGCAAGGCGGTCGGGGCCCGTCGGCTGGACATTCTCGCCCAATTCCTGACGGAGGCACTACTGCTTAGCCTTACTGGAGGGGCCATTGGGGTAGGGCTCGGCGCCGTGGTCTCCCACCTCATTTCCGGCATGAGTCTGGGGGGCACGACCTTTAACACAGTCGTGGATCTCGATTCGGTCTTGCTAGCCGTGCTCTTCTCGGCGGGAGTGGGCTTGTTCTTTGGCAGCTATCCGGCGAACCGGGCGGCAGGTCTGCATCCGATTGACGCGTTAAGGTACGAATAGAGGGTGGAGCTAAAGGGGCGGACCTGGAAGGGGCAGCCCATCGGATATTTCAGTGCGGGTGACGAACAAGTCAGTTGAGGCTGCAAATAGGTCGGAAGGAATGAGTGACCCATCGGGAGCGGCTGGCGGAGCGCGGAGCTTGGGTCCCGGCGGTCCCGGCAGAGGCCAAGGGACGCGCTACGATTGCGGTGGGTAAGAGGTGCTCGGCGTCCTCCAGGGCCAATTTGACAAAAAAAGGAGTTGCTGTATACTGTATACAGTGATTACCCAACAGCAACCCGCAACGCTGCGCGCCGTCCTCGGCGCCCCCATCCACGGCCACCCTCCGTTGCGCCAGGTGGTCTACGAGCGCCTCAAACAAGCCATCATCGAGGGGCAATTCGGTCCCGGCGAGCACCTCGTGGAGACCAAAATTGCCAAGCAGCTCGGCGTCAGCCGCGTCCCCGTTCGAGAAGCCATCCGACGACTGGAGCAGGAACAGCTTGTCACCACCTCGGGCAAAGGCATGGTCGTCAGTTCTTTGACCCGCGCCAGCATCCAAGAGGTCTATACCGTACGAGCTGTCTTGGAAGCCCTCGTCTGTCGCCTCGCCGCTCAGCGCTTGACCCAAGCCGATGCCGACTGCCTGCGCCAGGTGCTGGAACGTTCTCGTCTTGCCATCGAGCGCCAAGACCTAAGGACTCTGACCGCGTGCGACGTGGAATTCCATGATGTGCTCGCGGCAGTAAGCGGGAACGCCACTTTGCTCAAGCTCCTCGCCGAGTTACGCGATTCCGTTTCTCGTTTTCGTCACGCCTCGATTGCCCTCCCGAACCGACCCCAGGAGGTGCTGCGCGATCACACCGCTATTGCCGACGCTGTCATGGCCGGCGATGCGGACCGCGCGCAAAAACTCGTGCACGACCATATCCTCGAGGCCGCTCGGCGCTTGCTCGACAGCCTCCCCATCACATAATTCGTCCCGTTGAGCAAGCATCGCTCAACAGGCTCCCACTGAGCGGGCAGCCGCCCAACCTGGTACGCCATCGTCGGAGGTCGCTTTGCACATCACTGAGGATTGTATCGGCTGTGGTCTCTGTCTCCCCTATTGCACCATAGGCGCCATTACTATGGACGGGCCCATCGCCGTCTCCGACCAGGACAAGTGTGTTGAATGCGCTGTCTGCACCCGCCTCGTCGAGTGCCCCGTCGACGCGATGGTCCAGTTGGGCGTCGACCAACTTCCCTATCCGCGCAACCTGCGCCGCTATTTCAGCGATCCGATCTCGATCTCCCCGGTCACTTTCGCGGGCGGCCGCGGCACCGAAGAAGGCAAGACGAACGACCGCACCGGTCGTTTTAAATTCGGTCAGGTGGGTTTCTGCATCGAGATGGGACGTCCCGGCATCAGCACGAGCTTTGCCGATGCACAGACGGTCGCGCAAGCGGTATCGAGGGTGGGCGCGGTCTATGAACAGAAAAACCCGATCTATCCCTTCAACAGATTTCCCCCGCGCTGGTCGAGTTTTACCAAAAACGGGTGCGCGAAGGCAAGATGAAGCCGGAGCGGGCGGCGCAGAGAATCGCCGCCTACTGTCCCTGTGGCATCTTTAACCACATCCGCGGCGCCAAACTCCTGGCCGGCGAGGATCGTTCTTGAACTCCCGTTCCTACGCGGCCAACCCTTTTTTCCTTGTCACTTGCCACTGGTCACTCATCACTAGGAGAACACATGCCTCACGTCATTCATAACATCCGCCGTCCCGATCCCCAGCTCATCGCCGCGCTCGGCCAACTGCCCACCTCGACGATTCACGAAGCACAGGGCCATGTCGGCGCGATGGCCCACACGATTCGTCCGGTGTATCCGGGGATGAAATGCTGCGGCCCCGCGTGCACGGTCCGATCGCATGGTGGCGACAACCTGATGTTACATAAGGCAATCTACGTCGCTCGGCCCGGCGATGTCATCGTCCACGACGGCGAGGACTGGCTCGAATCGAACGTGTGGGGCGAAATCATGACGACCGGCGCCCTGCAGCGCGGGATTGCGGGTCTCGTGACGAGCGGCGTGGTGCGGGACATTGAACCGATTCATCGCAAGGGTTTTCCCATCTTTTCCCGGGGTGTCTCGATGAAGTGGGCGGCCAAGGCCTCCCTCGGCACGATCAACCATCCGGTTGTCTGCGCTGGCGTCCTCGTCAATCCCGGCGACATCGTGGTCGGAGACGACGACGGCGTGGTCGTCATTCCCCTCGATCGTGCCGAGGAGGTTTTGGCTCAAGCGCGCGCCCGCGAGGCGCGCGAAGTCACGATGATGGAGCAGCTCCAGGCGGGCAGGACCACCCTTGAACTCCTCGGCCTCGACAAGCTCCTCACCCAACTCGGGCTAACGGAAGAATAGGCAAGCGAGGAAAAGCAACGTGACCGAATCCGAAATGTCCGATCTCAAAATTGGCCTCATCGGTTTTGGCGAAGTGGGGAGCACGCTCACACGCGGTTGGAGGGAAGCGAACCCGGCCTTGGCCGTCGCCGCCTTTGACGTCGCTTGGAGCGAAAAGCGGCGTTCGCAAGCGAACGACCTCGGCGTTCAGTTCGCATCTTCACTTTCGGAGCTGGTCGGGCAGAGTAGCATGGTCATCTGCGCGGTCGTCCCGCAGGCCGCACGCGATGCGGCGGCTCAGGCGGCCCCTTTCCTTGGGTCTGGGCATTTGTACGTCGACTTGACCTCGAGCGGGCCGGCCAAAGCCTGCGAGGTGGCCGCGCTCGTCGGCGCCCGCGGCGCACGCTTTGCCAAGCTCGCCCTCATGGGCGCGGTCGCCTCCTTCGGCTACCGGGTGCCGTGCGTTGCTTCCGGTCCCGGCGCCCGGGCGCTCGCCGACCATCTGGTCCCGCTCGGAATGAAGATCGAGGTCCTCAACGACGACCCCGGGGCGGCAGCTACGCTCAAACTCTGCCGCAGCCTCTTCATGAAAGGGTATGTCGCGCTGGCGGTTGAAACGCTCCGCGTCGCCCGCAAGAACGGCGTCCAGGACGAGGTCGTCGCTTCCCTGGCGGAAACCTGGGAGACGGAAGGCTTTCAGCCGGCGCTCAAGCGCCTCGTTTGTTCGTCGGTCACCCACGCGAGCCGGAGGGCGGCGGAATTGGACGAAGCGATCGACAGCTTTGTAGAACTCGGGTTCGGTCTGCCGGTCGCCCGTGCGAGCCGCCAAGTGTTCGAGGAACTGATCGCGCTGCAGTCGAGTGAGCCCTTTAAGGAGGAATCGCCGAAAGATATAGAGGCGGTGCTCAAAGCATTACCGTAAGCAAATCTGATTTTGAGAGTGCCGTGCAGCCGGCCGGTACGCCCCTGGTCAAACGCGCATGCCAGTAGCGCAATTCCTTCGACTCAAGGGAAAGCCCTCGATTGGGCTCTCCCTTTTCTCTTCAAAAAGTCGCGTCACGTCCCCATTTTGAATCATAAATCGTCGCCATACACGAGTGAAGGCGCTCTGCCTCGACGGCGATCTTGGCATCAGGAAACGTGCCCGGCCCGGTGCAACTCATGGTAAGGGCGAGTTGCGGCTGCTGGACAGGTTTCAATTCGAGCACGCCTTTTCATTCATGTTGTCTCTTGCGCAAGATGTGGCGCATCGTCCTTCTCGTCGGTACGGCCTTGATAGGCGTGGTAAAGGAGGACGGCCAAAGCGATGACCAGCACGTATTCGGACGCTCCCAAGCCGCGGCGGAGCCACATCACCGGCGTATACTCTGGACGCACCGACCCACTCAACAGCTCGACGATCGCGAGCACGAGCGAAGACGGCAGGAGAAACGCAAGCGCCTGAGAACGGAACGAGCGCGCGGTCATGACCCATAGTGGGGCAAGGATCAAGAGACCAACGGCGGGGAGGTTGTTTACGAGCCACACAATCGCCGCTTCCTGCGTGTGCATCGCGAGCGCGTAGCCGGGTTCTGCGATAACGTCGTAGAACAAGTACTCGGCGGCGAGAACGACGAGGGCGGCCGCCGTGCCATCCTTGCGAGCCAGGTGCCATGCGATCAAGACCGGCAGCAGCGAGAGTCCGAGGAATAGGGTGCTCGGCGCCACGAGGATCATGGGTGCATTGGCCGCGATACCGCCGGTAAGGGTGAAGACATCGATGCCGTATCCCACGACACAAGCGCCGATCAGGACGGCCAACAGCACCCATGCCGCCCGCGGAGCCACCGGACCGAGATGGTACCGGGCGGCCAAGATCAGCAAGGCGCCCCAGACGGTTGCGCTCGTGATGAAAATGGGGATGAGCGGGTTGCTCCAGCGGAACGACTGCGCCAATGCAGAGATCACACCCATGAACATGGAAAGGCCGGCGGCAAGCGCAATGCCCAGGGCAGGATAGCTCCAGACCTCAAAGCGGCCCTTGCGAAGGAGACTGGCGAGCACCAAAGCCAGGCACAAGATCGGCACGGTGTAAAAGTTGCCAACGGAAGGTCCTCCCAAGCCTTGCAGCATTCCGCTCTTGAGTGCGATGAGAGCAAGACCCGGTAGGAGAGCCAGCACGACGCTCGGCCATCCCGGACGAACCGCAAACGCATTGTGTGTTGTCATCGATGCTCCTGTGGGTTGCGCTTTCTTTGGATGATACCATGCGTCCGGCGACAATGGCAAATGTGCCGACATCGAGAGTGCCCGTGCCGCGCTACGTTGTATGTTTCATTTGAGCCTGGGAAAAATGCCACTGTGTGATCGGTTAGTTGGAAGACGGGGCCAAAGCCCCTCCGGGGACGCGGTCTTGCAGCTCCCATACCTCATTCAAGACGCTGCCATGATGGTGATACTCGCGGCGGGCGATGCCGACGCCTGGGCAGAACCAGACGGTCGTGTCATCGGGGTTCGAGAGAAACAGCAAGCGATAGCAGCCGCTAAAAGTGCCCGCGGGCGTCTCGAGGTCCTCTTTGCCTTGCACGCGCCAAACCAGCGTGCCGTCGCCCCGCCAGATGTCCTCCGGACCACCCCACTTGTCCCCGACGTTCAGCGGCCATGTTAAGGCCTGCAGTCCCTCGTAGCCCTGTCCTTGGCGCGCAATGAGCGAATCCAGCAGGCTGGGAGTCGTCGCCCGATAAAGGCGATTCCCGATCGCGACGTACTGATAGGAGGGTAACCAAAGGGCGCTAGTCGACGGGCCACCCCGGCGTTCCACGTCGAAGACGAATGCACCTCCTTGTTCTCTCACGCTCGTAATCGTTTCTGTAACGACACTGGTCCAACGAATTGGTATCTGATTCTCTTCTGTCTCGACCGTCGCGCTATAGATCCATGTCGCGTCGAGGCCCAAGGGATAGACGTCAAGGATGCTCGTTTGGGGCGGAGTCGGCGTCGGCGTGGGTACATTCGCCGCTCCCACCGGCCGCAAGGTCTGGATCATCTTGTCAAAGAGACCCGGCTCTTGCCAGGTTTGCAGCAGGAGCACGCGGCCCGATAGCTGGACCAAGAGGATATCCGTCGAACCATGCGACTCGGTATCTTGCTGCAATCGGATCGCGCTGAGGTTGGCGATCGTGACCGGCAGCTCGTGCATGACCTTGCCCTGAATCCCGGCGCGCATTTCGGCGAGCGTCGCCGCCTGGCTCGGCTGGATGGGGACGATTTCGACCTTGTAGAGCGCCGGGTCAACTGCGCTGCGGAAGGGCAGATCGGCTGTATGATAATTCTGGACAGTGACGATGCCGCCGGGTGCAGAGGTGTCATCCTCGACGATCCATCCGGAGGGATAGTTGATCGCAAACCCAATTTGCGTGTTGGTGTAGGTTTCGGTCAATGGGCCAAGCGCCCGCGCGGCAGAGCGGAAAGACCGAACCTGTAAAGTAGGCGGCTCGAGAGAAGTCAGCAGGCCCTCGACGATCATCAGCGTGCTCGGTCCGCGCAAAAGGTCCGCGTACGGATGTCCGGTCGGGTCGTTCAAGAGGACGGGGCTCTTGCCCACTCCCCGCGTGAGGACGGGATAGTCCTTGGCAGATTCGGAGGTCTCGATGTAGCCGACGAGCCGCGTAAGGGTGAAATTCCCGTCCGGCAAGCAGGCTTCATCCGTATCCGGGCCGCCGGGGCACGCCACGAGATCGGGAACGCCCTGGTAAGGCGTGAGGGTCGGCATCGGCTCCTGGCCGCTCGCCAACGCCGGGAGCTGGTCCGAGACGCGGTACTTGACGAGTTCCAAATGCCGGCCCACCGGCGTTCCATTGTGGTCCGAGCTCTTTTCTACCCAACCTACGCCCGGGCAGAACGAGTCCTCGACCGTACTGTCCGCCCAGTCTTCTTTAATGAGGGCGCAGTTGTCGAAATGGGCAGACGGCAGAAACACCGGACCCGTCCGCAGCACCTGACGTCGGATGCCGTCCGTCTGAGATTCAAACGGCAGCCGCGCGGGCAGCCAGTTCCACGTATCGCCTTGCTGGAGAGGAAAAACGAGCTCGAGGCTGTCGGGGTCTTGCAGGTTCATCAGGTCGGGATTCGGTTTCTGCTGGCGGTAGATGCGACCACCTTGCGCCACGAGCCAGTATTCCACCGTCGACGCGGGTCGGAGCATATCCTCCATGCCTTTCGGCACCGAGACCGGCACATCCGCGCTCGTCTCTTGCCGGATCTTGGCCGCGATAAAGGAGGGATCGTTCTTGATTTCGACGACCGTCTCGGTAATCGTCTGCGTCGCGGTCATGATATCGCTCGGGTTGAACCCATCGTAGCGGGTGGATGCATACACCCAGGTGTTGCCGAGTGCCAGCGGGTAGCCGAAATTCGGATCGAGCGCTGACGGCGGCTTGCGAGTGGGTGGCGACCAGGTAATCGTCTTGACCTTGCCGTCTCGCGTCCCCTCGGCCAAGAGTTTGCCATCCGGGCTGAACGCGATGGAATACAGGCTCGGGTCGCTCGGCGCAATCGTCCTCACCGACAGGCCGCTGTCGGCATCCCACGCGACCAGCCCTTCCTTGCAGGCGCACACAATCTCCTTCCCGTCAGGGCTGAAGGTGAAGCGCACGACCTCTTTCGGCATCGACGATAGCAGTGCTCCGCTCTGTACATCCCAGACTTTGATCGAATCTCCGCCGATGTTCGAGGCGGCCATGCGTCTACCGTCCGGACTGAATTCGATGCCGACAAACCCCCTGTGGTCCGGGAACGCGTGGAGCACCTGACCGCTGTTCGCATCCCACACTCTCACTGTGCCGCTGAGGCTACTGCCGGACAAGATTTCTCTGCTATCCGGGCTGTACGCAAGGGCATCGACATCCCCCTCGGGACCCGGCAGCGTCAGGAGCAGTTTTTCCCCTTGCGCATCCCACACCTTGACGCTGCCATTCCACGTTCCCCCTGCGATTTGTGCGCCATCCGGACTGAAGGCGACGCTCGTAAATCCTTTTTCATCGGTCAGCGTCTTGAGCAATTCTCCGCTCTTGGCATCCCAGATCTTGAGATGACCCTGGTCGCAGGTGCAGGCGAGCCGTGTGCCGTCGGGGCTGTAGGCGAGCGATTCGATCTCTCCGCCAGGACCAATCGTCCGGAGCGGCGAGAGGTCCGCAGACCCCGCGCCCTCCAGTGGGCCTGAGGCATCGAAAAGGACAATTCCCTTTGCAGTCGCAGCAGCGATCGTCTTACTATCCGGTGACCAGGCGAGACGATAAACGGGATCGTCGGTGAGTGGGACGGTCCCCAGGACATACGACCACCCACAGCCGGCGTAGTTGCACATCGGCGAAGCGGCTACCGACCTCACGAGTTTATCCACCTTGCCATCCCGGCTGATCTCGCGTACCTCCGTGCGGTCGGCATAGCGGCGGGCATAGGATATGTAAGTGCCGTCGGAGGTCCAATGCGGCCAACCGTCCATCGCCTGCTCGCCCGGCTGCGTGAGCGCACGGCTCTGGCCAGTCTCCGGATTGAGAATGTAGATCGCTCGACCGTTCAGCAAGCGGTCCAACGTGGGCCCATCGCCGGTGGCGTGAGGCACCGCCCGGACCGCCGCATAGGCAATCAGCTTGCCATCCGGCGACCACGCGGGCTCGAACGCCGTCATCGCCGGATCGGTCAGGTCGCGCCGTTTGCCTGTCGTCAAATCGAGGAGCGCGAGGCGCATCCCGTCGAGCAGGTAGCGGCTGCCGCCCTGTGCTATCGCCAACAGCCCCGGCTGCGTCGGGCTGAACGCGTACGCTTCGGATGTCAGCAGCATGCTGGCGTCGAGTTTCGTCACCTGGCCCGTCTCCGCGTTGATCGTCGCAAGCGGCAGACCCCACGACCAGCAGGAGCTGCAGTTGGCGCCTACGCCCGCGAGAATCAAGTGGGTGCCGAGCGCCCACGCCACGGGCAGGTAGTATGCTTGCCGCACGTCATTGCTCACCCGCCAAACGCTCGTGGCCGCATTGTTGGGTGGGCGAACATAAACGACCTGATTCCATTCCTGGTGGACCACGGCATAATCCGTGCTGTGCGTCCATGCCTCCCAGCCGTCCTGCGACTGGATGTGAATGTCGCCAGCTTCGGGGAGCGGAACTGGCGTCGCGGTGGCGGTGGGAGTAGGAGTGGATGTGGGAGTAGCAGCAGGTCGCGTTTCTGCCTCAGCGGTGGGTGGCGCCGTCGTGGCAAGGTTGCGGGCTAGATTCACAGTCGGCGGTACCGCACAACCGGCGACGAGCACGACGAACACGGCGATCACAAAGCGAAATCCCTTGTGGGTTCTAGAGGTTTGCTGCAACTTTCTGCTCCAAATGATTGGATCCGAAATTCGGTAAAACCGGTAGGTCAGGGAACATATGGCACTAATGGCACCTATGGCACCGGCCTGCAAAGGATGAAGGATGAGGGATGAAGGATGAAGGATGAAGGATGAAGCGAGCTCCGAGCGGTTAGACCCCGCTGAGGGACGCGGGGCAGGCACCGCGGCAACCCAAGGCAAAGCCGACCTCCGTCGGCTGGGGAGCGGCAAGTCCTCGGCCGGCTGGGGACCCAAAACGTGACGGGCAGCCTCTGGTAATCAACGTGTTGACGGTGACGTACCAGTAGTTTATAATCTTAATAAGGTGCATAAACCTTGGAAAAGGGACGGACAGATGGAACGAAGCATCGGATCGACTGATTTGCGGCAAAAGCTAACCGACATCCTCAAGCAAGTCCAGGAGCGGCGCGACTCCTACATCATAGAGACGTTCGGGCGCCCACAAGCGGCCATCATCAATCTGGAAGAGTATGAGCAGTTCCAGCGGTTTCGCAAAGAGCGCGAGGCCTTTTTCGAGTGGCTGGAAAGCACCGCCTCTCAGAATGCGCAACGGAACAAGAATCTGACCGAACAGGAAGTGCTCTCGATTATCGAACAGGCACGTCAAGAGGCATCGGCGGGAGCCCCCTAATCCGTGCTGCGCATCGTCATCGATACAAGCTCTCTCGTCAGTTACATCCTCACGCAAGGCAACCTGATGAGCCGGGTCGTCGAACATTGGCGAGCCGGCTCTCTTATCCTCCTCTCCCGCCACACGCGCCGAACTCGCCGCCGTTCTCGCGCGCCCCGCGATCCGACGGCTGTCGACCGTCTCGCTGGACGAATTCGCGCAAGGGCTGGAGCGCTTTTCCGAAAATGTGCCCGGGACCATTGACCTGACAGGTGTATGCCGGGACCCGAAGGATGTCAAGGTCTTGGTCTGCGCGCAGGAAGGACAAGCGCATTCTATTGTGAGCAGCGACCGCGATCTCCTGGACCTCCGCCGCTTGGGCGACACCGCCATTGTGAATCCGGGCGAGTTTCTCCTGGCGTTCGAGTTGCATGCGCTTGAACCGAGCGAGATCGCCTCGCGGTTTCGGCGTGAGGTGCTCGCAGATATCCAGGCGAACATTCCGCTAGACCGCGAGACGGAAAGACGCGTCGTGGAGGCGCTGGAAATGAAAAGCGGTACAGGAAAGCTGTAGAATGTGACATCGCGGCCGCTCTATTTCGCCGCAATCTCGCTCGTCCAAAATCCGCCGCGTCCATTCGTGAGGAGCAGGCGCCGGCCATCGGGCGAGAGTGCGAACCAGGCGTCCCAACGCGGCTGGCTCAGGTCCAGCACGTCGCCGGTCGTCACATTGACCGTCAGTATACGCCGCCCGTTGAAAGGATACGTCTGGACGAACAGGCGACCTCCGTCCGGCGTCCACTGCGGTGGTGCGTCCACCTGTCCATTCG
Organism: Chloroflexota bacterium; assembly: GCA_023489485.1. Classification (GTDB taxonomy): domain Bacteria; phylum Chloroflexota; class Anaerolineae; order UBA4142; family UBA4142; genus JAMDCU01. The sequence goes on from JAMDCU010000145.1 coordinate 10,504, forward strand.
GCGCAAGCTCGAGCTGCCGTTCGATCGTGCCGTCGCGCTTGAGGATGGTCAAGGCGGCCGGCCGGCTGTAATCTCCGTGCACGACCGCGAGGCGCGACCCATCGCGGCTCCAACTCATTTCGCCAGCCGATATCGGTAGTGTAAGCCCATTCCCACCCTCGCGATCTTGTAGGCACAGAACCTCACCGCAGGTATAGGCAACCCGTGCGCCATCCGGCGATGGTCTGACGACAATATCCAAGGGAGGACCGGATGCCCGCGGCGCAAGCCCCGGCAGCGCTCCTACCCGCCTGGGCGCGCCGCCGCCGAGAGGAGCGATCCATAGCTCCCCTTGCTTGGCGTACCACGCGCCTTCGCGGGTGATGCCGGGCAGAGCCGCTCCGTCGATGCCCTGTGCGAGGATGCGCTCGTTGCTGCCATCGCGTGAAACGATGCTCACCCGTCCGCCCAACTTGGAGAGAGCGAAAACGACGAACTGCCCGTCCGGCGACCACGCGTATTTCCCCACGTCGTCGGCAAGCGCGACCGGCGACGAGCCATCGAGTTTCACGAGCCACAGGCGCTGATTGTCATAGGCGACAGTCTGGGTGGCGAGGAAGGCATCGCCTTGCGGCGACCAGACGAGCCGTTGCTGTGCATATCCTTCCGGTCCCCAGTTGGCTGGATTGTCCGCGTCCAGCATCTGCGCCGGAAAAGGCAGTTTGAGCAACTGCGGCGTGCCAAGCTGCACGGAAGAGGAGGCGTTGGCGAACGCCGTGCCGGGTAATTCGCGGTGTTCAGTCCGCAACCGGCCCAGCCCGTCATAGCGCCAGTCGGATTGGTACAAACCAGAGACGTTATCCGATTGGTAGAGTGGAATGTTGTAGGTGCGCTGCGAACCGTCCGCATACGTGAACTGGGTCGTCACTTGCGTGACCCCGTACAACCCAGGGTCACGGACCTGGATAAACTCGTAGTGCGCGAGCGGCTGAGTGGTGTCGAGCGGATCGAGTCCGGTCTGTCCGATAAGCGCATCCAGCAATGGGCGGAGCGTTGCCGTTGGGTCTCCGGCGATCACAAAGCGATTCACGAACGGCAGACGCGGATCGTAGGAATAGCTGCCGAGCCAAGCCGAATAAATCCCGAGCGGATTCGGCACGTACGAAAACGGGGGGACGAACGAGACTAACGCAAAGGCGAGCGTCACATAGCCCACTGTCCTGGCCGCCCGCGATTGTCGACGCAGCCAGACAAAGGCCAGTGCGGCTGCCAGAAGCGCAGTCCCCCAGGAACCCCAGAAGACGACGGATTCGACCGGCGATGAGGGTTGCGAATTCGCGACGAGGATCGTCTCGGTGTTTTCGCTTTGAATCGTGCGACCGTCCGCGAGTTCAATGCTCAGAGTGGGATAATAGTTGCCGGGCCGGGCGTAGGTGTGCTGGACGGCAAAGCGGTAGATGCCGTCGCTGCCCGCCGCGCAAGCTTGCGTTTCTTCTGCGCCGTCGCCGAATTGCCACCGCGCCTTTTGGCACATCTTGAGGAGAGAGGGATCACCGCCCAGGTCCGCCGTGAGCTGGGCGCTGAACGGGGGCGAGCCGTGCAGCGGCGCAGGCGAACCGTTCGCCAGCGAGATGAAGAGCTGTGGTGGAAGCGCCTTGGCAGTGGGCACGGGACCTGCCGCGGGTGGAGCGACTGATGTGGGCCGTTCGCGCGGTGGGTTTGCGGTAGGCGGCGCTGCACAACCGGCGACGAGCAGCACGCACAGGAATACGATAAAGAGAATTCCTTTCCGAGCAACGGCTGATCTCTGCAATGCTACCTCCATCGATGGATAGAACGAGCATGGGCATCGTGCGGACTTGTAATTGAGGGTAATCCCGGCAATTAGCGCGGCGGAGAACCTACCGTAAAGCGGAGGAGAGTATCCTCATACCCGAATCGCGTGCCGCTGTGGTCGTACTTGCGGGCGACGGTGCCCACCCCATCGCAGAACCACTCGTGCACGCCCCCGCTATTATACTCCTCGGCGATTTCGTAGCAGTCGTCGAATGTGCCGACCGGCGTCGTATAGCGTGCCTGGTCTTGCACGGTTCGCAGACCATTCATGTGGCAACTGGGTAGATTGTCAGGCAACACCAGCAGAGGACACCAACTCTTGCCGACGGCGAGTGGCATGTCGTAGAGGAGGAGGTCCTGCTGGCCTTGAGAAGAGTGCACCTCGAGAATCTTGTTACCCTCCATCCGGTATTGGTACAAGCCGGGGTTGAGCACGGTCCAGCTCTCCCAGTCGGGCGGTGCACTCACCTGGCTCACCGTTCGCTCCTGCACAAATGAAAGTGACGGCGCGCTCCCTTCAATGCGCAGCACTGTCTCCGTATAGATTCGGGTCGCGGTAATAGTCTGGGTCGGGTCACCGATCACTTGTTGATATTCGCTGTGGGAGTAAACCCAGGTGGTTCCGACCGGGAACGGGAATCCGCTCAGAGCCGTCGTGCGGCCCATAGGCTTGACTTGAAACGCGCCTCCCAGAAAAGTGACCCCGCAGAGGGATAGAGTCGCAAAGACGGCGACGACCAGGGCAACTATGGCCACGGCGCGGTGCGTGCGGAACTGGATGAGGAATACGATTGCTCCCATGACTTGGCTTTACGATTCTTCTCTACCCAACTTCTTCCGTCTCGCGAGCTCAAGAATGGTCAGTGTGGCAAAGAGCAGGGTGAGAATCAAGGATAGGACCAAGCCAAATCCACTGGCGGCTACCAGAGCTAAAGCGGACTGCTGCGACAGGCCGGGAGGGCAGATCTGATAGGAACGGTAGGCGCCCTGGAGCGCGTTCGCAAATGCAACTACGGCGAATGGCGACATCGCGGCGGGTACGATTCTCCGCATGAGCAGATGCTTGTCATTGGTCTTTATCGGTTGTCTCATCCGCGATTCCTCCTGCTTGTCACAACTTGTCCCCCGTCGTTACCTCTGCGGTTCCCACCGCACGATCACCACGTCCTCGGGTCCATAGACGTGTCTTGAAATCAGCGCCACCCACTGACCGTCCGGGGAGCGAAGACTCCCTTGCCGCAGTTGAATGCTCCGCACACCCGGCTCTGCGTCCGGCGGCCACACGCCCGACGCACGCACCCGGTCAAGGACCTCATACGATAGCATCTCGTCGCGGGCCAGACCGCCCGGGGCGCGAGGGGTCACATGAGGATCGTCGATCGCTCCGCGCGGATCGTAAAACCAGGTCACCGCCGGGTCATTCCCGCAAGTGGCTTGGTAGAACAAGATGTTCGTCACATCCCACCCGAGCAACTCGTACTTGCAGGGTACTTGTTCCGCGCCATCCTGAGCCCGCTTGACGACGCCGCCCATAAAGCCGGGATGGGTCGGCACGCGCATCGCATACCCCGGCGCGGCGACGAGCCCCGGCTGATACTCGTAGATCCACGGAAAAACGAGAATGGCGAGGAGCGCCAAGACGAGGAGCGCTTGCACGATTCGATAGGGCCTCGCCCAGAGCAGCGCCACGGCCGCCGTCCCGATTCCCAGGAGACTGACGACCAGATACCGCGCCAGGTCGGAAAAGAGGAGATCGCGCCCAAAGTTGAGCAGGCCTAATGCAGAATACCACATGGGCGGCGGGCCGGAGAAGGAGTGCGGCAGCCAGGGGTAAATGGCCATCGCCAAGTAAAGCGGCGCAAAGACCAGTCCGGCGACGAGGAGCGCCACAACGACCAGCCAAACGCGCGGGGACAGAATCGGCAACGTAAGCTTGCCGCCACTGGCCATCGTTTCCCTCCTGAACAAGTCCAATCTAACCGCAGAGAGCGCAAAGAGCGCAGGGGTTTGAATATATTTTTCTCTGCGTTCTCTGCGTTCTTTGCGGTGAAG
>JAMDCU010000004.1 GCA_023489485.1 Chloroflexota bacterium
GCACAATTCGGAGTGCGTATGCTCGAAGTGAGACTGCTCGGGCAATTTGATGTGCAGAGGGATAGCATCCGCCTCGTCCTCCCTTCGCGCCACGCCCAATCTCTCTTCGCCTATCTCGTCCTCACCGCCGGCACCTCCCACCGCCGGGAGAAGCTGGCCGGACTCTTCTGGCCCGATTCCACCGAAGAAAATGCCCGCCGGAACCTGCGTCAAGAACTGTGGCGCGTCCGCAAAGTGGTTGAGCCCAGAGGGCCAGGTCTGCCGACCCTCCCCTATCTTCTCGTCGACGAGATTCACCTCACCTTTAACCCTCGGTCCGAGTATTGGCTAGATGTCGCGGCTTTGGGGCAGCCCAATCTCGTTCACGCCTCGGTCCAAGAGCTAATCGACGAGGTCGCGCTCTACCGCGGAGAGCTCCTGCCGGGTTTTTACGAGGAATGGGTCCTTGTCGAGCGCGAGCGGGTACGAGCTCTCTTCGAGCAGAAGATCAATCGGCTGCTCGTTTTGCTGGTGGAGGAAAAGCGCTGGGATGCAGTGCTGGAATGGGGCGAGCGGTGGATTCATTTGGAACGGTCCCCCGAGCCCGCCTTCCGGGCTCTCATGACTGCGTATTGCGCGCTGGGAGACCGGTCGAGAATGGCGACCGTCTTTGAGCGCTGCACCCTGGCACTCCGCGAGGACCTCAACGTGGAGCCCTCGCCGCAGACACGCGCGCTGTTCCGGCAACTCTCGAAGGAGGATGCTCTGCCCCGCTCCGAGACTGTCGTCCCACCTGTGCCAACGCCCCAGAAACGCGCGACCAATCTACCGGTCCCGTTGAGCAGCTTTATCGGGCGCGAACGAGAATGTAACGAGGTCCGGCAACTCTTATCCACAACGCGTTTGCTGACACTAACGGGCGCGGGAGGCGTCGGCAAGACCCGACTGGCAATTCAAGCGGCCGGGGAACTTGGGATTTCCAGCGGTGGCATCACATGGGTTGATTTCGCTGCACTGGCAGACGGCCGCTTGGTTGCTCAGGAGGTTGCGAATTCACTGGGAGTACACGAAGCCCCGCCCGAACCCCTTGAGGGGACGCTGGCGAACCATCTGCGGACTGGGCATCTGGTCCTCGTGCTGGATAACTGCGAGCACCTCATCCACGCGTGTGCACAGCTCGCCGAAAGACTCTTGAGTGCGTGCCCGCACTTGAAAATCCTGGCAACGAGTCGCGAACCGCTGGGGATAATGGGTGAAACCGTCTGGCGCGTACCGTCGCTCACGCTTCCCCCCCCAGGGGCGCGAACTCCAGAGGAGCTGGGTTCCTCCGAAGCTGTTCGCCTCTTCATCGACCGTGCCCGGGCGGTGCGACCCAGGTTTGAGATGACCGAGGAGAACGCGTTGGCAGTGACTGAGATCTGCCGGCGCCTGGACGGGATTCCGCTTGCCATCGAACTGGCGGCCGCCCGCTTGAAGGTGTTGTCGACCGAAGAGATCGCGGCGCGTCTCGACGATCGTTTCCATTTGCTGACGCTCGGAAGCCGCACAGCATTGCCGCGACACCAAACGTTGCACGCGCTCATCGATTGGAGCTACGACCTGCTGACGGCACCCGAGCGCGCGGTCTTTCGGAGATTGTCCGTGTTCGCGGGCGGCTTTTCCCTAGAAGCTGCAGAGGCGGTCTGCGGCGCTGATTATCCAACTGGAGAGAATGTCAGATCTGCGGATGTTCTAGACCTCCTGGCGCAACTGATCGCAAAATCGCTCGTTGTCGTCGAGCCGCGCGAACCGCGCCTACGCTACCGGATGCTGGAGACGATTCGGCAATACGCGCATGACCGTCTGGTGGAAGCGAGAGAAACGGACCCGGCGGGCCGCGTTCACCTGGATTATTACCTGGGGCTGGCGGAAAAGGCTGAACCCGAGATAAGAGGCTCAAACCAGACGGCCTGGCTGGACCGGCTGGAGGATGAGCACGATAATTTGGGGACTGCGCTCCATCGGGCAATTGAAACCGGGAATGCGGAGGCCGCGCTTCGCCTAGCGTGCGCGTCGACAGCGTTTTGGGAAGTGCGTGGCTACTTTGTCGAAGCGCGCGAACGCCTGGGAGCCGTTCTACGCGTCCCTGATGAGGGCAAGCCGAGGCTAGCCCTCTTACGAGCTAGAGCACTCAGCGATGCAGGATATATGGGCTTTATACAAAGCGACTTTGCCAAAGCGAGGTCGCTCGGCGACGAGGCCATGGCCATTTCCAAGGAGCTTGGCGACAAGGAAGGGCTCGCCACCGCGCTCAGCATCCTTTTCTTGGCGGCATGGGCGCAGGGAGACTATGTGTCGGCTCGGGAAAAGATCGAACAAAGCCTCGCAATACGAAGAGAGCTAGGAGATAGAAGGGCTATCGCTCTAGCACTCAAGAGCCTGGGACTTGCCGTTCGTGAACTGGGAGACTATGCCAAGGCCCGCGCTCTCATGGAGGAATCTCTGTCTCAGCTGCGGGAACTCGGAGAACCGTGGGTCATTATTGGCAAGTGCCTCATGGACAATGGAGCGACCGCATCTGCGCAAGGCGATCCGGCAGCATCCACCTTGCTCGAAGAAGCGCTGGCCATTTTCGAGAAGCTCGGCGATAAACTGGATGTGGCTCGCTGTATGCACGATTTGGCGGCGATCGCTGCTCGCCAGGGCGATGTCTCGGCGGCGCGCTCGCGCTTTGCCACTGGCTTGGCTTTCTTTCGCGACTTGGGTGATACTCGGAACCTAATCAAGTGCTTGGAGGGTCTTGGGGGAGTGTGTGCGGCAGAAGGGAATGCGCAAAAAGCCGCTCGCCTCTATGGGGCATCGGAGGCATTGCGGCAGGCGCTCGGCACCCCGCTGCCGACGAGCTATCGTGCAGATTACGAGCGCAACCTGTCGACGTTGCGCACGCAACTGGATGAATCAAGTCTGTCGGCGGCGTGGGCAGAGGGTCGCGCGCTGACGATGCAGCAGGCGGCGATATATGCACTTGCCGAGACACGAGACCATTAGACGCATTGGACGGTTCGAATCGGTTTTGGCACGCAGACGATCAATGGACCGACTTGTCAATGGAACTTGATCGTAGGGCCAGTTTCTCTGCGACCGAAGCACTGGTCAAGGCGCGGTAGAGTTGGCCCGGGAGTACAAGTCGGGCGTCGCAAGGTGGCCTGCCAGCACGACTCGAGCTGAGAGATAATGCGATTTCCAGGGCAACGCGGGCAATAATCCGACTATTGTACCGCCGTACATCTCCCGCTAGAAAACACATCCCCGCAAGAGCGGGGATATGCCGTCGAGTTAGGTCCTTGGCGATCTTTCGAGTTTGATGGTTACGACGTTGTCGGGATCGGGACATTGGAGGTCGATCGCGTCACCTTTCCACCACGGAAGACCCCCGCCGAACTGAAAAGTCTCGAGCGCGGGGAAGATGTCGTGATAGAAGAATCCACACAACCCTCCAGAGTCGAAGCAATTGAGGGCAAGCGTTTCTCCCGCGTGGTGGCCGGCAAACACAACCCTCCAGAGTCGAAGCAATTCAGAGCAAGCGTTTCTCCCGCGTGGTGGCCGGCGACGCAATGTCCCTTGACATGTGCGACAGTCGCCCTGATTTCAAAGCCTTCTCCCGGATCTAGAGCCATCTTCGCTCCCTCCTCTAGTCACTCGGTTTTCTCATAGGTGATCTGTGCAAGCATTGTACTCTAGGAGCGCGCGGATGCAAAAGGGGAGTGAACAAGGACAAATGAACAAATGACAAACAAGAGAGTGGGATGAGAAGTTGATTTTGTCCTTGCTTTGCGGTAGACTATCTCCTGTTCCAGGAGGTTGTTTTTACATCTTGTTTGGAGATAAAGTTGGCGTGTCAGAGAATTCAGTAGAAACGAACATCGGCCAGGAGGATTCCGGGCATCAGGTCGGCATCGGAATGCACGTGACCGTGGAGATCAAGGACAAGACGGGGGCCGGCGAACGATTAGAGTTTGACGTGGTGCCGGACGCGCAGTCCGATTTTTCTGCGGGGTTCATCAGCGAGCAGGCACCTCTCGCTCGAGCGATCGAAGGACGCGGGATCGGAGAGGCGGTCCAATACCGTCCGCCGTCAGAAGCCGAGCAGACCGTGGTGATCTTGAACGTCGAGCCGAGCGAGGCCAAGTCGGAGCAGCCGGCACCGGACCGGAACGACGTTCTCGGGCAGGTGATGGACAAGATCGCGCGGCGCGAGTCAAGACAGATTGCATTGACGACGGAGCTTCATTATGGCTCGATCGACGCCGATGGAATCAAGGACGAGTAGGGATAACGCTGGAACTGTCTGGCCGCGAAATGAGGCGCCCCTCCCCACGTGCCGGGAGGGGCGTTGTGTTAGGAGAGGTAGCCGGCGGCGCGGGCGGCCATGTCCATCCCCAGCGTCAGGATTCGCTCGCCGGGGAGGTCCACCCCGCGCGCCAGTTCGCGCAAATCAATCGTTTTTAGATACCGTCTGCATTTCCCACATGCATAGAGCCGATAAGCTCCCAGGCCGTCGGGAAAATAGCCCTGCTCCCCTTCCGCCCCGCAAAAGGCGCACAATGAGCGATGAAAGGACCACTCAAAATCGCAGCGTGAGCAGACAAGACGCCGGCCGCCGCTTGCTTTCTGCAGCACCGCGAGATCGGGCGCGCCGCCGCAGACAGGGCAAAAAGACCGATACCAGGTTTCGTCGCTAAAGAATTCCTGAGCATTTTGGGCATAGGCCTGCGCCCAAGCAGCAAGGAAAGGATGCAGGGCATTGTTGAGGACAAAGGTGACGAGTGGGTCGCCGGGTCTCTCCTCCAAAGAGGCGCGCGCCAGCCGTGCGGCCGCCTCCGGCGTGCTCGCGAGATTTGACACTGCCAGCAAGTCATTCGCGCAGGCCGGCGCCGTCCGTGCAACGGCTTCGCAGATGCTCTGGAACAGCTCAGCAAACGCGGCCCAGTCGAGTGCAAGTTCGGCGATCTTGAGTAGCGGCTCACCCCCTTCGAGCCGCTCTCGGGCTTGGCCTTCCAAGATCTGAGGCGAATCCACTTTGACTTCTGAGCGTGCTTGGAGAACGGCAATATGCAGGTCGATTAACTCGTCTAATTCGGGACGGCGGCCGCGCTCGGCGACGAGGTAGGCCAATGTTTGAGTGTCAGTCAAGTGCAGCTCCGGCAATAGATCAGTAATCCCCCTGTTCTTACTTTTTGCTCAGAGGATCGAATTCCTCTTCGCGTTTGCGCAGCACGCGCTCGGAATACCACTTACCATGGTGCTCTTCGGCAAACGCACGCGTCACCGTGCCTTCGAACATGGAGGTGATTGATTCTCGCATCATCGGATGCAGGACGACCAAGTATAGGTGCAGCATGAAGAGGAGCACGGTCGCGATGACCGCGAGATCGTGCACAATGACGCTTGCCAGGAATACATTGGAGGGCACCGATCCTTTGCCGAACCACATGATCAATCCGGTGATCACAAACAGTCCGAACGAGATAATCTGGGTCAGCGCGTTCAGCTTCTGCCCCGAATTATATTTCCCCTGGGGTGGCATGGTGCCCAGCTTGCCCTGTGAATAATACCCCCACGCATTCTTGAGCCAGCCCACATCATCCGCGCCCCATGTGAAGGACTCTTTCAAACTGTAGAGAAACTCTCGGGGCGAAAAAACGAGATACACCAACGGCGCAGCGATGAATAGGACCGCAGCCCCTCGGTGAATGAGCCGACTCGCTTCGCCCGCGGCGCCCCCCGCAAAAGCGTGAAGCCACGGCAGGTAGATGAACATTCCGGTAACCAGTAACACGCTAAATGCGACAAAGTGAACCCAGTGCGCCGCACGCTCGGCGGCCGTGAAACGGACGACGAGCACCTGGCGGCCCCGCACACCGGCCAACGGCATCGTTATCGTTGCCATCTCATTTCTCCTCTACATTGCTCAGCCGCGCGCGGCGCGTGAGCAACCAATTGACGGCGAGACCGGCGGTCATTAACCCGGCGCCGGCATAGCCGAGCGGCTGGGCCAGGTTGTGCCAGAGATTGACCAAGGCCGGATACTCGGGCGCCTCCGGCAGGCCGTACGCAGTGGGGGGTGCCGTCAGGACATACAGACGCCCCAGGCCACCTAGTTCCGTTTCGCCGTAGGTGCGCGCTTGTGCGACCCCTTGCGCTTTGAGCGTGTCGACCCGTTTACGGGCGACTGAGAGCATGGCGGTGCGATCCCCAAACTGGAGGGCGCCAGGCGGGCAGGTCTTGACACAGGCGGGCGTCAAGCCATTGGTCACGCGGTCTTGGCACAACGTACACTTGCTGGCCTTGGCTTCGCCCGTCAGGGTGTTTACTACATCCAGCCGTGGGATTCTGAATGGGCAGGCCTCGACGCAGTAGCCGCAACCGTTGCACTGTTCCCGATCGAGTGATACAAAGCCCGTGTCGTTGTGCTGGAGGGCGCCGGTTGGACAGACGTCTACGCAAGCCGCCTGGGTGCAGTGCATGCATCCCAGATTCAAGAACAGCCACTGCAGCTTGCCTCCCGCTTCGTACTCGTTGAAGGTGACGCGGCTCCACGTTTCGGGACTGAGATCGCGAGGGTTTTCATAGCTCCCCGTCTGTTTCGTCCGGGTTGCGGCCAGGTCCCACCACTGCTTGCAGGCGATCTGGCAACCGCGACAAGCTGTGCACTTGGACGTGTCGACTAACATGGCAATGGAAGACATCGGTTATCCCCTCCGGCTATCCGACTTTGTTCACATCGACGAGAAAGGCCTTGTATTCCGGAATGCTCGAGTTGCCGTCGCCGACGTGCGGAGTGAGATCATTGGCGCTGTCGCCGGTCGCGAGTCCGACCCAGGAATAATGCCAGGGCATTCCGATGTGGTGCACTTTTTTCCCGCCGATCATGTACGATTTCCAGCGCATGGTGACGAGCGCCGTGGCCCTGATTTTGCCGCGCGCACTCGTGATCTCGACGCTGTCGCCGTTGCCGATCCCTTTTTCCGCTGCTAGTTCCTTCGAGATCTCGACGAACATGCCCGGCTGAGCCTCGGCCAGCCAGGGAAGATTGCGCGACATGGCGCCAGCCTGCCAGTGCTCGGTCAGACGGAAGGTGGTACAGACAATGGGGAATTTGTCTGCGGTGCCGACATTATCGCCGATCGCTTTGCCCTTGTCCGTGTCCCAGATTTTTACCACAGGATTGAACTGAAGCTTGGAAAGCAGGTTTGCCGTCGGAGATTCGAGCGGTTCATAGTGTTCGGGGAGCGGGCCTTCGTTGAGACCTTTGGGCGCAAAGAGCCAGCCTTTGCCATCGGCTTTCATAATGAAGGCGTCGGTGCCTGCCTGGGCCGCCAGCCCCACGCCCGCGGGATTCGCTTTCGAGTCGGGGGCTTTGGTCGCGAGGTAATCGGGCACGTCATAACCGGTCCACGTCTTCTTGCCGGCATCCCACCAGACCAGTTTCTTGCCCTCGCTCCACGGTTGGCCGTCGGGCCTTGCCGACGCGCGGTTGTAGAGGATCCGCCGATTCGCAGGCCACGCCCAGCCCCAGAACGGATAGGTGCCCATGCCGCCGGGGTCTTTTTGCCCACGCCGCTTCACCGCCGGCATAGTCACGCCCGAGCCGTCGTCCGCAGGCGCGAAATAGCCAGAGTAGATCCAGCACCCACATGCGATGGCGTCATAGTTGGCCGCGGTCGCGATGGTCGGAAAGCCAGGGAGGACTGCGCCCTTGGGGACAAGAACCTTGTTGCTCGCGTCCTTGACGTCGGCGAGAGCATAGCCGTTAATTTCGCGCGCCACGGCCTGCACGTCAATCGTGTCCCCATAATTCCATACTAAATCCAAGATCGGGCGGTCCCTGGCAGCCGAGCTGTCTTTATAGGCGGCCTTGATCGCCTTCATCAGCTTGTCCAGAATCCATATATCCTCTTGCGCTTGCCCGGGGGGCGCCGCCACGCGATTGCGCCATTGGATCAGGCGGCCGCTCGTCGTCAGGCTGCCCGATTTCTCCAGGCCGTCGGCGGCCGGTAGGAGAAAGACTTCGGTCTTGATGGATTGGGGATTAACACCGGGCGCACGCCAGAAGGACGAGGTCTCGGTGTCGAACAACTCCATGACGACCATCCAGTCGAGATTCTCAAACCCCTTGCGCTCAAGCCGGGCGTTCGGGCCGGAAACGTAAGGGTTCATTCCCATCACAAACAAGCCCTTGGTCGTCCCCTTGTACATGGCCTCAAAGAGTGGAATCCAGGAATAGTTGCCAGAGGATTTGGGTAGATAGTTGAAAGCGTAATCATTCTCTTTGGTAGCCGCATCGCCCCACCAGGCTTTGAGCAGCGTTGTGACAAAGCGTCCGCCATTCGACCAGTAGCTTGTGTTGTCGAATTTCGTGAGAAAAGTCTTCAGGTCGGCCTGCGCGCTGGTCGGGAGGCCCAAATAGCCTGGCAGATCGCCAAAGAGGAGAGCCATGTCGGTCGAGCCCTGCACGTTCGATTCTCCGCGCAGTGCGTTCACTCCGCCGCCCGGCACACCGACGTTGCCGAGCAAGAGCTGCAGAATCGCCATCGCGCGTACGTTCTGCGTGCCGACCGTATGCTGCGTCTGCCCCATCGCGTAGAGGATCGTGCCGGATTTATCCGCTGAGCCCGTGGCCGCAAAGGTTTGCGCGACCTGGAGAAAGGTGGCTTGAGGCGTCCCGCATACGCGCTCGACCAAATCGGGCGTGTAGCGGGCATAATGTTTCGCGAGGTGGGCGAAAACGCTATTCGGATCGTCGAGGCTCGCGGCCTGCTTGGGAACGCTCACCTGGATCTCGTTGCCCGACCCGTCTTTGGCACTCACCTTTTCGGTCTGGTACTGCCACGTGGCCGGGTCATAAGCAGCATTGGACTGCTTGAAGCCGGAAAAATACCCGTCCAGTTCGGCCGGGCCTTTGTAGTCGGCACTGATTGAGGTGAGCGCATTCGTAAAGGAGCGAACGTACTCTTCGTTGTACAGCTTGTTCTGAATGACATAGTTGACGAGGCCGCCGAGGAAAACGATGTCGGTTCCGGAGCGAATGGGCGCGTAGAGGTCAGCCTTGGACGCGCTCCGATTAAAGCGGGGATCGACGACAATCAATTTCGCGCCTCGCTCTTCCATTGCCGCCGTGATCCATTTGAACGAGATGGGATGATTTTCAGCGGGGTTGCCGCCGATGATCAGGACCGCGTCGCTATTTTTGAGATCAACCCAATGGTTGGTCATCGCGCCGCGTCCAAACGTGGGGCCGAGACCGGCCACCGTGGACGAGTGTCAGATCCGGGCCTGGTGTTCGAGATAGGCAATTCCGAGCGCACGGGCGAATTTCGTCGCGAGGTAACAGTCCTCGTTGTTGTTCGCCGCGCCGCCCAGCCAGGCAATGGATTCGGTGCGATTGACCGTGACACCTCCCTCTTGCTCCTTAAAGGTCGCATCACGGGTTGCTTTGACACGCTTGGAGATTTCGCTCACCGCCCAGTCCCAGTCCTTTTCCTCCCAGTGGTCGCTATTGGGAGCGCGGTATAGGACCTTTTGTAGACGATTGGGACTGTTGGCGAGCTGAGGGATCGCGAGCGGCTTGGAATCGAGAGTACCCCGGTTGTGGAGATTGTCCGGGTCCCCTTCGACGTTGAGGATGTGGCCTGTGGAATCCGTGGCAACAATGACACCGCAGCCGACTGAGCAATAAGGACAAATCGTGGCCGTCTCCCCCACACGCTTGTGGAGGGGAAAGGCGGATGGGCTGGCGGCACCTGCCAAGGTGGCAGGCAAGAGGAGGGTGCCCACGGCCGCGCTGCCGACCTTGAGGAAATCCCGACGCGAGAGATCCATACCGTTTTCCTCCCTGAAAAACGTTCGAGTATTCGAGGTCCTCAGAGGCGGGCTGCAGCTGCAGCGAGCCACCTTATTCTAGGCCCAAGGAGGCGGTCGTGACCATACCTAACAGGGTCAATTTTGGAGGCAAAGGTATCATTCTTTGCGTGGGGGCTTGTCAGCGGCCTGTTTCCCTCGCCAGTATCCTCTGGAGCATGGCGAGGGCCGCGGCATAGGTGGGATCCATGCCATAATAAGAGGGGTGAACGGCGCCCAGGTTGCGGCCCTTGCTGTACGGAGTGTCTGTTGCATAGTGGAGGAACCCGACGTCCAAGTCGCTCTGATAGAGGCGCACGATTTCATTCGACGGGTAGCGTTTGGGGTAGATCATTTCATAAGTCGCCGAGAGGTAAGGACCAGATTCCATTTCGATGTCTGTATAGCCCTCGCGGTAGAATAGCTCCACAAAGCGCCGGTTTTGCAGAAAGGTGCCCCTGACGCTGATCGCTTTTTGATTGTCGAGAACGGACCCGTACACGAGAAAAGGCGCGACATCCCGCGCGCTGAAGCAGTTGTTGAAGAGATAGGTGTTTTGGGACTGCTCGTCGTAGACGACGTTTGGGATGATCACGTCGCCGATGCGGCCATTGAGCGTTGCCGATTTGCCCATCACGTACATGCCCTTGATCTGATCGTTGTTCCGCGTGACCTCGGAGAGAATCTGATAGGCTGCCAGGCCAAGCGGATAGTCAATATTGAAGATGACGGCATCGCTGTCCCGCAACCGTTCCAATCCCTCCCGCGGGAGACGAGGATCCAACTGCTCGGGGATGATGCGATTCAGCTCGAAAATCTGCGCGTCCACGTCGAGATAGCGGTCGCTGCGCACATAGGTCACTCCGGTCTCCGCTTCGACGCACTCTTTGTCATGGCAGGCGGCGGCGTTTTCAGGGTCGGCACAGTATTTTTTGAGGACATAGTAGAGGAAATTCTCCTTGCGGCTCTTGACCTCCTCCGCCTGGATGGCCTGGTACTCGCGCAACAGGTCCTGGTGTTGGATCTCGCCAATGTAATCGATCAATTCTTGCTCATGGCTGAGGGCATAGCCGGAGATCAAGTTGACGAGACTATGGGTGTTGCTCGAGACGAAATAGACAGGGCGGCCGGCGAGAAGTTTCCCCACCCGTTCGACAATGTTGTGCCACCAGCGTTGAGTGGCCTTGTGATAGTCGACGAGCGAGCCCGCGAGAAGGCGGAGCGCAAAGTGCTTGCGTGCCGCGCCGATGGCGAGCAAGTTTGTGACCACGGCATTTGCCCAGATGTTTTCCAGGGTCGCAAAATCCCCGAGATTAATGGCGAGATCACGCGCCAACTCCTCTCGCTCGGCCGGAGTCAGGTCCGTACCCCGCGCGATCACAGCGGCGATCTTCTGAAAAGCTCCGGTGCGCGTCATCAGACTGTTGAGCTTGTTCCATTCGATTTCGTACGCGGTCAGGATGGGGATGAGGTCGTCAATATCAGATGCGCTCGCGATGAACGCCGCGATGGTGTGCTGGCCGTCATAGTACCATTTGCGCCGCCGCCCTGGAGCGCTCACCTCCTGCCAGCGCCCCACATCCCCAAAGCCTCCCTTGACAAAGACCTCTTCTGATTGTCCCAGAAGAACGAGCCGCACATCCTTGATGCAATCCGGCAGGCGGAGACTGGAATAGACCAGAGCCGCCATATCCGGGAATTCGTCTCGAGCATGGATATGCAGTGAAGAGTCCATGCCGGCGTGCGTTTCGATCAGCGACTTGATCTGTATTTCGCCGGAGGAACGCAAGAGAGAATAGTACGTCCGCATATAGAGTTCAATTTCTTCATTCGCTGACGACGGAACAGCTCGATCCATAGTCACCCCGTAAATGTAGAGAAAACATTCCTCCCGTTCGGTCCTACAGGCCCAAACTCTTCAACCCATGGTAGAGCCAGGCCGGCGTACCAAGACTCCGGGTCGCGACATACCAGATGAGCGCCGCCGCCTCTCGGACCGTGTACCAAACCCGCAAGTGGAGAATCGTAAAGGTCGGGCTGGCGCTGGCCGGCGAGCCGTAGGCCTCTATTCCATAGTCGCGCGCGATCACTTTGGCGCGCAACAGATGAAAAGGATCACTCACAATCAGCGCAGAGCGCCATCCGTGAGCTTCCATGATCTGCTTGGCGTGCGAGAGATTCTCCTCGGTCGAGTGCGATGTATCGTCTAGCAGCAAGGCCGAGTCGGGAATTCCCGACCCCGCGGCCAGCCTTCTCATCACTTCCGCCTCCGACGGAGGAAATTGACCCAACCCTCCACTCAGTATCATCGAGGAAGCATAGCCCTGCTTGTACAGCGCGATGGCATGCTCGGCGCGCTCGTAAAGAGACGGACTGGCACGCTCACCGGGCCAGACGGCAGAGCCGAGGACGATGAGGGTATCCACGGGACGCGCCTCGTCCACGTGCGCATCGGCATCCACCCACAAGCTGAGCGCGGTCAGCAAGAGGATGGCCGCCGCGCCGCATAGGCCGACGGTGCGCGCCACTCTGGAATCGACAAAGCCCCTTAACTTGCGTATGACAGATTCGACTGAGATTCTCAAAGCCTTTCACCCCGATGACACCACCCTATGGCGGGAATCGGTAAATATGAAGCTGCTGAGCCCTAGGGATGGCGTCTATTGGAAGGGACAAGGCTAGTACTCATCATACATCGTCGTCGAGACCGTGTCAACAATTTGCAAGTTTTGATGGGTTGTGCTATACTTGGCATGTTCAACCTCCGCAAGACCTTTGAAAAGTGGGTATACCCCACTTTTCTTATTTACTGGGGGACGAGGGAGGGAGGTCCGAAACCGGGGCCGCCAACCGAAGGGGGTTCTCGTCCAAGACAATCCAGGAGATTTCTGTCTCGTTCGAGGTTATTTAGATGAAGAACGATTTCCTCGTCGCCATCACGCAGCTGTGTAATGAGCGCAGTTTGCCCAAAGAGGTGGTGATCCAGGCGGTCGAGCAGGCGCTGGTCTCGGCGTACAAGCGGAATTTCGGCGGCGGCCAGAACATCTCTGCCACGATTGATCCTGCAACCGGCAAGGTAAAGATCTTTGCCCAAAAGGCGATCGTGGACGAAGTTCGTGATCGTCGCGCTGAAATCACTTTGCCTGAGGCAAAAGCGTACGATCCAATGGCCCAAGTGGGCGGAATGATCCAGATCGAAGCGACTCCCGACGACTTTGGAAGGATTGCCGCGCAAACTGCCAAGCAAGTGATCTTGCAGCGGATTCGAGAGGCCGAGCGAGATGCCCTCTATTCGTCCTATGCTGACCGCGAGGGCGAAATCGTGCACGGGACGGTCCACAGCGTGGACTCGCAGAACATCACGGTGAGCCTTGGCAAGATCGAGGCCATTCTTCCGCGGTCCGAACAGATTCCGACCGAGCGGTACCGCCATAACCAAAAGGTCCGTGCGTATATCAGCGAGGTCAACAAGACCTCGCGCGGGCCGCAGGTTATTCTTTCGCGCACCCATCGCAACATGCTGCGGCGGTTGTTCGAGCTGGAGGTGCCCGAGATCTTTAACGGGTTGGTCGAAATCAAGGCCATCGCTCGAGAGGCGGGCTCCCGCTCCAAGATCGCAGTTTCCGCGCGCCAGGACGGGATCGATCCGGTCGGCGCGTGTGTCGGACAGCGCGGCGTCCGTATCCAGGCAATCGTGAACGAATTGAACGGCGAAAAGATCGACGTCGTCGAATGGAGCTCGGACCCGGGCCTCTTTGTCGCGAACGCTCTCAGCCCGGCCAAAGTCCTCTCGGTCCATTTAACAGAGGATGAGAACGGGGACAAGGTCGCAAACGTCGTCGTGCAGGACAAACAGCTCTCTCTGGCGATCGGCAAAGAGGGCCAGAACGCCCGCCTTGCGGCCAAACTAACAGGTTGGCGTATTGATATCAAGAGCGAGACCCAGGCGGCCGAACAAGCGGCGAGCCGGGCCGCGGAGATTGCTGCCGCCGAAGAAGCGATTTCGGCGGGGCAGGCACTGGAGGCGGAGCAAACCCTTGCAGTCGAAACCGCTCTCCCTGAAGCCGAGGTTCTTGAAGCGACTGGGCCCCTTGCGGCCGAGGCGGCTCAGCCTCTCGCCGAGGAACAAGCGGCTCCGACCGAAGGCGAACCGGTGGAAGCTCCGGTTGCAGAAGAGCCAGCTCCTACATCTGTGGAGCAAGCTGCGCCAGCCGAAGCAGAGCCTGTAGCTACCGAAGCAGCAGCCACCGAAGCACTCGCCACCGCAGAAGCACCGGCTGAAACGGCTGCCGCGGCGACGGAGGCTGCGGTGGCGCCCGAAGCGGCTCCCGCAGAACCCGAGGCTACTCTGGTGCCCGAGCAGAGCTTCGAAGAGGCGTGGGAAGAATTTGAGGCTGAAGAGGAAGGCCTGTCGCCCGAAGAGGCGAAAAAGCGCAAGGAC
>JAMDCU010000049.1 GCA_023489485.1 Chloroflexota bacterium
GCGGAGAGGCGGCTCGTGACAAGACACGATTGTCGGGACGGCACACTCATCGAAGAGTCTCAAACGCCTAATGGCGCGCTTCTGCGCGTCGTTAGGCGTTTTTTTGCTTTCAGTCGGAACATGGTGATCCCCGGGTAGGCGCGTGCTATTCGGCCACCCCGCGATTCTAGTCTTTCAAAGGAGCCCATGATGCCAGACCTCAAGCGAACTTTTCTCGTCGCCGTGCCCGTTTGCTTGCTCGTCCTCCTCGCCGTAGCTTGCGCCAATGCTCCGGCGGCTCCCTCCACCGCAGCGCCCCCCACTCAGGCCCCCGCTCCAGGTTCGACCACCGCTGCCGCGACCCAGGCTTCCGTGCGCGGCCGAACCCGTCTCTCGATTGTCACAGGCGGGACCGGAGGGGTGTACTATCCCTATGGCGGCGGCCTTGCTTCATTGCTCACAAAGAACGTCGCCAACGTGGAGGCTTCGGCAGAGGTGACGGCCGCGTCGGTGGACAACATGAAGCTGATCCAAAACGGCAAGGCCGACATCGCGTTTGTGCTCGCGGACACTTTGTACGATTCCTACATGGGGCAGGGTCCGTTCAAAGACACCGGCAAGGTCCCCGCCCGCGCTCTCGCCGTCCTCTATTCCAACTACACGCAAATCGTGGCTGCGGAGGATTCCGGAGTCAAATCACTCGCGGATCTAAAAGGCAAGCGCGTGAGCGTCGGCGCGGCGGGCAGCGGGACGGAGATCATTGCCAACCGCATTCTGGAAGCTGTCGGGATTAATCCGGATGCAGACATCCAGCGGGAACGCCTGGGCGTCGGCGAATCCGCGAACGCGATGAAAGACAAAAAGGTGGATGCCTTTTTCTGGAGCGGCGGTCTTCCCACGGCGGCAGTCCTGGATCTGGCGGCGACTCCCGGGCAGAAAATTCGCCTTCTGAGTAGTGCCGAAGTGCTGCCCAAACTGGTCGAAAAGTACGGTCCTCTCTATTTCAAGCTGACGATTCCCAAGAGCACCTATCTAGGAATGGACGCGGACGTGGATGTGGTCGCCGTCGCGAATGTTCTGATCGTGAACGAGAATTTTGATGCGAGCCTGGCCCACGATGTGCTCAAGACGATGGTCGACAAAAAAGTGGATCTGGGCCTGATCCACGCAGAGGCCAAGAACTTTGGACTGCCCCAGGCCACCGTCGGATCGCCGGTACCTTTCCATGCCGGCGCCATCAAATTCTACGCTGAGAGGGGGATCACCGTCAAATAGGGACCTCAGGTAAGCGGCGATACGGATACACAAGTGGATGGATCGTCTTCATCAGCTTGTGTATCTGTATCCTCGCCGCGTGGCTGGCGTTTACACCTGCGCTCGTTCTTCAAGTGCGCACCGCCGAGGACGATCGGCTTCTCCTCTGCTCCCCCGTCGCTGCTGGCGATCAAATCCTCTATCTTTCCGTCAACTCGATCTTCCAGGTGCCGGTGCAGGAGTATTGGCGCGTCGAGCCAGACGGGAGCCTCACGACGATGCGAGTGGTCAGCACACCTGCCGTCATGGGCTATTACGGCATCGAAGACTATGCGCCGGGGCAGGATGGGTTCGTCAGCGCCGCACCCCAGGAGGCGCATTATCAAGAAATCCGGCTGAAGGAGGCCGTCATGGGCTATTACGGCATCGAAGACTATGCGCCGGCGCAGGATGGGTTCGTCAGCGCCGCGCCCCAGGAGGCGCATTATCAAGAAATCCGGCTGAAGGTTGATTCGCGCGGACAGGAGCGCCTGGTCGTAAGAGGACAAGAAACCGCACTGTACAAGATGACGAAAGAGGCTGGCGTCGTGATCGCCTCTGTCCATCGGATGCCACGCATTGCAGCTTGCCATATCTGATTGGAGTCTCCCATGTCTTCTCAACCCGTGGTCGTGCCCGAACCGGAACCGATCGTCTCACAAGAGCAGGCGGAAGAAATTATCGAAAAATACGAAGGCGCCACCCGCGCCCTCAAAGGGCACCTCGGGGCTGTGGTGACGGCCATCGCGGTATTGATGTCCCTCTTTGCCTTGTACGGCGCTGTGGCGACCATCCCCGCTCAAATGATCCGCAGCGTGCACTTGCTCTTTGGCCTCATCCTCATCTTCTTGCTCTATCCCGCGCTCGGACAAGGCGATTCGTGGCGCACCCGCATCGGCTGGAGCGACGTGTTGCTTGTGGCCCTGAGTATCGCCGCGATCGGCTATATGTTTATCGATTTCGACGCTTTCATTTATCGCTCGGCCGTCCCGCTCACGCAGGATGTTGTATTCGGCGGGCTGCTGATCCTCCTCATCCTCGAAGCGGTTCGGCGAACCGTCGGCTGGCATCTCGCCGTCCTCGTCATGATCTTTCTCCTTTATGGCATGGCTGGCTACAAAGGCCTGATTCCGTTCGACGTACCCGGGCCGCTCGTGCATCGCGGTTACGGGCTGGACCGCATCGTCGGCCACATGTACATGACGCTGGAAGGCATCTTTGGCACGCCGATCGACGTCTCGGCGACTTTTATTATCCTGTTCACGATCTACGGAGCGCTTCTGGATGCGTCCGGCGCCGGCAAGTTCTTTGTCGATTTCTCCTTTGCACTTTTTGGCCGCAAACCGACCGGCGCCGGCAGAACGGTGACCTTTGCCTCTTTCCTGCTCGGGGGACCCAGCGGCAGCGGTGTCGCCACGAGCGTGACTTTGGGCGCCATCGCCTACCCGATGCTGAAAAAGGCCGGCTACGACAAGGAAAGTGCGGGGGGCATCCTCAGCGCCGGAGGCATCGGCGCGGTATTGTCTCCGCCGGTCTTGGGCGCGGCTTCCTTCCTCATCGCCGAGTTTCTCAAGATCAGCTATCTCCAAGTCATTGCCATGTCGCTCGTCCCAACCCTGCTCTACTATGTTTCGATCTTTTTGATGATCGAGTTGGATGCCCACAAATTCGGCATCAAAGAAGTCCAGATTGAAACACTACCGGTCAAGGTCTTGGTCCGCAAGTACGGCTATCACCTCACTTCGCTGTTCACCATTGTCATCTTTATGATGGGCGGCTTTACGGCGATCATGTCCGTCTTCTGGGCGAGCGTGGTCGCGGTCCTCCTGAGTGTTATCCGCCATGAGACGGCGGTTGTACCGCGCTGGCTCGCGGGTCTAATGTTAGTCAGCATCATAGCCACTTTCCTGGCCGCCTACATTGGCTGGGTGCCCGCGGAAAGCATATCCTTCGTAGCGCTGGCATCGCTCCTCGTCGGCATCGTCGTGGCCGTGCTGACACGCTCCCCGGACAACCCTGCCATACGGCTCGTCCGCTCGCTGGAAGGGGGCGCCAAACAAGTCCTTTCTGTGGTGGCGACCACGGCGGCGGCGGGCATCATTATCGGCGTCTTTACGCTGACCGGCTTGGGCTTGAAACTGTCAGGACTCATCATCGACGCAGCAGGAGCGAACCTGTTTTTGGGTCTGGTGTACACCGCGTTGGCCGTTTGGGTGCTTGGTCTCGCGCTCCCCATCACGGCGTCGTACATCATTGCCGCCGTGCTCGCCGCCCCGGCCTTGATCCGAATGGGCGTGCCCGACTTTGCCGCGCACATGTTCATCTTTTACTATGCGATTCTCTCCGAGGTCTCTCCCCCGGTCGGTCTCTCCCCCTTTGCCGTTTCGGCTATCACAGGCGGCAATCCCTATAAGACGATGATGATGGCGTGGAAATACACGCTGCCCGCGTTCGTCGTGCCTTTCATGTTTACGCTGGCTCCCGAGGGCGTGGGCTTGTTACTCCAGGGCAACCTCCTCAACATTATCTTTGCGACCGTTAGCGCTCTCGTCGGCATCACGGCGCTCACCATGGGAGTCGGCGGGTGGCTGCTAAGGAAAGCATCCTGGATCGAGCGCATCATCCTCGTCGTCGCAGGCTTGATTCTCATTTATCCGGCAACCAGCCTGGATCTCATCGGGCTGGCTCTCTTTGCGGTTGTGCTCGCTTATCAAGCGACGACTATGAAAAGACCGCAGCCGACCACGATCATGCCGTCGGTGAACAAGCAGGGCTAAAAGCCCCACGGGTCGTTGACGCTCTCTTTTAACTTTGCTATAATTCCGTTTGTTAAAGGAGAGACACATGCGACCTGCGAAAATCCTCGTCGTAGACGACGAGCCGCATCTAGTCAAACTGGTTCGCTCGAACCTCGAAGCTCAGCATTTCAAGGTCATCACGGCCATGGACGGCCCGAGCGGGCTGGCGATGGCGGAAAAAGAGGGGCCGGATCTCATTATTCTTGATATCATGCTCCCCGGCATGGACGGCTTTGACGTCCTCCAAAAGATTCGCGAGTTCTCGGCCGTGCCCGTGATCGTGCTCACGGCCAAAGACCAGGAAGTTGATGTCGTCAAAGGCTTGGCGCATGGTGCGGACGATTACGTGCGCAAGCCCTTTAGCGTGCACGAACTGCTTGCCCGGGTGGAGGCCGTCCTGCGGCGTGCGGCTCCGAGCGAAGATATCATGACCCACCCGCCGTTCGTCTGCGACGACTTTGTCATGGATTTCCAACAGCGCAAGATCACGGTTCGCGGTCAGGAGGTCAAAGTCGGCCCGACCGAATACAAGCTCCTCACGCAGCTTGTTCGGAACGCCGGCCGCGTCATGCTCCACGCGGACCTGCTCCGCAAGGTGTGGGGCCCGGAGTACGGGGGTGAGACTGAATACTTGCGGGTTTATATCAACTATTTGCGAAGGAAGATCGAACAAGACCCGGCCAACCCCAAGTATATTCTCACGGAGCACGGGGTCGGATACATGTTCAAACGACCCGAGTGAGGAGAGTGCAAACCCCTACCCGCCGGTAAACCCGGCGGGCTCGTTTTTTTCTTATGCTCGCATCGTGGTATAATGGTGATGAGGCTGAGTAAAGAGCGTTCGTGATCAAGGGGTAGGGTTGTGGACGAAGCGACGCAGACGTGATTCCGGAATCCGACTGACTCGCCCTATATAAATTCGAAAATGTTCGACAAGGAGGTTCACTGATGAAGGACATGACGCGGAAAAATCTGCAGGACGCCTTTGCGGGGGAGAGCCAGGCCCACTTGCGCTATCTCGTTTATGCTGAAGCCGCCGAGCGCGAAGGCCTCGCAAATGTGGCACGTCTCTTTCGGGCCGCTTCCTTCTCGGAGCAAATTCACGCCACCAATCACCTGCGCAACTTGGGCGGGGTGACGAACACGGCCAACCACTTGCGCGCGGGCGCTGACGGAGAGAACTTTGAGGTCAAGGAGATGTATCCGGCCTATATCGCCGTCGCCGAAGCGCAGGAGGAGAAAGGCGCGCTCCGCAGCATGAGCAACGCGATGGAGGCAGAAAAGGTCCACTTTAAGCTCTACACTCAATCGCAAACCTCCGTGGACGCCAAGAAGGATGCAGAGTTGCCCACGATCTATGTCTGTGAATCTTGCGGCTATACGATGGAAGGAGACCCCCCCGAGCGCTGCCCCATCTGCGGCGCCGTACACACACGCTTTCGCAAGTTCTAGAGCGGGGCAAGCCTGCTCATCGAGCGCGATTGCAGGGCAGCAGGGATTTTTCCCCTGCTGCCCCTGTTTTTTGCAAACCACTTGACCAATCCCTTGCACGGTGCTAAACTGGCCGACAGTCTTTGGTGGAAGAGCTGTCGCGGCAGTCGACGCCGCTCCAACAGCAGAAATCGAACGCGGTTTGTTCTCCCGACACTACTCACATTCTCACAAAGGGTGCTCTCATGGCGGATTCACAATTTGATCTCATCGTCATCGGCGGCGGCCCCGGCGGCTATGTGGCCGCCATTCGCGCCGCTCAATTGGGCTTGCATGTCGCGCTGGTCGAGCGCGAGTTTCTGGGAGGCGTCTGCCTTAATATCGGCTGCATTCCTTCCAAAGCGCTGCTAAAAAACGCCGAAGTCGTCCGCACTTTCCAAAAAGCGAAGGATTTCGGCATCACCGTGGACAAGTTCTCTGCCGATTACGCGGCGGCGGTTGCCCGCAGCCGCACCGTCTCGAACCGGCTGGTCAAAGGGGTCGAGTTCTTGATGAAAAAGAACAAGATCCAGGTTTATATGGACGAAGCGGTGCTGACCGGGCAAAACCAAGTCGAACTCAAAAAGAATGGGGACAAACTCACGGCCAAGAACATTATCGTCGCGACCGGCGCTCGCCCCATTTCCATTCCCGGGCTCCCCATCGACGGCAAGGACGTGATTACCAGCCGTGAAGCCATTCTGATGCGAGAGCGCCCCTCGCCGCTTGTGATAGTCGGCGCCGGCCCGATCGGGATGGAGTTTGCTTACCTTTACAGCGCTTACGGAGCGGATGTGACCGTCGTCGAGATGCTGCCGCACCTGCTCCCCCGCGAAGACGCCGAGGTGAGCGCCGAGATCGAGAAGGCGATGCAGAAACTGGGCGTCAAGTTCCGAGTCAACACCAAGGTGGAGAGCGCCGATAGGCAGCCGGACCAGGTCCGGCTGAAAGTATCGAGCGATGGCAAGACGGATGAGATAACGGCCCAGAAGGTCCTCGTGGCCATTTCGGTCCGGCCGAACAGCGAGGATCTCGGCCTGGAAGCGCTCGGCGTCAAGACTACGCGCGGAGCGATTGATATCGGCGACAAGATGGAGACGAACGTCCCGGGGATTTACGCCATCGGCGATGTCACGATGAAGCTTCCCCTCGCCCATGTGGCCTCCGCTCAAGGGATCGTCGCGGTCGAGGCCATGGCAGGCCGCGAGACGCGTGTGCTCGACATGAACAACATGCCGCGCTGCACCTACTGTGTCCCACAGGTCGCCAGTTTCGGCCTGACCGAGGCCCAGGCGAAAGAGGCCGGACACGATATCCGGATCGGCAAGTTCCCCTTCCGGGCCAATGGCAAAGCGCTTGGCATCGGCGAGCCGGAGGGATTCGTCAAGCTAGTGGTGGACAAGAAATATGGGGAGATCCTGGGCATTCACATGGTCGGGCCGGAGGTGACAGACCTCACGGGCGAACTGAGCCTCGCGAAAACCATGGAAATGACCCCTGCGGAGATTGCGCATGCCGTGCACGCGCATCCCACCCTGACCGAGGTCGTCGCCGAAGCGGCGCTGGATGCGATGGGAGAAGCGATCCATATCTAGAGATTGCCCCGCCAAGTTCGCGGGGTCTCCGCTACGCTCCGAGAAGTTGGAAGTTGGAGGTTGGGAGTTGGAGGTTGGAAAAGAAAGAATAGCCATCATCGGCGGTGGGTTTGCGGGGATGACCGCCGCGTACGAATTGGGGAAAAGAGGTTATCAAACATTTCTGTTCGAACGGATGCCGGAACTGGGCGGACTTGCCGGTACTTTTCCCATTGAAGGGACTCGACTGGAGCGCGGCTACCATCACTGGTTCACGAGCGACACGCATATCGTCGCACAGATGGAGGAGCTGGGGCTGGGCGACCGTGTCATGTGGATCTCATCCAGGACCGGGTGGTTCTATGGCGGCAAGATCTGGAATTGGGTCACGCCGATGGATATTCTCAGCTTTACCCCCCTCCCATTGGTGGACCGTTTCCGCCTGGGTTTGACGGCGCTATACCTCCAAAAAGCGCGTAACAAGCTCGACGATTATGAGAAAATCACTGCGGCGACCTGGCTTAAGAAATACGCGGGCCGGCAGGCGTGGAACAAGGCGTGGGGACCATTGTTCCGCGGCAAGTTCGGCAAAGAGGCAGAAAACATCCCCCTCGTTTGGTTGTGGTACAAGACTGTCCTGCGCATCGGCTCACGCAAAGGCTTGACGAAAGAGGTGCTCGGATACCCGCGCGGCTCTTTCCAGGTGCTGATCGACGCCCTCGAGAACGCGATTCGTAAGCAGGCCGGCCGGATTTATCTCGGCACGACGGTCAAGCGTATTGTGACGGAGAACGGCACGGCCTGCGGCTTGCAGTTTGCCGAAGACGACCCATCGCAAGCGGCCCAACGTGAGCTCGCGGATGGGAATGCCTACGCTTCATTCGACCGGATAATCTGTACTGCCCCCTCCTTCGCCACGCTCAAAATCGTCTCTGAATTACCCTCCGACTACGTCGCCAAGATGCAGGCGGCCAAGTACATGGCTGCGGTCCTGCTCATCTTGAAGATGAAGCAATCCATGTCGCCCATTTACTGGATGAATGTCGCAGACCGATCCATTCCTTTTGTCGCCACGATCGAGCATACCAACTTTATCGAGCCAAAAGTCTATAACAACAAGCGGGTCATGTATGTCTCGAATTATCTCGATGCATCCAGCCCTTTTTTTCAAATGAGCCGCGAAGAACTATTCAACGCGTATCTGCCGCACTTGCGCAAGATCAATCCCGACTTTAGTCCGGACTGGGTCGAGGAGATGTGGCATTTCAAGGAAGCAGCCGCTCAACCGATTGTGCCGCTCAACTATTCGAAGCAGATCCCCGACCATCGCACCCCCTTGCGCCACCTCTACCTGGCGAATACGACTCAGATCTATCCAGAGGATCGTGGGACCAACTACTCGGTACGACTGGGGCAGATGATTGCGCGGATGGTAGAGGACGATATGCGGAGCGAGAATGGGCGGAATTCTTGATATGGGCTCTAAGGTCATTTTAATTCCAGGAGAGCAATCCTAACGTTTCATTAACGAATTTGCGGTAATATTCTGTCGGGTCATTCTATCTATACGACAAAGCCCTTTAATGGCTGAAGGGCAATTGAAACTGCAGACATGCGGTCAGAGCGTTGCTCCATGCGTGATATGCCCGCGTGTGGCAACGTTCTTTTTCAAATATTCATCCCAACAACCCCTTTCAGGGATAAGGATATGGTAACGAGCAGAAACAAATCAGCAACGGCGCTGGATGTTGCAAAGACGTCTGTGACGAAAAGCCAGGAGACGTTGAGCCGTGAAGATGGTCTTGATTTTCTGCGGCAGATGATGCTCATCCGGCGTTTTGAAGAACGTGCAGAACAGGCATACACCGAAGGCAAGATCGGTGGATTCCTGCATCTCTATATCGGCGAAGAGTCGATCGCCGTCGGCGCGATGAGTGCCCTCGAACCCGACGACGACGTCATCACACACTATCGCGATCACGGCTATGCGCTCGCACGCGGGCTGGAACCAAACAAGCTCATGGCAGAGCTCTTTGGGAAAGAGACGGGGGTTTCGAAAGGCAAAGGCGGCTCGATGCACCTGGCCGATGTGGAGCGCCATTTCTGGGGAGGCTATGCGATCGTCGGAGGTCACATCCCGCTCGCCGTCGGCCTGGCGCTCGCTTCCATGTATCAGAATCTCCAGCGTGTCACCCTCTGTGTCTTTGGCGATGGCGCCACGAACATCGGCATGTTTCACGAGTCTTTGAACCTGGCGGCCGTTTGGAAGGTTCCACTTGTGATTCTCGTCGAGAATAACCAGTATGGGATGGGCACGGCTGTGGCGCGTGCCTCGGCCGTAACGGAACTGTACAAAAAGGCGTGCGCCTACGATATCCCTGCCGAGCGGATCGACGGTCACGATCTCCTTGCCGTGTACCAGGCTGTCCAGCAGTCAGCCGACAAGGCGCGGCGCGGCGAAGGACCGCAATTCATCGAGGCACTGACATACCGTTTCCGCGGCCACTCGATGGGCGATCCGCAGCGCTACCGCACCAAGGCCGAAGTTGAAAAGGCGCGCGAGCAGGACCCCATCCAACGCTTTGAACAAAAACTGGCCGACCTCCACCTCGCCACTCAAGAGGATTTCGAGCATCTGGGCCAGGAAGTGAATGCGACCATCCAGGAGGCCGTCGATTTCGCCGAGTCGAGTCCTCAGCCAGAGCCGGCCGACCTGTACAAGGACATCCTTGTACCGGAAGCCATGGAGGCGCCCTGATGCCGGCCAAGAGTTATCGAGATGCCATTCGCGAGGCTTTGCGCGAGGAAATGAAACGCGACGAGCGCGTCTTTATTATGGGCGAAGAGGTCGGCGTATGGGGGGGCACATACGCGGTGACGCGTGGCCTCTACGACGAGTTTGGGGACAAGCGTGTGAAAGACACACCCATTTCCGAGGCCGCGATCGTCGGAACGGCGGTGGGCGCGGCGATGGGAGGCCTGCGCCCTGTCGCCGAGCTAATGACGATCAATTTCAGCCTCATCGCGATCGACCAGATTGTGAACAATGCGGCCAAAGTGCACTATATGTTCGGGGGGCAAATCACGGCGCCTGTCGTCGTCCGAACCGCCGCGGGCTGGGGACAGCTTGCCGCAACTCACTCGCAGAGCTTTGAGGCTTGGTTCGCAAGCCTGCCCGGCCTCATCGTCGTGATGCCCGCGACCCCTTACGATGCCAAAGGGCTCTTGAAGACGGCCATTCGCTCGGATAATCCTGTGATGTTCATCGAACATTCGCGCTTGTACGGCGTGACCGGCGAAGTACCCGACGGGGATTACACCATCCCCTTTGGAAGGTCAGACGTCAAGCGCACGGGCAAGGACTTGACCATCATCACCTACTCGCGAATGCTCTATCCCTCGTTGAGCGCCGCCGACAAGCTGGCCGGGGATGGAATCCAAGCAGAAGTGATCGACCTGCGCAGCCTGCGTCCTCTGGATATGGAGCCGGTTTATGCGTCGGTCCAAAAGACGCATCGGGCTCTCATCGTAGAGGAAGATTGGGTCTCGGGCGGCATGGGTGCGGAAATCGCCGCGCGAATCGGCAAAGAGTCATTCGACTTTCTGGACGCGCCTGTCGAGCGGATCGGCGTCGCCGATGCTCCGCTACCTTATGCCAAGAATCTCGAGGCGCTCGCGATTCCGAATGAACAGCAAGTGATAGACCAGGCCAGACAGATGGTGGACGGCCGAGTCCAGGGACGGAGAGAGTGAACCGTGGCGACGAACATCCTTATGCCTTCCCTCGGCTTTGACATGACCTCTGGCGTCATTGCACGCTGGCTGAAGAAAGAGGGAGACCGGGTTGCCGAAGGCGAAGCGATTGCAGAGGTGGACACCGAAAAGGCCACCGTCGAGATTCAATCCTTTGCTTCCGGAATACTCCAAAAGATTCTGGTACAACCTGGCGAAACCGTCCCCGTCGGGACGGTGATCGGGATTGTCGCGTCTCCGGAAGAGGCCGCTTCAGCCCCGACTCCTGCTCAAAAGGCGCCTACTGCGGCGGCCGTTCAGCCCACACCTGTTCCCGCGACGGCCGGAGCACCTGCACCTGCGCGTGCCGAGAGCCGTGATGGTTGGACCAAGGCGTCTCCGCTCGCCCGGCGCATGGCAAAAGCCGAGGGCATCGAACTGGGCGAGATCTCCGGCACCGGCCCAGGCGGCCGAATCGTCCAACGCGATGTGGAAGACTATATCGCCCAGCGTCAGGTTCAACCTCCGCGTGCCCCCGCCGCGCCACCATCGGCCCCTCCCGCGCCTGCTCGCCTCACCCCGCCGCCCGCGCCCGCACAACTAACGCCGGCTCCCGCACCAGCCGCGCCAGGACAGCAAATAGAGCTCTCGCGTATGCGCCAAGCTATCGCGCGCCGGATGGCCGAGAGCAAGCGGACGGTGCCGCACTTTTACGTCACGTTTGAAATCAATATGAGCGAAGCCATGCGTATGCGCGAGCAATTGAACAAACTCGCTCCCGACGAGGACAAGGTCTCCGTCAACGATCTCATCGTCGCCGCCGCCGCCAGAACGATCAAGAAATGGTCTCTCTTTAACGCTTCTTATCAGAACGACAAGCTGCAGTTGCACAACTCGATCAATATTGGGATTGCGGTCGCCTTGGAAGCAGGCCTCATCACGCCCGTCCTCCACGATGCGGACAAGAAATCACTCAAGGAACTGGCGCGCGAGTCACATGCACTCGTAGAACGAACGCGCGTCAACCGGATGCGCGCGGAGGATGTGACTGGCGGCACCTTTTCGGTCACCAATCTCGGCATGTATGGCGCCGAAGAATTCACCGGCATTATTAATCCTCCTGAGGCGGCGATCCTGGCCGTGGGCGCAGTCGTCAAGCGGCCGGTCGTCGTCGGCGATGAGGTGCAGGTCGCTCAGATGATGAAAGCAACTCTGTCTGTGGACCATCGTGTGGCGGACGGGGCGCAAGCGGCGCAATTCATGCAGGATTTCAAGGCGCTGCTAGAGAACCCGATGAATTTACTGCTGAGTGAGTAGGACTTGCCCGTCGTCGCACGAAATCTGCTATAATAGTTTCCTGAGGATTTGCGCTTTTCCCAAACCTCGAATTCATCGGTAAAGGATTATAGATGATCACCGAACAGCAGGTCTTAAGCGTGCTCGGCAAGGTGAACGAGCCCGAGCTCCATCGTGATCTGGTTTCCTTGAGAATGGTCAGGGACATCAAGATTCAGAATGATGCCGTGAACTTTACGATTGTCCTGACCACCCCGGCCTGCCCCCTGCGCAACCAGATCGAGAGCGAAGCGCGCACGGCCGTCATGGCTCTCGGGGCCAAGCAAGTCAATATCAAATGGGACGCGAACGTGCCCACCGACAAGCGAATCAGCGGCCGGTTGAGTATCCCGGTCAAGTCTACGATCGCGGTCGCGAGCGGCAAAGGGGGCGTCGGCAAGACGACCGTCTCGGTTAATCTGGCGATTGCGTTGGCACAGAGCGGCGCCAAGGTTGGTCTCATGGACGCGGACATCTATGGACCGAATATTCCCATCATGATGGGGGTCAATGAGCCGCCGAGAGCTCGCGACGAACAGCATATCATCCCGCTCGAGGCGTACGGGGTCAAGCTCATGTCGATGGGCTTTCTCGTTCCGCCCGATCAGGCGGTGATCTGGCGCGGGCCTATGCTGCACAGCGCCATTCGCCAGTTCTTGACGGATGTAGACTGGGGTGAACTCGATTACCTCGTGATCGACCTGCCTCCGGGCACGGGCGATGCCCAGTTGACGCTCGCTCAATCCGTCCCACTGACCGGGGGCGTCGTCGTCGCCACGCCGCAGGATGTCGCGCTCGCGGATGTGATCAAAGGCATCACCATGTTCCGCAAGTTGGAAGTGCCCGTCATCGGCGTCGTCGAGAACATGAGCTATTTCATCTGCCCGCACTGCAACGAACGCACCGACATCTTCGCCCACGGCGGCGCACGCCAGATGGCCGAACGTCTTGACGTGCCTTTCCTCGGGGAGATCCCCCTGGACGTGGCCATACGGGTCGGTGGTGACACTGGCAAGCCTATCACGGTAACCCATCCCGACACGCCTTACGCACTGGCGTTTCACAAGATCGCCCAGGCAGTCGCCGCCGCGGTCAGCGTCATGAATGTGCAGGCCGCGGAGGGCGAACTAATTTCGGCCGGTTCCATCCCGGTCGTGCGACGAAAATGAGAATGCTCTTTCTTACTTTCCTCGGCCCAGGGCATGCCCTGGGCCATTCTTTTCACGGAACTTGACACCGCCCCATCCTCACAATACAATCGAGTCACGAGGTGCCGACGATGACTGATCCGCTCGACAGCTTCTCTACGCCTGTCCGCCTTTGGTTCCGTGAAACATTTGGCGAACCTACTCCGCCACAGGCCCAAGGCTGGCCGCCCATCCAGCGCGGTGAGCACACACTCATCCTCGCGCCTACCGGATCCGGCAAGACACTCGCCGCCTTCCTTTGGGCGATCGACGATCTCTACCGGCAAGTTGACGATGGAACGCGGTCAGCCCCCGGAACAGCCACAGGCGACAGTCGACGGCAGACGGTCGGGCGAAAGCGTAAAGCGCCTCAAGACAAGATTTCCGGCGTCCGTCTCTTATACATTTCTCCGCTCAAGGCACTCAACAATGATATTGAGCGCAACCTGCGAGTGCCGCTCGACGGTATCCGCGCCGCGGCCGCGCGGCTAGGACAAGAACTCCCCCCTCTCCGTGTCGCCGTCCGCACGGGCGATACGCCGAGTCATGTGCGGAACGCAATGTGGAAAAAGCCACCGCACATCCTCATTACGACGCCGGAATCGCTCTACCTTATGCTCACGAGCCCGCGCGCCCGCCACATGTTCCGGACTGTGCAGACCGTGATCGTGGACGAAATCCACACTCTTAGTGGGAATAAACGCGGGGTCCATCTCTCGCTCAGCCTGGAGCGCCTGGCGCATATCGCACAGACCGCAAGATCTGGCGATCTCGCACAGACCGCGAACTCT
>JAMDCU010000143.1:0-2476 GCA_023489485.1 Chloroflexota bacterium
CTTTGATGGCCAAACGCTGGCGCGTCTCTTCGCTTATGCCACCCCCCTGCAATGCCTGGAGGACCATTGGATAGTCTGCGGGAGCAGTGACAAGTGTCACCCGGGCATAGTTCTTGGCGGCCGCGCGGATGAGTGTTACTCCCCCAATGTCGATATTCTCGATCGCTTCCGCGAGCGAAACGTTCGGCTTCGCCACTGTCTCCTCAAAGGGGTAGAGATTGACGGCGGCGAGGTCAATATAGTCCCATCCAAGATAACGCAGCTCGGAGCGGTCGGTCTCGGTGGGACGTGCGAGCAAGCCGCCGTGGATCGCAGGATGCAGAGTCTTGACGCGACCGCCGAGGATTTCGGGCGATTGGGTATACTCGGCGACCTCCTTGACCGGAATCTGATGCTCGCGCAGCGCCTTGGCCGTGCCTCCGGAGGCAAGGAGTGTCCAGCCGAGGGCGGCGAGACCGTGGGCAAATTCGACAAGACCGGTCTTGTCATAGACGGAAAGAATCGCTTGGGGCATATGCAACCTCTTTCTACCGCTGGGGGGAGGTGGTTTGGACCAGTTCCCGCAGCACTGCAACCAAGAGCCGATGCTCCGTTGCGTGAATGCGCGTCTCTAATTGTTCGGGCGAATCGCCCGCATGAATCGGGACAGTCTCTTGGCCGAGCACGGGACCACAGTCGACGCCTTCGTCAGGGACGATGTGCACCATGACCCCTGTTTGGTGGATCTCACCGCGATGATAGGCATCCCACGCTCGCTCGATTGCGTGAGTACCTGGAAAGGTGCCGGGGAGCGCCGGGTGCAGGTTGAGGACGCGGTTGGGAAAACGATCGAGAAAGCTTGAGGTAAGTATGCGCATCCATCCTGCTAACACGATCCAATCGGGAAGAAAGGTGGCAACGGTATCGGCCAGTTGTGAATCATAGACGCGGCGGTCCGGCGCCTTTGGCTGCGCGGGGACGACAAGCGCAGGCACATTCGACTTGCGCGCACGTTCGAGGCCAAAGGCATCGGGCTTGTTCGAAATGACGGCGACCACTTGAGCTTGCAGGCTGGCGGTTGAGCAGGCATCCAGGATCGCCTGCAAGTTGGACCCATTGCCTGAGATGAGCACGACGAGCCTGGCAACGGTCTCGCGGGCGTGGGAATCAGGCAAGCCGACGGGAAGGGAAGAATTGGTCAAGCGAGGGTCACCTTTCTGTTGCCGGGAACTAGTTCGCCGATGAGAAACGTCTCCTCTGGTATCGCTTTCCGAAATGCCTCCAGCTCGGCTGACGATACAATCGCGATCATTCCTATTCCCATGTTAAAGACGCGGAACATTTCGTCTCGCTCGACATTGCCGCGCTCTTGGATCAAGGAGAACAGCGGAGGCACCGGCCAGCTCCCCAGTTGAATTGCCGCGCCAAGCTCGGGCGGGAGGGTACGCGGGATATTCTCCAGGAACCCTCCGCCCGTAATATGAACGAGTCCCTTGAGCGCCGGCTCATCTAGCAGGGGTTTGAGCAAGGGCAGATAGGAACGGTGAGGGGCGAGCAACGCTTGGCCAAGAGGCATGCCCAGCTCAGGAAGGACAGCGTCCAAGGGGGTGTCCTGGAAGACTCTACGAATGAGCGAATAACCGTTCGTGTGTGGGCCCGAAGAAACAAGACCAACTAGCTTGTCGCCCACCTGCATGTTTGGCCTGGGGAGAACGTTGACTCTATCCACTAGCCCAACGATCGTGCCGACGACGTCGAATTCGTCCCCGGAGTAGACCGCCGGCATCTCGGCCGTTTCTCCACCAAGGATCGCGCAATCCGCTTCCCCGCATGCCGCGGCCATGCCGCCTACGAGTGCAGCCGCTCGCTCGGGCTCGAGCTTGGAACTGGCAATATAGTCGAGGAAAAAGAGCGGTCGGGCGCCTTGGACGAGAATGTCGTCGATGCAGTGATTGACAATATCGCGACCGAGCGATTCGTA
Organism: Chloroflexota bacterium; assembly: GCA_023489485.1. Lineage (GTDB taxonomy): Bacteria > Chloroflexota > Anaerolineae > UBA4142 > UBA4142 > JAMDCU01. The sequence goes on from JAMDCU010000143.1 coordinate 1,961, forward strand.
GCTGCCGGACTGGGCTGCGATCTTGACCTTGGTCCCCACACCATCTGTCGAGGCGACGAGGATGGGATTCTCTGTTCCTTTGAGCGCGGTTGCGTCGAACATTCCTCCGAACGCGCCGACTCCGGCGAGCACCTCGGGGCCGTAAGTGGAGCGGACGGCCTCCCGGAACAAGTCGACCGCTCGATTCCCGGCGTCGATATCGACTCCGGCAGACCTGTAGGCTGGAAACGGATTGCGCCCGTGAACATCACGGGAACGCAAAGCGGACACTTGCTCCGGCGGGGTGGGTTGGGGTGAACGGATTGATTCGGGCGATCCGAGCGCGTGGTGACCTATATCTCTTCGATATTGCATTCCCTCAAAGTGGATGCTCTCAATCGCCTGGTAGGCAGAGGCGAGCGCAGATTGCAGTGAGGGCGCCCATCCGGTGACGCCGAGCACGCGGCCCCCCGCGGTGACGACCTTGCCGTCCGCCACCCGCGTTCCGGCGTGAAAAACCACGGTGCCTTTATCTTG
>JAMDCU010000143.1:2862-14111 GCA_023489485.1 Chloroflexota bacterium
ACGCGCCCATGCCGCCGGTGTTTGGACCCTGATCATTATCAAGGAGGCGCTTGTGATCCTGGGCAGGGGGCATCGGCTTGACGGCGGAGCCATCGGTGAAAGCAAGGAGAGAGACCTCTTCCCCGCTCAGGCGTTCTTCAATCACGACCTCGTCGCCCGCGGCCCCAAATTCACGTTTCTGCAAAATGCCCTCGAGGGCAGCCCGTGCTTCCTCCATGCTCTCCGGTATGATTACACCTTTGCCCGCCGCCAGACCAGAGGCTTTGATCACAATGGGATGGTCCACCCTGGAAAGATAGGCTTCGGCGGCGGCAAAATCGGAAAAGGTAGCATAGCGCGCCGTCGGAATGCGGTGGCGCTCCATAAAGCTCTTGGCAAAGCTTTTGGATGCCTCAATCTGTGCCGCATTTTTGGAAGGACCGAAAACGTGGATCCCCGCGGCGCGCAGATCATCCGCCAGCCCTTGGGCGAGCGGTGCCTCCGGCCCGACGACGACGAGATCGATACTTTTGGCCCGAGCGAAGGTAACCAAGCCTGGCGAATCATCTGCATTAATGGGAACATTCTCGCCGGCCGATCCGGTCCCCGCATTGCCTGGAGCGATATAGAGTTTGGAGAGGCGTCGCGACTGTGAGAGCTTGTGCGCGAGAGCGTGTTCTCTCCCGCCGGAGCCGATGAGAAGAACATTCAAGTTCCCGTTCATGCCATGCTCGTTTCAAAGCTTGTTTTAGCCTGCAACTCGCTGATGTCGATCGGATAATTGCCCGTAAAGCACGCCTGGCAGTAGCCGCCGGACCGGCCGACCGCGCGCATCATTCCTTCGAGCGATAGGAAGTGCAGTGAGTCGCAGTTGATGTGATCGCAGATTTCATCCACCGACATGCGATGGGCGATGAGTTCGTCATAGGTGCCCATGTCCACACCCATGTAGCAAGGGTGCGCGATCGGAGGGCACGTAATCCGAACGTGCACCTCTTTCGCGCCCGCATCTTTCAGGAGCTTGACGAGCGGGCCGGCCGTATTTCCGCGGACGATGCTGTCGTCTATCATCACGACGCGCTTGTCCCTGAGGTTATCTTCGAGAGCATTGAATTTCAGCGCGATACCCTGTTTGCGCAAAGAGTCAGTCGGCTGGATAAAGGTGCGCGCGATATAGCGGTTTTTGGTAAAGCCCTCATTGTACGGAATGCCAGAAACGCGCGAATAACCAATCGCGGCCGGCATGGACGAGTCGGGAACCGGAATGATCACATCCGCATCGACGGCCCCCTCACGGGCCAGTTCCTCGCCAAGACGCTGCCGGACTTGGTGCACGAGCCGGCCGTCCCAGAAGCTGTCGGGACGTGAAAAGTAGACATGTTCAAACACGCAGCGGGCCAGCTCCGGCATGGGGGGAAGCGCTTGACGGACATTCGGGCTGCCGTTGTTGAGCGTGACAATCTCGCCCGGTCCCACTTCACGGATCGATTCGCAGCCGAGTGTGCGGAGCGCCCCCGTTTCGGAGGCGGCCGCGTGCCCGCCGCTCGGCAGGCGGCCGACGCTGAGTGGTCGAAAGCCCCACGGATCACGTACGGCATAAACGCCGTCGCGGGTGAGGATCGTCAGCGAGAATGCGCCGCGCCACGCTCCCATGGTATTCTGAATCCGGTCGGGCCATGTCTCGCCTTCCGCGCCGGCGAGCATCATCGTAATCACTTCGCTGTCCGACGAGGAGGAGAGCCCCACACCGCGGCGGAGAAGTTGGAGACGGAGCTCGGCCGTGTTCACCAAATTCCCGTTGTGGGCGACGGCCAATGGGCCGTGGCGGGTCTCGAGGAGGAAGGGTTGAGCGTTGCGCAAGGCCGAGGAGCCGGTCGTCGAGTAGCGGGTGTGTCCGATGGCATAGTGACCCTGCAATTGCGCAAGAGTCTCTTGGTTAAAGATTTGAGTAACAAGTCCCATATCCTTGTGCACGCGCGCGGTCCGGCCGTCGGAGACGGCAATCCCTGCCGCTTCCTGCCCGCGGTGCTGAAGCGCGAACAGGCCGAAAAAGGCCATCCGCGCCACTTCCTCATTCGGCGCATAGATGCCGACAATCCCACATTCTTCGTTCGGGTGATCTTCATATTCGTACAGGCTCACGGATTCATCTCCCTATCATCCTTTTTGATCTTGTCGGCCTGCTTCGTCTGGAATTCGACGATCCGATGATGAACAGCAGGGTCGACGAGACCCAAAACCTTGGCGGCGAGCAGTGCGGCATTCGCCGGCTCGAGAACAACCGCTGTGGCGATTCCGGACGGCATGCGAAGAGAGGAATAAACATCTGCCCCACCAAAGGACTCGCCAATTGGCGGACACGCGATGACCGGGGCGGACACAGAGCCGTCGACAAAGCCTGAAAGCGCGTTGCTCCGCCCTGCTACGGTGATATACACTTTGGGACGCTCATCCCGTTCGAATTGCTCGAGGATCGCGAGGGCGTGCTGGGGCGTTTTGTGCGCGGATGCCACCCGGAGTGCTACGGCAAGGCCGAAACCGCGGGCCGCCTCGGCAATCTTTTGGCAGTGCGCCTCGTCGGCTTTGGATCCCATAATGATGACGACGAGCGGCTGGGTCATTCCAAAACTCCCGTCTGTGCTAGATTCTTTTCTAACCTCGGCTCAACGGGATACGCGCCCGGCGAGAAAGTTTGCCCGGTGAGCATTTCGTAGATGCGAATATAGCGCTCGCTCGCGCCGACCCACAGATCGTCCGGCATCTCAGGTGTCGGACCGTCGCCCCGGTAGCCGCGCTCCGCGTACGCGAGGCGGACAAATTCCTTATCAAAATTCTCCGGTTCCTCTCCGCTGGCGAAGAGCTCGGGATAGGAATCCGCTTTCCAAAAGCGCGAGGAATCGGGGGTATGCACTTCGTCGATCAAGAGCACGCGTCCGTCACGGGTGCGACCGAATTCGTATTTGGTGTCCACGAGAATCAAGCCCGCGTGCGCGGCGGTCGTTTGACCGCGCTTGAACAGGGCCAGCGCAGCTGCCTGCACCTGGTCCCAAGTCGTCGCGTCAAGAATGCCTTTTTCGACTACTTGAGCACAGGTCAAGCGTTCGTCGTGTCCCGTGATCCCCCCCTTGGTGGTCGGAGTAATAATGGGCTCGGGCAAGGCGGCGTTTTTGGCAAGCCCTTCCGGAAAATGATAACCGTAGATGTCGCGTTCCCCCAGCGAGTACCGGTACCACAGAGCCGTCGACGTGACGCCCGTGATATAGCCGCGAACGACGACCTCAACAGTAAAGGGGCTGGCCTCTACCGCGATGAGGGCATTCGGGTCGGGCACGGCGACCACATGGTTCGAGATGATATCCGCCGTTTGGCCAAACCACCACGCAGAGAGCTGATTCAGAACTTGGCCTTTGTATGGAACGCAAGCGAGAATGCGATCAAACGCCGAAAGGCGGTCCGTGGTCACAAATAACCGCCGTTCACCTGGCAGGGAATAGATGTCCCGTACTTTGCCGGATTGCTTGCCCTCCAAGGGAAGACGAGTTTCGTCGAGGGCCATTGGTAGTACGGCACGGATGTCGGTTTTGCTAAGCATTATTGCTCTCCATCATGTAACGACGTTAGGATCCAGAGGACGCCCACAACCCCGCTGGAAAACGCGGGACAGGTGGGCTAGGCTACAGATCATGCCTCTGTCAGAGTTGGCTGGCATAGTGCACACCGTTCATGAAGAGCGCCAGACCCATCTGTCCTGATTCGCCGCGGCTCCAGCGTGGATGTTGATAGGGCTGGATGTGGTCTTCCGGATGCGGCATCAGGCCGAGCACGTTTCCTTCCGCATTGCAGATGCCAGCGATGTCGGCGCGTGACCCGTTTGGGTTAAGCGGATAGGCGCCCTGAGCAGGCTTGCCATCCGGTTGTGCATAGCGCAGCGCGATCTGACCGGCCGTCGCGAGGCGGGCCAGGACGGCATCATCGCGCGGCACGAAATTGCCCTCGCCATGCGCCACCGGGCAATAGATCGGATCCGATAGTCCGCGCGTCCACAAACAAGTATTTGACACGGGCGTGAGCGTTACCCAGCGGCACTCGAAACGTCCTGAAGCGTTGAAGGTGAGCGTCGCCGCGCTTGTCTCCTGCTCGGCGAAAGGAAACGGCAAGAGGCCGGCCTTGACCAGGGCCTGAAATCCATTGCAGATGCCGATCACGGGTTTGCCGCTGGAAATGAACCGGGCGACCTCATCGGCGAAATAGACGGTAAGGTCGAGCGCCAGGAGTTTGCCCGCGCCGAGAGCGTCCGCATAGGTGAACCCGCCAGGAAGGGCCAGGATTTGAAAGTCGCCCCAGGTCCTATCTCCCGTACGGAGTTGGTTAAGATGGACGATTTCCGGCCGGGCCCCCGCTAGTTCAAACGCGAGTGCCGCTTCGTGATCACGGTTCGTGCCCGTGGCATGATCTGTAGCCTAATATGAGTGCACGTGGGAGAGACATGTAATTTCAGATTTAGGATTTATGATTTCGGATTTCTGTACGAATGGTTCCAGGTGTTGACGAGATTGTCTACGGGCAGGTCAATCAGGCGTGCCTGCCCTATGCCGATGGATAGATGGTCATCCTTGGTGACCGTTCCGATTCGGGCGACTTGGTCCCTCAGGGATTTGAAATAGGCTTCAAAGCCGGCCCCATCTGCGGCGCGCACCTCGACGAGTAGACGCCCATTCGATTCGCTAAAGAGGGCGGTTACGGGATCGGCGCTTTCCAGTGAGAGCGCCATTCCTAGTTTCCCTCCGATGCACATTTCCGCGGCGGCGACGGCAAGGCCTCCCTCGCTGAGGTCATGGCACGCTCGGACCGACCCGGCTTGGATGGCTTGATGGAGCGTGCGGTAGAGGGCGGGGGTGTGGGGCGGGAGGGAAGGGACGGAGGAATTCAAATCTGCGATTTCTGAACTGCGATGTTCAACCAGATGCAAATGACTGCCGCCGAGCTCGGGGCGAGTTTCGCCGAGGAGGTAGAGGACATCGCCTGGTTCCTTAAGGTCCATGGTCACGGCGTGAGCGATGTCGTCGATGATGCCAATGGAGGAGATGAGGAGCGTCGGAGGTATCGAATGGCGCTCTCCGTCGGTGCCGATATATTCGTTGTTAAGCGAGTCCTTGCCGGAGATGAACGGCGTGCCATAATGCAAGGCGGCATCGTGGCAGCCGCGGGCCGCTTCCACCAGTCCGCCAAGAGAATCAGGTCTCAGCGGATCTCCCCAGCAAAAATTGTCCAGCAGCGCAATACGAGAGGGATCGGCTCCAACGGCCACGGCATTGCGAATTGCTTCGTCGACGACACTCACCGCCATTCGGTAAGGGTCGAGTTTGCCGAACTCAGAGTTGACCCCGTTGGCCAGGACAACCGCGCGTGCTCCTCGTGTGCCCAAGGGCTTGATGACACAAGCATCGGACGGGCCGTCGTTGGAGACGCCGGTAAGCGGTTTCACCACGGTGCCACCCTGGACTTCGTGATCGTAAACGCGAATTATATCTGCCTTGGACGAGATGTTGGGATGGCCCAGGAGTTGGAGCAAGGTCGCGTTGAAATCCGAGATGTGTGTGGGTTCGTCGATCGCATGGCTTGCGGGTGTTTGCGGGATTATCGCAGGCAAGTGCCGCTGGGGCATTCCATCGTGCAGGAACGCGTTCGGCAGATCGAGGACCACCTTGCTCCCGTAACGCACGACGAGCCGTTTCGAATCGTTAAAGACTCCGATATCGGTGAGCTCGACCTCAAAGAGATCGCACAGGGCCTGAAGTTGGACGAGAGAGGAATCGGGAACGGCTAGCACCATGCGCTCTTGGGCTTCAGAGAGCCAGACCTCCCAAGGTGCCAGCCCCGTGTACTTTAGGCGCACCTGGCTCAAGTCTACTTGGGCGCCGCAGTCGCGCGCCATTTCGCCTACTGCTGAGGAAAGGCCGCCGGCACCGCAGTCTGTGATCGCATGATAGAGTCGCGCGTCCCGCGCGCGGACCATCACTTCGATGAGCCCTTTTTCCGTGATCGGGTCCCCGATCTGGACCGAGGCACCCGACACCTCGCCCGTCTGAGCATCCATGGTCATCGATGAAAAGGTCGCCCCGCGCAGGCCGTCACGTCCCGTCCGCCCGCCGAGGACAATCACCCGGTCGCCGGGGTGAGGAGAGCGGGGATGGGAACCCTTGGGGGCGAGCCCAACGCAACCGCAAAACACGAGCGGGTTCGCGGTGTAGCCCGGATCGTATAGGACGGCCCCATTTACGGTCGGAATGCCGATTTTATTCCCATAGTCTTGAATTCCGGCGACGACGCCGGAGCGGATGCGGCGCGGATGGAGCACCCCTTCGGGCAACTGGGTGGGATCGAGATCTTGGGGCCCAAAGCACAGGATATCCGTCGCCGCAATCGGCTTGGCCGATACGCCGATAATATCGCGGATCACACCTCCAATCCCCGTATTCGCACCCCCAAAGGGCTCGATGGCGGAAGGGTGATTATGGGTCTCCACTTTGAACGAAATTTCGAATTCGTCGTCGAAATCGACGATGCCGGCATTGTCCACAAAGGCAGAGCGCACCCAGGGCGCATGGATCGTCTCCGTTGCGGCACGGACATAGGTCTTGAGTAGGTTATCGACAATTTGATGCGAAGCAGGATCGCTGGGAGACGCAAGGTCGATCTGCGCCCGAAAGGTTTTATGAACGCAGTGCTCGCTCCACGTCTGTGCGATCGTCTCGAGTTCGACATCGCTCGGTTCGCGTCCTGCCTCGCGATAATGCGCCCGGATGGCGAGCATTTCCGAGAGATCGAGCGCCGTGCGGCGTTCACGCGACACGGACATCAGCCCTTCCCCGCCCAACTGCGTCAAGGGAATGTAATCGACTGCGTCCCGTGCTTGTTGGTCTTGAGGAAAGACAGGGTCAATCGGTCCGAGGGCATAGCGCTGTATGACGGGATTGAAGAGGAGTCGGCAGGCCAGAGTGTGGAGTTCGCTTGGGGAGAGGAGGTGCGAGCCGTGGACAACAAAACGCTGTCCGGTCGCCGCCCGCTTTACGTTCGAGATGCCAAGCACCTGCGCGTAGTGCATGATCTGGGCGGCGACCGGGTCCGTCACCCCTGGTCGCAACGCGACCTCTATGAACTGCCCATCCGTGATTTCGGGTGGGTCGCCAACCGCGCGCCACTCGCCCCGCTGGGCAACGGGATCGACGAGCAACTGAGACGCGAGTCGTTCGAGATCGGTGGGAGAGGGAGTTCCTTGGATGAAGTAGAGGTCTTTGCATTCCAGGCCAAGTAGGCTGGTTAGAGAGAGGGTGTGCGCGTCGGCCAGCAGAGCGGCCGCTCGCGGGTCAGAGGTCAAGCGCGAACTCACGACAAGACAGTACAAAGACGCCATTTATCCCAGGATCTACCCCACAACTAAGAATAGCCACTCATTGGCAGAGCTCCCCTTCACTAAACGCAGTTGGGACACAGGGTCAGAAGGTCATCCTTGGGTGGCCTAGATGATTGCGTATCAGTATAGCATAATTACCGCTTGTTGCGCGTGCTTACCGTTTGATAGTCGCTTGACGCTCCGGCCCAACGGATATCCAGTGAACCGGCACATCGGTTTGTTCTTCGATGAACTCGATATAGCGCTGCGCTTGGCGCGGCAAGTCGGCGAAGCGACGCACCTCGCGAATGTCTTTCTGCCAGCCGCGCAGTTGACGATAGATCGGATGAACGTCGCGGAGACGGTACGGGGGAATGTCAAAATAGCGAGCCCGCTTGCCGTTCCATTGGTATCCGACACCGACCTGTATCGTCTCGAACTGGCTGAGCACGTCGAGCTTGGTCACGAATAGCCCGTCAATGCCGCTGAGCTGGGCCGCTGACCGAACAAGTTCGAGGTCGAGCCACCCCGCGCGGCGTGTGCGCCCTGTAGTGGCGGCGACCTCGGTCAGAGCATCTCGTATCGATCTTTCCTGTGGGTTCACAATTTCCGTCGGCATCGGGCCGGCGCCGACGCGCGTCGTGTAGGCCTTGGTAACTCCGAGCACATGTGTGATTTCGCGCGGCGGAATGCCCAAGCCGCCGGTCGCGGCGGACGCGAGAGTGGTCGAGGCGGTCACAAAGGGATAGGTGCCCCAATCAGGGTCGAGAAAAGTCCCCATGGCCTGTTCGAGCAGGAACTTGTTCTTTTTCAATCCTTGATGGACGATCGGAGCCAGCTCGGCGACGAACTTTTTGATCATCTCATAGTATCCGAGGTAGCTCGTGTAGGTTTCCTTGAAATCGATTGGCGCTCCGCCAAGCGCGACAATGAGTTTATTCTTGACGGCGAGCTGGGCACGGAGCTTGTCTTCAAAGACCTCGGGATCGGCCAAATCGCCCACGCGAATGCCGTTGTAGCTAACCTTATCCGCAAAGGCAGGCCCGATACCACGGCGCGTCGTGCCGATCGCGCCCTTGCCCTTGGCGTCTTCGTAGAGACCATCCAGGATGCGGTGATAGGGCATAATCAAATGCGCGCGGGGGGAAATCGAGAGGCGTTTCCCAACGTGCACACCCGCTGCCTCGAGGTCACCCAACTCCTGGATCAAAACCGCAGGGTCTATGACCACGCCGCCTCCAATTAAGCAGCGTGTGTGTGGATAAAATATGCCGGAAGGGACAAGGTGAATCCTAAAAGTGCCGAAGGAATTGATGACAGTGTGTCCGGCATTGTTCCCGCCGTTAAAACGTGCGACAAAATCGAATTTGCCCGCAAGAAAATCAATGGCTTTGCCTTTTCCTTCATCCCCCCATTGAGTTCCAAGCACTACAGTGACGGCCACGGTGTTCCTCCTCAAAATCTAGTGAGTCAGTGGGAATCAGCGAGCGCGCGGTCTACGAGTTCCGGCGCCAGGCCGATGTATGTCAGTGGGGTCAAAGCGAAGAGCCGCGTTTTGACGGATTCGTCCACGCCAAGCCCCTTGACCCAGGTTTGATAATCTGCTTCCGTCAGCTTTTTGCCCCGGGTCACGGCCTTGAGCTCTTCGTATGCCCCGCTGATCCCTGCAGCCCGCAATATTGTCTGCGCGCCCTCGGCGACGACCTCCCAGTGGGAAATCAAGTCCGCGCGTAGCTTATCCTCATTCGCTTGTACCCGGTCGAGGCCGCGCACGAGGCTGACGTAGGCGACAAGCGTATGCCCGAGCGCTTCTCCAAACGTTCGCCGCACGGTGGAATCAGAGAGATCGCGTTGGAGACGTGAGACGGGTAGCTTTTGGGCATAGTGCATCAGGAGAGCATTCGCCAGCCCGAGATTCCCCTCGGCATTCTCAAAGTCGATCGGGTTTACCTTCTGCGGCATCGTCGAAGATCCCACTTCGGCGGCGACGGTCCGACTCGTCAAGTAATCATCGCTGACATAGCGCCAAACGTCTTGGGCGAGATCGAGCAAGATCGAATTTGCCGAGCGGACAGTGTCAAAGTAGCGAATCCAATTGTCATAGGGGACCAATTGGGTTGTGATCAGATTTGGCTCCAAGCCGAGTGACTGGATGAAGGCGACGCTAAAACCGATCCAGTCCACCTGCGGAGCCGCCGCAGCAAGAGCATTATAGTTGCCGACCGCTCCGGTGAGCTTCGCTTCAAAGCGGTGCTCTGATAGAAAGAGGCGCTGCCTCCTCAGGCGCGCGTAGAACGTGGCAAATTCCTTGCCCAACGTCGTTGGAACGGCGGGCTGCCCGTGTGTCCGTGCGAGCATTGGGATGTGCTGGTAACGACGGGCAAGGGCCGCGAGGCGTTCGAGCACCCGATCGAGTGCGGGAAGTAGGACAGAGTCGCGCGAGTCCCGCAATGCGGCAGCCTGGGCGATGAGATTCACATCTTCAGACGTCAGGCCAAAGTGAATCCACTCGACGACGTCGGCAAGCGAGGTGGAGGCTAGCTTACCGCGCAAGTAATACTCGACGGCTTTGACGTCGTGGCGTGTGGTCTGCTCAATGCTCTTGACTTGTTTTGCATCGACCGGCGAGAAATCGATGGCAAGTGATTTTAGGAACTGTGCTTCGGTAGGGGAAAGAGAACGAACGAGGTGGAGTTGCTGGGAAAGGGCGAGGAGGTAGTGTACTTGAACGCGCACACGCTCTCGAATCAGAGATGCTTCTGAGAAATAGCGGCGCAGGGGCTCGCTCTCGCGTGTGTAGCGACCGTCAAGCGGCGATAAAGCGTCGAGCGCGGATGCTTCGCTCAGGATACCCTCGTCTGACATGCCCCCCTCCTTACGCATTATAATGCACGAGAGGGAGCGCGTCAAAATCACGAATCCGAGCCTCGGAGTGAGCGAAGAGAGCCAGATGCGGGGTCGCAAAAGATACTGCGCACTGCGCGGGTACGGTGTGCCGAAAAAGGCGGACCTGTTGGTCCTGCGCCTACTTCTGATAGACGTTCACGAGGAAGACCTCGTGCAAGGGGAGGCATTAGCTTCAGAAGCAAAAGGAAATCCGAAGTGCGCGTTGTGGAGCGCGAATTAGCTCTGGGATGCGGTGCCCAGCACGTCTTAAAAGTTGAGGCGGCGAACCATGTCGCGAATTTGATCCACGTTTCTGGTTTGCTCCAGGCCGGGGTAAAGTTCCCAGGATTCAGTGTGGGAGGTGACGTGACCTTGCTCCAGTCTTTCGAGGGCTCCAATTGTTTCCAACTCGACGAACCGGTCCCGCCCGTACACTTCGGCATTGCAGGAAAAATCGGGGTGCGGCCGGCCCGTCTGGGGCTGAAAGCGTTTGACAAACAGAATGCCGCCGCGGAGATAGCCCATCCAGCCAGCCTGATTTAGATAACCGACCTTGCAGGGGGTTGACCTGGGCTGGGCATCAAAAAGCAGGTAGTCATTGTGAAAAGCGAGCCGGGAATCACTCCATTCGGTATATGGCCAGAGCACCAAGTTGCGATTCGGCAAGAGGCCTTCATCATCCACTGGCGCTGCCCGCTGAGGGAGAATCGCGATGCCGCCCAGCGGCAGCTGTGTGATGGCCCAAGCGGCTAGTTCAATCGGTGCGGTTCCATTGTTTTGCAGCACATGGTGCACGGTGAGCGCGGGGCGGCCGGGGTCGAGGTGGATCTCCATGCTCTTTTGAATTCCTGTCGGCGCTTCAGTCGGTTGGTGCAAGAGAAAGCCATCGCTCACCCTTTGCACGTCCAGTCCTTCGTTATCCGGGATGTAAGAACCGGGGAAGCTCTCCGGCGAATGCCAGAGGCGGTGACCGCCTCGGAAAAAGAATTTG
>JAMDCU010000047.1:0-21302 GCA_023489485.1 Chloroflexota bacterium
GATCGGCCTCCTGGAATATGTGGCGGGACTGGATCGGATTCTACGCGTTCTACGAATGCCCTTCAGCGCTTTATTCATCCAACCGAGTCTGCTGAATGACAGACTTGCCGACATGTCATTCAACTGGGTACTGGATGGCCGCGCGGTCCCGTTCGGCACGTTTATCAATGCAATCGACTATGCCATTTTCCTCGCGGCAACTTTGTCCTTGATGCTCGCCCTGTTAACGAACCGCCGCGGGCGGTCCGGGAATCTTCTCATCGCCCTCGGCGCGCTGGTCACGGCCACTGCTTTACTGCTGACGCTTAAAGGATCTGGCCTTGTTGCACTCGGGGGTGGCGCCGCCGCGATTGCTATCTTGATGTGGCTGAAGGGGAGGCGTGCGGCGGGCATGCACTCGCGCCTCGTTCCACTGATCTTGGTCGCGGGGGCTGCCCTCATCATTGCGCTTCCCTTCTCTAATTTGGTCATCGAGCGCATCGGCTACCTCATTCAGCGGGAGGTGGGGACGACCGGTGATATCGGGAGAGTGGAAATCTGGGCAAGTTTGGTCCAGTATGTCGCGCAGCGGCCCTTCTTTGGGTATGGGCTGAACAACTCTATCTACATTACCGAACCCGCCCGCACGCTCCGTGGTGGGGCCATCGCCTACAATCTGACATCGCCTGAAAGCGCGTATGTGGCTGCTCTTGTCGAGACGGGTATCGCCGGATTCGTCACGCTGCTTAGTCTGTTTGCGACGGTCCTCTGGCGGGCATGGCACAACATCCTTAACAGCCTCGATGCGACGAAGGAAATTGGCCTCTTCGCGGCTTGCGCAGCTTTATTGCTTGGAAATTTGACGGTCGTCGGTTTTACCGGCGAGCAAAACGGAATGCTCTTGGGCGTCTTGATCGGCCTGGTCTTTGCTGCATGGAAACATCCTTGAGAAAAGAGGCTCAAGTCAAAATTGCCCTTCCGCTCGGCCGCGTCGTGTCGTTTGCGACGATCACGGCGGCCGGTTTCGTGCTCGGGCGCATCAGCGGGATAGGGCGCGAGATGGTCATCAGCGCGCATTTCGGCCTCTCGAGCGATCTAGACGCTTATCTTCTCGCCGTCCTGGTCCCGACTTTGATCAACAACATTATCGCAGGGAGCGCGATCACGGCGGCGGTGATGCCGACCTTTGGTCGCTATTTGGCGGAAGGTCGACGGGATGAATTCTGGCGCGCCGCGAGCACGATCACAAATGTTGTCCTGCTGATCACCGGCGGTGTGACTCTCCTTGGCATGCTTCTCGCCGCGCCCATCATTTCACTGCTGGGCGGTGACCTGCCTCCCGCGACCGGGTCACTGGCAACCGCTTTGCTCGTCATCATGATGCCGACGCTCTTCCTCGGTGCCGCGCTCAATATGCTGATGGCGGTCCTGAACTCGCTCGACCATTTTGTCGGGCCGGCACTCATCTTCCTCGCGCTCAATGTCGGCATGATTTTGGTCGTGATAATTCTGACGCCTTACGTCGGCATCTACGCCGTAGCCTGGGGATTTCTCGCGGGGTGCGCGCTACAGGTCATCATCCAGTTCGTCGAATTGCGGCGGGAAAATCCCTGGTATTCGTTCAGTGTCGATTGGCATCACCCGGTGCTCCGGCAGACGGTCATTGCCTTCCTACCGATCACGGCGCTGGCGCTCGTCGCACAGATCAACACCCTGGTGGATCGGACGATGGCGACGGCTCTGCCCGCGGGCAGCATCAGCGCGCTGAGCTATGCGGACACGATCCTTGGTTCTTTTTACATGCTCGGCATTAGTCTTGGGATCGCCATCTTTCCGGGTTTGAGCCGTCTGGCCGCTGCCCAAGACCTGGAGAATACGGCTCGCACGATCGTCGCTTCCCTCCGCATATTGATCTTTATTCTTGCTCCTCTGAGCCTGTTGGTGATTCCGTTCGCCGCGCCGATCGTCGGCGTGATCCTGGGGCGGGGCAAGTTTGATGCGACAGCCGTGGACATGACGGCACAGGCAATGGCAATGTACGCCATCGGACTGATCGCTACGGCAGCATTGTACGTCCTCCAGCGGGCTTTCTATGCACTCTCGGACAATATGACCCCGTTCGTCGTGGGATTGCTCGCGGCGGGCTTGCATATTGGGCTGAATCTTGTGTTTATGCGATCATGGGCGCACGCGGGAATCGCACTTTCTGCCTCGATTACAGCGATCGTGACGGTCGTGGCTCTGGTTCTGCTGCTCGCGCGGCGAGTCCATGGTCTGCAGCTCGGCTCTCTCCTTGGTTTTCTTGCGCAATGCGCGGCGCTCTCACTCGCATGCACGCTCCTTGCCGATGGGGCATTTTCGTTCTTCCGGCTGCCGGTCGGAACGACGCCTACGTGGGTGGCTGGCGTTGCGTTCGCAGGAGCCGGCGGCTTAGCCTATCTGCTCACGGCGATGGCCTTGCGCTGGCCCGAAGGCCATATGCTCCTACAAACGGGTCTTGGATTCGTACGACGGAAGTAGGACGTGAAGATTTGCATGTTCTCGCGCATCATGCCGACCCATTCGCCGGGCGGAATGCAAGACCACGTTCAAGCGCTCAGCGCCGGTCTCGTCCGGAAGGGTCACGCCGTCACGGTGATCACGAGCGGGCGATCAGACGGCATGGATCGCGAGGTCATCGACGGGGTCGAGATCCATTTCATCAAAGGGACAGCGGTGGGGCGCTACTCCTCGCGCTATTGGTCGGCGGCCGCAGACAGGTTCCAGCAATTGCAGCCCGCAGAAAACTTTCAGATGGTTCACAGCCAGAGCGTCGGGGCGTACGGTATCTACAAGAGAGGACTCTGCGACAGATATCATCTGCCGCTCATTACAACTTTGCACGGCACTCACTCTGACGTTCTGACGACAAGTTGGCATACCGATGTAGCGCTCACCAACCCCCGGGGAACGGTGCGCTTTGGGGCGCTGACGTTGGATCTGCTCTTTCGGTATCTGTACCGCGACCTCCGATTCATCCGTGCGTCGGATGTCGTCATTGCGACAAGCGATGCCGATGTGGGCAAATACAAGCGGCTCTACCGCTTGTCCGAGGATCGGATCCGCAAAGTCTATAATGGAATCGACACCGAACTTTTTCGGCCGGAGTCTGGTTCGGCCAGCGTCCTGCGGCGGCGTTTAGGGATTGCGGATGGCACCAAGATCGTTCTTGCATTGGCGCGGCTTGAAAAGGACAAAGGCGTCCAGAATGCGATTAGCGTTCTGCCACGGCTGCTAAAGAACGAGCTCGTGCAGCTAGTCGTCGTCGGCGATGGAGACTATCGGTCGGCACTCGAGGTACAAGCACGAGCATTGCAGGTGCAGGACCATGTGTGCTTTGTCGGCGCTCAACCGCTCGCAGAGTGTGCGGCCTATTTTAACCTTTGTGATGTTTTTGTGGACCCAACCCTGCGCACAGATGGCTACGATCTGACCATCGCCGAGGCCATGGCGTGCGGTAAACCGGTGATCGTGTCGGATGTCGGTGCCAATTCGACCTTGATCGACGCGGTGAGCCAAAAAGACGGGATTTTGATCCCGCGCGGAGACAATGACGCTCTTGCGCGCGAGGTGCTGCGTGTGCTGGGTGATGCTCCGCTGGCAGCGGAGCTGGGCGCGGAGGCACGTGCCAAGATAGCGGCGCGGTTCAGCATCACTGCCATGGTCCAAGGCATGGAGCGAGTTTACGCAGAAGCTGCCGCACTCAAGAAGGGAAGCGCCGGAAGCCGGCTGAATTAGGTCTGACGCGTTGTATGTCGTGCTCGTGTGGTAGCACGGATGATCTATAGGAAGCCTGACCGATCATAGATCGCAAGCATCAAAGCAAGTCGGAGAGGTCCTGTGGAAGCCCGCAAAGGCGCGGACATCGCATCGGTCATCGAAACGGAATACGTCGCCACGGTCGATACTCGGCTCACTTCGCAAGAAGCTTACATCGAGTATCAGATGCATGAGGCTCGGCGAGCGCTTCCGTTCCTTTCCCGATTCCTCCCTCACGAGGATGCGCGTGTCCTCGAAGTCGGTGCCGGTTTGGGTGGCAAGGGAATTGCTTATGCCTGCTCGGGCATACGGATGACCTCGCTCGATATAGACCCCGCCGCTGTGGAGTGTGCCGCGCGGGCTGCCCGGCAGCACCATGCACCGCTATCCGTTCTCACGGCAGATGGGACGGCACTGCCTTTTCCCACCGAATGGTTTGACGCCGTCCTCTTGGACAGCGTTGTAGAGCACGTCCATGATCCGGCAGCGCTGCTGCAGGAGTGTACTCGCGTGCTCAAGCGCGGCGGCATTGTGTTTGTCGTGTTTCCGCCCTACTACGGTCCCCTTTCCGGGCATATTGACGACTTTGTTCTCATTCCATGGTTTCATTTGCTGCCTCGCAGAATTGTAGAGAGGAAACTTTTAAGCAAGGAAGAAACCCGCGGGATGCTTACTCCGGAAGGCGCTCTTAAGGTGTATGCTTCGCTGAACCGCATCACGGTCCACCGGTTCAAGAACCTCGCTCGCCGCGCAGGTCTGCATATCGAGTACATGCGTGTGCGCCCTTTTATCACGCATCCGGGGACTCGTCTTGTCATTGGGCTTGCGGCGGCTATCCGGCAACGGCCGCATCGCGAACAGTTGCGGGCAACGCTAGGGCGAGCGATGAGGGAATTTGATTGGCGAACCGGAACACTTTTTGTTTTGTTGGCCGCACTCGGGCCGCTCGCGTTTGTTCCATACATCCAAGATATAGCAGCGGGCGGCTGCAAAGCCGTTTTGAGAAAAGCATGAGGCGTGTGGATTGGATAAGAAGACTCTCCTGCTGATTCTCGTGGGGCTTGCCCTTCGGCTCGGCTTGATATTCCCTGGACCGCTCGAGTCCAAAGTCGGGGCGCTGATGAATAAGGCGGACCTGCGCAACTATTACTGGCCCGCTCAGGCGGCGCTGCGTGGCGAGAATCCATATGAACTCTGGGCGACAGGTGCTTCGGGCGAATTCCGGGCAGACATGGCCCCCCTAGAACTGCTGATATATGTGGTCACCGTCCGCGTGTGGAATGACCCGCGCGCCATTCAGGTCCTGTTTGCCCTCTTCGACGTCGCCAATATCGGCCTCTTGGGTCTACTGCTGCGGGAGTCACCCTTGAAACGCCCCTTTCAGCTTTTCTATGCGGTCGGCCCGCTGACTCTCTACAATCTCGTTCTAGTTCCGGAAGATAAAACGATCGTCCTGACCTTGACCTTCCTAGTTTTCTGGCTCCTGCTCGTACCACGGGAGACAAACTGGGGAATTCGGACGGTACGGGTGAGCGCCGTGACGCTCGCCGTGGCGGTTGCCGCGGTCCTCGCGTCATTTAAGTGGCTCAGCGTGTTTTATTTGCTGCCTTTGCTGTGGTTCGCGTCGCAGGACGTTAGAGGCATGATCAAGTTCGGGGCTTTGTTCGGTGGGATCGTACTTGTGCTTCATGTGCCATGGTTTCCTACTTGGTCGTATGTCTATACCTTCCGCCTGGCACGGGTCGTGACGCCGATTCACATCGCACCGGCTGTCCTGCTGAAAGCCTTAGGATTGTTTGACAAGACGATGCTCACAGCACTTCTCGCCGCGTGTCTCGCCATCGTCTACTGGCTGTTTTGGAAGAGGCGTCTGGATATTTTCGAAACGATAGGCCTCTCCACCGCCGCGGGCATCCTATGGACGCCGGACATGGACCCGGTGCATCTCTCGCTCGTCGTCCTGGGTCTGCTTCTCGTTGTCGACTGGGTTCGCGGAGGTCGCTGGTTCGTCGTGTGGGTACTGAGCTTTTGGGTCGCTGCAGTCTACGCGATCTCTACCCGCACGGGTTGGGCGCGCTATGGTCTACCTGACCTGCAGCGTCTAACAGGCGCGTATGGGTCGCCGCAAATGATACTCTGGTCGTACACCCTGTTCGTGGTTGTGTTCGCGCTCTACCTTATCGACAAATGGCGCGGCCGCGCGGTCGGCCGCTCAATCTTGCTTGGCGAGGGGAAGGATGACGCTCGGGAACAGGCCCGTGTCCCTGCCGCCACATGAAACGGCCCCCCTTGAGGATACCCGCGAGCGCACTCTGCCGCCCGAACGCAATCTGGCGGTATCTCCCGGGCGCATCCACGCGGAGGAAAGTGTTTATCTCAAGCAAGTCGCGCTCTACCGAATGGCGGCGACGTATAGCGACGACAAGCGAGTTCTCGACCTGGGTTGCGGTGAAGGCTATGGCACTTATCTTGTTGCTCGTACTGCGCGTCAAGTTGTGGGCGCCGATCGTTCCTGGGAGGTAGTTGCACACGCAGCAACCAAGTACGCTGGACGGAATACTTGTTTTGTCGTTTGCGACGCGCAGAGACTGCCATTCCGCGCGACAAGCTTCCAGACGTTGATCTCGTTTGAGGTGATAGAGCACGTGAGGGATGTCTCGTCCTATCTGAGAGAAATCCAGCGCGTCTGCGCGGCCGGGGCGCCTGCGCTCTTGTCCACGCCAAATCGGTTGTTGCGGCTGCTCCCTTTTCAGAGGCCGTGGAATCGGTTTCACCTCCGGGAGTACGACGATCGGGGGCTGGAATCCGAGTTGAGAGCGGTTTTCAGGAACGTCCACTTGCAGGGTGTGATCGGTACACCGGAAGTAATGGCGCTCGAAAAACGGCGCGTCAAACAGAACCCGTTCATTGCCTATCCGAGGATGATTGCTCAGCTCGCTCTGCCTCCGTCCTTGTACGACCGGCTAAAACCCCGGCGAAAGGAACGCGGACCCGCCGCGAACGGGTTTTCGTCCGAGGAGCGAATATCTGCTGAGGATTATATCATTTCGGACCGTGAGTTGCGTGAATGCATCACTTTGGTGGCCGTGTGCCGGTGATGGCGGCAGATGCCGGGCGCCAGGACCGGCGAGCGGGGCTGGACCGCTGGGTGTGGCTCGTGCTCTTGGCGATTCTCCTCTTAGGCTTGGGGCTGCGCTTTTGGTCCTTCGATTGGGGGATGCCGTATATTCTGCATCCCGATGAGCCGCATTCCATCAACGGCGCGATACGGATGCTCAAGACCGGGGACCTGAACCCTCACAATTTTCACTGGGGAACGCTGATCTTTTACCTGAATGCCATTCTGTACTGGCTCTATATCTCAATCGGAAGGCTTTCCGGACTGTGGACGATTCCCGCTAATCTGCCCTACCTTGATGTCACAACCATCGCCGTCGGCAAGGTGCCGATACCTGCCTTGTTCCTCCTCAGCCGTGGGATGGTTGCTCTGGCGGGGACTGGCTGCATCATCTTTGCCTATCTGATTGGACGTGACCTCAAGGGAAGGGCGGCGGGGCTGATCGCCGCCTTTTTCCTCGCCATTCTGCCGACGAGCGTTTCTTTGAGCCACATTGTCAAATCCGATACCCTGCTCGTTCTCTTCAGTCTGGTGTCGGTCTGGGCGACCTTGCTCGTCCTGCGCCAAGGAAAACTGAGCCACTATATTCTCGCCGGACTTGCCGCCGGGCTCGCCGTTTCAAGCAAATACAACGCCGGAGTCGTCCTGGTCCCGTTGGTGGCGGCCCATTTTCTCCGCTTTGGGCGCCGCGGCATTCGCAGGAAAGAGCTTTACATCGGCCTGGCCTGTGCGGCGGTCGCCTTTGTCGCCACGACTCCTTTTGCCGTTCTCGATTTTCCGACCTTTTGGCAGGATTTTCGCTTTGACGCCGTCCATTATGCGACCGGGCATGCAGGAGCGGAGGGCGATTCGTTCCGATGGTACACGGAATTCCTCTGGAACCAGTTTGGCGTCTTGCTTCTCTTGGGCATCGCAGGCATATTCTATTCTATCATCGCGCGCTCATGGGCCGGCGTTGTGGTCGCCCTCTTCCCGCTCGTTTACTTTGCCATTGTCAGCCAGTTTACTGTCCATTTTGATACGACCATTCTGCCGGTCACTCCCTTCATACTGCTCATGGCAGCGCTGCCGCTCACGGCTGTCTATAACAGCATCGCGAAGCGATGGAGTGCAGTGCGCCCAGCCATCGGTGGAGCATTTGTGCTGCTGATCGGATTCCTCGGCCTGCCCCTGTTCACCGCGTCTGCCAATTACGATGCGACTGTCAGTGAGGTGAATGGGCATGCGGAGGCGCGCCTCTGGATTGACGAGCACTTGCCTCCGGGCTCACGCGTCGCTGTCGAGTCATACTCTCCCTATGTGGACCCAGCCAAGTTCACCGTCGAGGGAGTCGAGAGCATGATCAGCCATCCGCCGGATTGGTATGAGCAAAATGGGTACGAGTATCTAGTCTTTAGTTATGGGACGTACGGACGTTTCTTCGAGAGCCCCGACCGCTATCCGGAATTCGTCGCGCAATACAACGCCTTTTTCGATCGTTTTCAGCTGATCGCGCGTTTTTCCGGAAGCGGTGATGAAATCAGGGTCTATAAAACAAATGCGATACTCCCTTCTCGGCGCGTAGCCGCGCAATGGGGCATCTATTCGGCTTGGCTGGAACTGGTCGGGTATGAAGCCAATTCGGTCCGCCCGGGTGAGACTCTGGAGGCGGTCTTGGATTGGCGGAGCATCGAACAGCGGCGTGAGCCATTGAAACTCACCGTCCGACTCGTCGACCATGATAACAAAGAGATCGCGAGTTCCAACGGGGATTTGTTTCCGAGCGTGGATAGCAGTGGCCGCTGGCCGGAAGGAATCGTGGCCGCTCCCATCCGGTTGCGTGTGCCGGACACGGCGGCTGTGGGGACCTACCGTCTGGAGGTGGACGTGGACGCGCAAGGACAGGGGCGGGTGCCCGTGCTCTCACGCGATCGGACGCCCGTCTCGGACAAGCTCTATCTCGGGCCTATCAAGCTTTCTCCGGCGCCTCCTTCGGAAACCGAACTCGCCGAGGCGCAACGCGTGAACGTCACGTTCGGACAGGTACTTAAGCTTCTCGGCTGGTCTATGCCTTCTGAGCCAATCCATCCCGGTGGATCGCTAACCCCGGTACTTTATTGGCAGAAGCAGGGCGCGCGAAAAGCCAAGGATTATACCGTGTTTCTCCACCTCCTCGATTCATCTGGCCGCATCCGGGCACAGGTGGATTCGCAGCCATATCAAGGGGCGTATCCGACATCCTTGTGGGACGCGGGAGAAGTGATTCGGGATGTTTATTCTATGCCCGTCCCGGGCGACCTCCCGCCCGGGGTATATACATTGGAGCTGGGCCTGTACGAATATCCAAGTATGCAAAGGTTGAACGCGGTCGGCGGAAGCGGACAAATGGAGGCGGACCGCTGGGCGCTCGGGACGGTGCACATTGAACGCTGAGAAGTTAGCAGTTCGAGTGGTGGAGGCGGCTTCGGGCCCGTCCGCCAAAGTGTGGGACGGGCGAGCCCCTGCAAGGAGACCCGACTCTACGGTAGAGAGAACGCCACCCACTGAGAATCCCGGATTGACATGAGAATCGCAATTGTCGCGAGTGATTATGCACCGACCGTCGGCGGCGTGCAAACAGCCGTGCGGAATATTGCGCATTATGCGGCGCGTCAGGGGCACGATGTCATCATCCTAAGCGCGCTCCCAAGCGGCCGGGTACCGGCTACAGAAAGGGTGGACGACGTCATGGTCTACCGTTTCCCTTGGGGCCGCCGCCCGACATGGTCGCTTCCATTCCGGGCGGCCCAGAGCTTGTTTCTGATGCGCCGGGTCCTTATCGAATTCAAGCCCGATCTCGTCTACATTCACTTTCTGACCATCAATGCGCTCTACGTCTTGCTGCTGCACTACTGGATGGGGTTCAAGTTCGTGGCGTCGGCCCGCGGAAACGATATTCAAGGTATTCCTCTGCGGTCACGGCTTTCGCGTTGGATGCTTTATCGTCTTCTGCACCGTGCGAACGCCGTTCTGTTTTGCTCCTCTTACGTCCAACGCGCGGCAGCTCCATTCCTGGAAGCTATTTCTTCTCAGACCTACGTGGGCGTGGTGGGAGACGGCTTTGAGGCAAGTGAGTTTGACGGCGCGGCAAGTCGGCCGTTTGAATACCCGGCGCCCTTTCTGCTCGGCATGGGCCGGCTTGTCGAGAAAAAAGGCTTTGATATGCTGATCGATGCCTTTGGCCGAATCGCCGACGAGTTCCCGAGGGTGCATCTTCTCATCGCAGGGGATGGCGAAGAACGATATTTGCTCGAGGCATTGATACGCAAATTGTGCCTGCAAGAGCGAATCAAGCTCCTGGGGTTTACGGACCGCAAAACGACGATCGCCCTGTTTTTGGGTTGTGAGTTTTTTGTGCTATCATCACGGATTGAGCCATTCGGGATTGTCGTCTTGGAGGCGATGGCGGCAAACAAGCCGGTTTTGGCCACTCGTTCTGGAGGGGTGATAGACCTCATTCGACCCGGAGTGAACGGGCAGCTTGTAGAACCTAACGCCGACGACCTCGGCAGAGGAATGCGCGAGATGCTGGCTCATCCTGCAACCACGCGCCTTTTGGGAGAAAAGGCCGCAGAAACAATTCAGAATCATACCTGGGCGAGTGTCACGGAACAGTATCTGGCGGTCTTTGGTCAAGTGTTAAGGAAACCAGCTTCCTCCAACAAGCTGGGTTTGTGAGGTAGGTCTCCAATGACGGATATACGCTTGAGAGGTGAGACCATCCTCATCCTGGCGAATGCCGAATGGGACTGGGCCAACCGGGTTAATTGCCATCATGTCGCAGCGCGACTCGCGAATGAGAATCAAGTCATCTTTGTCGATACGGTAGGTGGCCGAACGCCCGCTCCTCGCGAATTCGGCAAAGTGGTGCGGCGGCTGCGCCGGATTGCCGGTGGTGTGCGCCGCATTCAGCCCGGGCTCACCGTGCTCGCTCCATTCGTGTTCCCGATTTACCATAGCGAGTCGATTCGCAAGCTGAATACGATGCTTTTGGCTCAACAGGTGCGGCGCGCTCTACCGAGCGGCGCTCACCCTATCGTCTGGATTTTTCTCCCCTCGCTCGTGGGGCTGGTCGATCATCTGAAGGCCAAGCTTGTCATTTACCATTGCGTGGACCAACATGCCGCAAATCCGAATGTGCCGGCTCGCCAGGTGAACGAGTGGGAGGAGCGCCTCCTTCGGGCCGCGGATCTGGTCTTGACCACGTCGAACACCCTCTTTGAGGAGAAGAGGGCTCTGAACGGGAACACCTACTACCTTCCAAATGTCGCAGATGCGGAATTCTTCGGCCAGGCGGGGGATCCCGCTTTTCCGATTGCAGAAGACCTGAGCCGTGTTCCGCACCCGATCGCGGGCTATATTGGGAATATTTCTGCTTATAAGATGGATTTTGACCTTTTGGTTTCAGTGGCTCAGGAAAACCCCGCTTGGTCCTTTGTCCTCGTCGGCCCGATCGGCCGGGGTGATCCATCGACCGATGTCTCCAAACTAGAGAAACACCCGAACATACGATTGATGGGCGAGCGACCGTACTCGGAACTACCCCAATGGGTTAAGGGGTTTGATGCCTGCTTGATTCCTTTCAATCAGAACGATTCCACCCGCGGCAGCCTGCCCATGAAATTCTTTGAGTATTTGGCCGCGGGTAAACCGGTCATTTCCACCGATCTTCCAACTCTGGCCGAATTCCGAGATTATTTCTACCCGGTCGCCAATGTCAAGGAATTCACGTCGGCTCTTGCCGCCGTCAAGTGGGAGGATGCGGCCCGGCGAACGGCCCGGGCAGAAATCGCCGCCAAGTATTCATGGGATGCGCGGATGGGCGACATTGAAAGGATTGTGGTGGCGGCGTTGAGTCGAGGACGGTCTCAGCAGCGACAGCCGACGCCCGTCACGCTCGGTCCAGCATAGCTGATCGGCATGATGGCAATTCCTAGCGATCATTAATCGAGGTTGACAGCTTGATGCGTGTACTTGTGACCGGAGGGGCTGGCTTTATTGGGTCCCACACCGTCGACGAATTGCTTAGACAGGGTTATACGGTTCGGATTCTCGATAGCCTGACCCCTCCCGTGCACGTGGATGGACGTGTGCCCGATTATGTGCCGTCCGAAGTAGAGTTTATTCATGGGGACGTGCGCGACAAGGCCGCATGGCAGCGTGCACTGGACGGCATTGATTTTGTGTTTCACCTTGCGGCGTATCAGGATTATTTGACGGACTTTGGAAAGTTCTTCCACGTAAACACCGTCGGCACTGCGCTTCTCTACGAGGTCATCGTCGCGAAGAGGCTGCCCGTTCAAAAGGTGGTCGTCGCAAGTTCGCAGGCGACGTATGGGGAAGGCAAGTACGAATGCGGCGAACACGGGGTCCAGTATCCCCCGCTCCGGCCCGTTGAGCAACTGATGCGCCGTGAGTGGGACCCTCTCTGTCCGGTTTGCGGAGGACCTATCAAGCCGCTCATCACAGATGAGAGCAAGGTCAACCCGCATAATCAATACGCCATGTCCAAGTACACTCAAGAGATGATCGCGCTGAACCTGGGACGGCGGTATGGCATTCCGACGGTGTGCCAACGCTTTTCGATTGTGCAGGGGCCGCGACAATCGTTTCGGAACGCCTACTCGGGTGTCCTGCGGATTTTTGTGACCAGACTGTTCAGCGACCATGTGCCCGTGTGCTATGAAGACGGCGGTCAGTTGCGCGACTATGTCTCCGTTCACGATGTCGCACGGGCCAATCTGCTTGTCATGAAGGACAGCCGCGCCGATTTCCGCGTGTTCAACGTCGGCGGCGGACGCGCGATCACCGTCAGGGACTATGCCCTGCTCATCGCGAGGCGAATGGGCCGCGCGGTCGAGCCGGCGACTCCCGGGGAATTCCGTTTTGGGGATACCCGCCACATCATTTCCGACATCAGCCAGTTGCGCGCTCTGGGCTGGGAGCCGCGTGTTTCCCTTCAAGCTATCGTCGACGAATACGTAGCATGGGCCAGAGTACAGCCGGACGTCAAAGACTATTACGACGAGGCTGAACACCAAATGAAGCAAATGGGCACGCTTCGAGAAGCGACATGCTGATTGCGCGTGCTCCGGTACGTATCAGTTTTGCCGGAGGGGGGACGGACCTCCCTGCCTATTACGGCAAGTATGGCGGCGCCGTCGTCAGCACCACTATCGACAAGTACTTTTACGTCTTTTTGAATGTGAGCGGGGACGACACGATGCAAATCACGTCGTCGGATTACCGCACCTTTTATAGACATGAGACCGACACACCGTTGTTGTTCGACGGAGACCTGAGCCTCCCACGCGCGATCCTCAATCATTTCGGGCTGGCGCGGGGCATTTCCATGTTTCTGGCTTCGGAGGTGCCTCCGGGGACGGGGCTGGGGTCGTCGAGTACCGTCGCCGTGGCGCTCATCAAGGCTGTCACCACCGCGCGCGGCCTCTATCTTTCCAAGCAGCAGATTGCCGAACTGGCTTGCTACATCGAGATTGAAAAGCTGAATATGCCGATCGGCAAGCAGGATCAGTATGCGGCAGCGTTCGGCGACCTCAACCTGATGCAATTTCGCACCGAGGGGGTAACGGTCGAACCACTCCGCGTCTCACCCGAAACGCGTCGGGCGCTGGAGAGCAATATTCTGCTTTTCTTTACGGGCGCCACGCGCGAGGCTTCAACCATCCTGAGCGAACAAAAGAAATCGTCAGAGGGGAACCATCCGGAGGTCATGGCCGCGCTACATGCGGTCAAAGCGATGGCATTTGAGGTGAAAACCTGTCTGGAAAGCGGCGACCTGCTCGGCTTTGCGCGGCTCTTGGACTTGAACTGGCAGAGCAAGAAAAGATTCGCGAGCGGCGTTTCGAACGGATTTATCGACGATTGCTACGAAACTGCGCTCAGGAATGGCGCCTTGGGAGGGAAAGTGACGGGAGCCGGCGGCGGCGGCTTTCTCATGCTCTACAGCGAGCCGGGTTGCCAAACGGCCGTCACGCGGGCCTTGGAGGACAAGGGCCTCCGGCGAATGGACTTTCGTTTCGAGAGTGAGGGAGCGCGCGTGCTCGTCAACGCAGGATTGCGGATTCCGGCAAGCGCCTATGCAACCACCTAATGTTTTGACGGCGTTTCCCCAGTCGATATCCCCGCCTACATCTCTCTCGACGGCAAAGCGCAATAGAGATTTATTTTTGCTGCGAGCGATGTGGCTCATCGGGGATGGCATTGCCATCGCAGCGGCGCTATACGTCGCCTACAACGTCCGTTACAACCTCGCGTGGTTGCCCCTGATCGAGCGGCTGACGCCCATCACCGAGCGCTACGCGTTGGTGATCCCTCTGGCCATCCCGCTCTGGCTTGCCTTGTTTGCGTTCAACCGGCTTTACGACCCACGTTACCAATTGGTCGGTCTCGGAGAGTATGGCCGGATTGTCGTCGGTTGTTCGATCGGCATCCTCGTCCTCATTGTCCTGAGCTTTGTCGAGCCGAACCTGAGTGTCTCGCGCAGTTGGCTCGTCTTTTCCTGGTTCTTTTCGATCGTGTTCACGAGTGCGATGCGTTTCGCAATTCGTCGAATCGTGCGTGCGTTCCGGAGTCGGGGGCATTGGCTCACTCGGACGATTATTGTCGGCGCCAACGAGCATGCCAAAGCCATCGCGCGACAGCTCTCTCCCGCGACCGAATCGGGGATTCAGATCGTCGGCTTTGTCGACGACTATCTTCCGCGCGATTCCGAGGTTATCGACCGGCTGCGGGTCTTGGAGCGGCCGACAGCACTGGCCCGTGTGGCCCGCGAGATGGGCGCCACGGACGCCATTGTCGTCCAGGGCGCGATCGCGTGGGAGAGTTTCATGGAGATCATTACCCAAAGCGTGTCATCGCTCGACGGTCTCGAAATCAAGCTCTCTCCCGGGTTCTATGAGATCATGTCCACCGGCGTGCGGCTCACCCAGGACGGATTTGTCCCGCTCCTTGCGCTGGAGAAGAAGCGAATCACTGGACTGGATGCGGTGCTCAAGACTCTCCTGGATTGGTCGGTCAGCCTGGTGGTGCTTGCCTTGTCGAGTCCGCTCTTCGGCCTGCTCGTCCTTCTTGTCAAGTCTACTTCGCCTGGGCCTGCGCTTCAACCGTACGCTGTTTTGGGCGTACGCGAAAAGCCGTTTACGACCTGGAAGTTCCGCACCCGGCAGCAAAAGAAAGGGTCGGAAGGGACCGAGGACCATGCGTTCGCGCGCATGCTTTATCGCCTGGGACTGGACAAGTTACCCCAATTCCTGAATGTCCTGCGCGGGGAGATGAGCCTGGTTGGGCCGCGCCCCGTGCCGGTCGAACGGGCGAGCGCCTATCAGGAATGGTTGCCCACGCTTGCGAGCGTCAAACCGGGCGTCACCGGGCCATGGGTGGTCTCCGGAAAGGCGGTCGACTCGCTTGAGGCAGAGATCCGTTTGGACTTGTACTATGTGCGGAACTGGACGATCTGGCTCGACCTGCAGCTCCTTCTACAGACCGTTCTCCGCCTTTTCCGGGGCGAACGTCCCGTTACAAAAAGATGAAGACCCCAGCTCACGAATCATCGTCTTTTTTCCACCATATCGGTCAAGTTGCCAGCGCTCTCGTCTGGTGGGCTCTCTCCAGTCTCGTCGCGATAGCTCTGGTCGAGACGAACGGTCTCGCAGGTCTTGCCGCGGCCGTGGTGGGAGGACTGGTGCTGGGTTTTTTCCTCTTCAAGTGAGGTGATGTGGTCCAACGACGTGCCATTTTCCTTGATCGCGACGGGGTGATTAATCACAACCGCCCCGATTATATCAAGAGCTGGGATGAATTCGTCTTTCTCCCGCATGCGCTCGAGGGACTCAAGCTCATCGCCGCGACAGGGTGGACGACGATAGTCATCACGAATCAATCGGCGATTGGGCGCGGCATCATCACCGAAGCGGCCGTACGCGGAATCCACGCGCGGATGATAGCTGAGGCAGAACGCGCGGGGGGCTGCATTCACGCTGTCTACTTTTGCCCGCACAAGCCCGAAGACAATTGCGCGTGCCGCAAACCGCGGATCGGGATGTACCTGGAAGCACGCAGTGCTTTTGGCATCGACCTCGCCCGGTCCTATGTGATTGGAGACACTGTTTCTGACGTGGCTGCTGCCCAGGCGATCGGGGCCCAGCCAATTCTCGTCCTGACCGGGCTGGATAGCAAAGACCAACTCCGCCTGGTCGAAGAAAACCACCCAGGATATGTGGTTGCGGATGATTTGTTGAGCGCGGTCGAATGGATCTATCAAACCGAGAATCTGCCAGGAAAAGCCCTTCCCAAATTGACCCGTCGGTTGGATCGAGATCTGACGCCACGGTGAGCGCCTCGGTTTCGATTGCGCGCCGGCTGGCACAATGGACCGCGCGATCAGAGATTCCTGTTCTGGCGCTCTTTTATTTGTATTTCCTCATTTCTGATCGTGTTCCCGTCTATGGCTGGGCCCTGATAGGCGTTGTATGGGCTGCCCGTGCATGGACCGCCGGAGCGTTAACTCGCTGGACACGTCTCGACATCCCTATCGCCATTATGGTCCTGTGGATGCCGGCAAGTCTGTGGGCCTCGACGGATTGGGGAGCGAGCCTCCCCAAAATCTATGGCGTCATCCTGAGCGTGCTCTTTTTCTATTCCGTAGTGAACCACGTTTCGAGTCGACGTGATCTGGCGTGGGCCTCCGCCTGGCTGGTGGTTGCGTCGATTGCGATTGCTCTCGCCGGGCTTGTAGGGACGGATTGGGCTCAGGGGCACATTATTTCGCTCGGATCGGTTTACGATCATCTTCCTCGGATCATTCAAGGGCTGCCGCGCTCGATTGCTGGAGGATTCGACCGCAACGGCGTGGGAGGCACGCTCACACTCACGGTGCCCCTCCTCGCGAGTTTTGCATTCACGCGTTCGTCGTTGATTGCCGAGGTGCACCCCGGGTTTGCCAAGCGGCAAGGTTGGCTGGTCGCATTCGCGCTCGCGCTCTCGCTCGTCACGCTCGTCCTGACGCAATCGCGAGGCGCCTGGCTCGGAACGGCAATCGGCCTCACGGCGTTGGCTGTTGAACGGGAGCGTCGCCTGCCTTGGCTGGTTATAGCCGGGGCAGTCTGTATAGGCGGGGTTGCTCTCCTGGGATTCTGGCCGGCGGTGGCTGGCTTGATTCTAAAGCTGGATGCGGCAAACGGCACGATTGCTAGCCGTTTGGAGGTGTGGGGGCGCGGGGTGATGATGGTCCAGGATTTCCCGTTCACCGGGATTGGAATTGGGACCTACAACGAGATGGCACATGCGCTCTATCCGTTCTTCCTCGCGGCTCCGAATGAGGTCGTGGCTCACGCGCACAACACGATCCTGCAGGTCGCCGTAGACGCCGGCTTACCCGTACTGGTGGCCTATATCGCGCTCTTGACCGGCTTTGCCATCGCCATTGTGCGCGGCTACCGGATGACGTCGGATCCAGCCCGGCGTGCGCTGCTTATGGGACTTGGCGCCGGAATGCTGGCTCACCAGGTCTTTGGGTTGACGGATGCATTCATGCTCGGGACCAAGCCCGGCGTGCTCTTGTGGGTTTTTTTCGCGCTCGCCATTGCCATTTTGGAACATATGAACAGTGAGACTCAGCCAGCGTCTGCCGAAACGACTGGGATTGCAGGTACAGTCGGCGAGCACGCTTACAGAGTGATCTGATTGGAAAAGCGGACTCCTCTCTGGAAAACGAATTGGTTTCGCGTGGCGTTAGGCACGCTCGTCAGCGCGTTCTTTCTCTACCTCGCGCTCTTAGATGTGCCTCTTGGAGGTGTCGCAGAGGCACTCGCCCGCGCCAATTACGTCTGGGTTGTGATAGCGATGGGCTTGATCGTCCTCCAGACCTGGCTAAGAGCATTGCGGTGGACTCTGTTGTTCTATCCCCTCAACCAGGGCTTGCGCGTCCGGCGGATGTGGGGGATTTCCCTGATCTCCCAGATGCTCAATATCGTCTCACCCTGGCGCATCGGCGAGCTAGCCCGCATTTATCTCGCCGGCGAGATCGAAAAGCGGAGCAAGGCACAGGTATTGGCAACCCTGGGCACTGAAAAGCTCTTCGATACCCTGATGCTCCTCGTCACCCTTTTGGGCATTCCGCTCTTTATGACCTTGCCCTCCGGGCTTGAGAAATCGCGGGATGGAGTGGTCGTCGTGAGCGTCGGGCTTGTCGCAGCCGCTGTGGTGCTCACCTTTTCACGCGGGTGGCTCATTAGTCTATTGAGACGGCTGCGGATTTCGTGGCGCGGGCAGACGCTTGATGCGCACGCTGAGGCGGCGCTGAGCAGTTTGGATGTGTTCAGGCGGTGGGACATCCACATTGAACTCCAGGCCTTGTCACTGGTAATATGGTCTCTCGGAGTGCTGACCAATTACCTCATCCTGCTTGCCTTAGGTCTCCAGCTCGCTCCCATTGCCCCATTCGTACTCTTGGCTTTTCTCCAAGTCGGCGGTCTTGTTCCATCATCGCCCGGGAAGGTGGGTGTCTTTCAGTACCTCTGCATCTTGGCTCTTTCTCTGTTCGCGGTGGACAAGAGCGTCGGCTTGACTTATGGCATTCTGTTGTATCTGGTCGCGTATGGCATACCAATGGTCCTTGGGCTTGCGAGTTTGTGGTGGCAAGGGATTCACTTGCAGGCCCTGATGAGCCGCAGTACCCGTGCCGAGGGATTGCAGTGAGCGCGGGCGTTCCTCTGATATCGGTCGTCGTGCCGGCCCTTAACGAGGAAGATGCGATTGGCAAATGCCTTACCGCGCTCACCGCGCAAACTGCCCCCCGCGACTCGTATGAAATCATCGTGGTAGACGACGGCTCGACCGATCGGACGCGAGAACGCGCAGAATCTTTCGGCGTCCAGGTAATAACGCAGCCGAATCGTGGGGCCGGGGCGGCCCGGAACCTGGGTGCGGCCAATGCCCACGGCGACTTGGTCCTCTTTATCGATGGGAATTGCGAGGCGGGCCCCGATTGGATTCAGGCGATGACCGCCCCTTTTTCCGACCCGAATGTGGCAGGCGTGAGCGGGGAGAAAAAGACTCGGCAAGTAGGCTTGTGGGCGCGCTATATCCAAATTGAATTCGACGATCGCTATGATCGCATCAGTGCTCATCGTTGGATCGATTTCGTGGACAGCGCGACCGCGGGTTACCGCCGAAAGCTCTTGCTCGAGAACGGCGGCTTTGATGTCAGACTGAAAGAGGCGGAGGATGCGGAATTGTCGTTCCGCATGGCCGAGCGGGGTTATGGCCTCGTACTTGCACGCAATGCGATCGTCTATCGCCGGCATCCTGAATCGTTGATCGACTATTTGCGGCGCAAGTTCCAGTACGCACGCTGGCGAGTCGTCGTCTATGCCCGGCACCCTCAGAAGGCAGCGTCGGACTCGCGTACTCCACAGACCCAAAAAGTGCAGGCAGTGTTGGCCCTGGCGCTCCTGCTCACCCTTGCTGCTGCGCTCGTCTGGAACGCGGCCGCATGGCTGTTCTTGAGCGTCGCGCTAATCTTTCTAGCGACGACACTCAGATTTGCTTGGCGCTGTTGGAAAACGGATCCACGCATCGGATTAGTCGCACCCGTCGCCCTTTTGCTCGCAGCTTTTTCAAGCGGGGCAGGACTCGTGCTGGGTACATTGGAGCAAGCGGCAACGCCGCGCTTGAAGAGCAAACAGTCCACATGACTGGGTGGTTTTGGCGGGCGCATACCTTATGAAGGAACATCGGGCCGTTCTTATCCTTGGGGACCTCGTCCTTGTCAACGTCGCAGTCTTGCTCGCCCTGGGCGTGTGGGCTCTGCGCGGCGACAAGGACTTTGGCGTTGCCTTTCTACTTTCACAATCGTATTGGTTTATCCTGCTTTCCGCGCTTTGGGTTGTTTTTGCGTCCCTGAACGGTCTCTACGATGTGGTGGCCCTGGGTGATTTGCGCAGTACGAGCGCCGCTTTGCTCCGGACCGTCGTCTGGGTTGTCGCCGGCTATTTCGCCATTTATTTCTGGTCCCCCCCTAACTCACTCCCGCGGCTCGTCGTCTTTTATCAGGGGGCCGCAACCATCCTTTTCGTTCTCATCTGGCGCGCGCTGTACAGTAGTTCGCTAAATCACGCTCCCTTTCGGCGGCGGGCAATAATTCTCGGGGCTGGCAAGGCCGGGCGGACGATTGCCGCAACGATTCAAGAGCATCTCAATACCCATTATCAGCTCCTCGGCTTTATTGACGATGACCCGCAAAAACTTTGTGCGGAGATTGATGGGCTGACCGTCCTGGGGAATCACAAACAGTTGCTCCGCATCGCCTGCGACATGGGTGTGAATGAGGTCGTGCTCGCCGTCACCCGTGATTTGCCGGGGGATGTGTTTCGGACGCTCCTTGACGTCCAAGAACAAGGGATTGAAATTGTGCCCATGCCCGTTCTTTACGAGCAGATTACTGGGCGCGTGCCGGTAGAGCACATTGGGGAGAGTTGGTACGTGGCCTTGCCCCTCGGTCACGCCTCAACGGGGAGCTTTTACCCTATTATCAAGCGAATGCTGGACTTGATCGTCGCCGCCATTGGAGTGGTGATTTTTGGTATCCTTTTGCCGTTCATCGCCCTCGCCGTCCGGCTGGATTCACCGGGACCGGTTTTCTATGGGCAAGAGCGAGTGGGGAAAGGCGGGCGGGTCTTTAAAGTCCACAAGCTTCGGACGATGGTGGCGGATGCCGAGCGGTACGGTAAGGCGGTTTGGGCCCAACACAATGATCCGCGTGTGACGCGGGTTGGTCGGCTTCTCCGCAAAGCGCGTATTGACGAGTGGCCGCAATTCGTCAACATATTGAAAGGAGAGATGAGCGCCGTCGGCCCCCGCCCGGAGCGCCCGGAATTCGTCGCGCAATTGGAGAAACTCGTCCCCTTTTACCGACTGCGCCACGCCGTCAAACCGGGGATGGCCGGCTGGGCCGTGGTGAATTTCGACTATGTCGACAGCATCGAGAGTGCCCGGGTGCGAGTCGAGTACGATCTATACTATATCAAGCACCAGACGCTCTGGCTGGATATCGTCATCCTCTTTCGAATGGTCGGCCAGGTTTTTGCTTTGAAAGGGAGGTAGCTGCGGCGAGAATCTGTCCCCTTCGGACAGACTATTTCAACCACCAATCCGCCGAATTCCAGCCGAGGTTCTTCCAGACATTCGTACTCCAGCCCTGGAGTTGGTCCCTGTACGCCGCGATCGATAGTCGGGCGAACAGATAGATTTCAGGCCTATCCTGGATGACTTGCGCCATCACCTTGCAATAGGCGCTGCGCCGTGCATCCAGGTCCGGAGTGCTCCCTGCAACCCGAATCTGCTCATCTGCGGTTGCATTCGACCATCG
>JAMDCU010000047.1:21895-25794 GCA_023489485.1 Chloroflexota bacterium
TCAACAAGAGGCGCTCCGAGCGGGGACTCGGCGCCTGGCCAACAAGAACGCCCGGCATCTTGGTAACCTGGGGCAGGTTCGCTTCCGCCAGGTCCCAGACGACCGTGACTTCGCCCGTCCTAAGTAGTTGGAGTGCAATGTCACGACTGGGAACGAAACGGATGATGATACGATCCAAGTGAGGTTTCCCACTTGCGCGATAGTGCTCGTTGCGAACTAGCGTGATGTGGTCTCCAGAGACCCAATCGGTCATCTCAAAGGGTCCGGTGCCGATCGGGTGGCGATTATACTCCCAGTGGGACATGTCGGACGGATTGCCGGTAGCGTGACGCGGTAAAATTGCCCAAAAAGGCACTAGGTAGGCGGCATAAAAAGTGCGATAGTGCATGACAGCCGTATAGGGGTCGGGACAATTCAGTGAGTTTATATCGCTATAGCCCGTCGTGCTTACGGCGCCGCTCTGTGGAGTAATCACTGCCTCCCACGTAAAGCGAACGTCGTCACATGTGAACGGCTGCCCGTCGGACCAGAGGACATCGTGCCGAAGGTGGTATGTGATGGTCAGGCCGTCTTGGCTGACTCCGCCGTTGGCGCGGCTCGGCACCTCAGTCGCGAGCACTGGATAGAATTCTCCTCGCTCGTTTACTCCCAGAAGACCTTCAATAATGAACGTGTGGACTTCGCCTGCCGCGCGCTGCGAGGCCAGAAGTGGGTTGAGAGTGTCTGGCTCTTGATAGAGCGCAAGCGTCACGGTGCCCCCCTGGTGGTTTTCAGAAAGAGTGGGTGTAGGTACTGGGGAACAAGCGGTAAAGATTCCCACCACCGCGATTGAGACCAGCAATCTGGCGAGGTTTCTCGGGTCCATGGTATCTCCCGCATCGATCTATAGATGGGTTGCATGTGCCGATCACAAGAAGAACCCGGCCAAGTATACTGCGAAGCCGCCTGCTGTCAATCTGGCGTGCTAGCTTCCTTTTTGTCACTGTCTAGAGACTGTGATAGAATCATGACATAGTAGTCCGCACTCCCACACGGTTCCGTGGAGTGATCATGGGAAGAGTTCCCCTTGCGATGGCGGGTAGTCCAATTCCAGAGCGCGGAGAAGAAATGCGGCGCGTCGACTCTCGCCTCGCGGCTGGGGCTCCTGCTCCCGGTCCTACCGGTTGGTGCCCTTTCGCCGAAAAGCGGGTCTCTCCGAACTTTTGGTCCGGTCATGCCGGTCATCGAATCAAAGCTGTTGTTCTCCATGTTGCCCAGGGTGAGAAGAACGCCGTGATCAACAGGCTGACGAATCCGAAATCGGACACATCGGCGCACTTTATTGTAGCCAAAGATGGCGGCGTCACCCAGTTTGTCTCGATAAACGATTCCTCCTGGGCGAACGGCTTGGTTTATCAGAACGGCCAATGGATGATCCCCGGCTCTAACCGAGTTTTGGCTGGTGCGACATGGACTGGGCTGATCCCCGACGTAAACCCCAATTATTATACCCTCTCAATTGAGCATGAAGGCGTTTACACGGACAAGTGGACGCCCGCGATGTACAATGCGAATCTTCAATTGCTACAGTGGATTCATGATCAGACGGGCCTCAATTATCGCCTTCACGACACTTTACTCGCGCACTCGGAGCTAAACAGCGCCAATCGCAAGAACTGTCCAGGTCCGAATGTCGAGTGGGACCGCATGATCCAGGATCTGACGCAACTTCCCAGCCTCGCGCGGACGGCAATTGCGGCGGCTGCGAGCAAGTTCGGAATAGGCTTGGATGAAAAGGCGGCACTGACGAGCTTCGCCTTGGCCAATGGGCTTGGGATTCCCTTGACGGAAGAGTTTGCCTTTTCCTATCAGGGCGACCGGTACATCGGCCAAGTCTGGTCCTTGGGGGTAGTGTACGCAAAGGATGGCGAGTTCGAGCACATTTTTGTCTCGACAGGCTAATAGCCCTTGGCGCACGTCGCACGGCGAGGTGCGCCGCATTCTTAGAAGGAGGATGCAGCATGTTTGTCCCATTGACCCCACTGGAGTTCCGCGATCGTGCAGAAGCGCTTTTCGCAAAAAAGATCGGCGTCATCGATGGAGACAAGCAGTTCACGTACGCCCAATTCGGCCAGCGGACGCACAAACTGGCCAATGCTTTGCGCGGGTTGGGATGCGAAAAAGGGGACCGAATCTCGTTCTTGACCTACAACACACATCAACTCTTGGAAGCTTACTTTGGCGTTGTCGAGGCAGGCGGCATTCTCAATCCGATCAACATCCGCTTAACTCCACAGGACATTGCGTTTATTCTCAACCATTCCGGCTCCAAAATGCTGTTCTTCCACAAAGATTTTGCCCCTCTCGTGCAAGGCATCAAAGGGTCTCTGGATTCGTGCAAGACCTATGTCGTCATGGAGGCCCCTCGCGCAGAGCCGGCGACGCACGAGTACGAGCAAGTGCTTGGTCCTGCGAGTGCTGAATATCACCGCCGCGAAATTGACGAAAACGAAATTGCCGAGCTGTTCTACACGAGCGGCACGACCGGCCAACCCAAGGGCGCGGCGATCACGCACCGGACGCTCTACCTGCATGCCATGAATACAGCCATCGCCATGCATACTTCGGACACCGATGTAATCCTCCACATCGTTCCTCTTTTCCATGTGAACGGGTGGGGAACACCCCAGATGCTCACGATGGTGGGGGGCACTCACGTCATGCTGCGCAAGATTGACCCGGCCATGCTCCTCGGCCTTGTGCAACAACACAAAGTGACGAGAATGTTCGGCGTTCCCACCATCTTCAATGCCTTGCTGAACTTTCCAGACCTGGGCAAGTATGACCTTTCCTCGGTCGAGAATGTTATGCTCGGAGGCGCGCCGTCGGCGCCGGCCCTGGTCAAAGCGATCCAGGAGAGATTTGGCTGTCGCTGCATTGTCGGTTACGGGCTGACGGAGACGACTCCCGTGCTGACCCTTGCCTGGCCGAAAGCGCATCTCGCCGCCGAACCGGTCGAGAAGCAACTCGAGCGGCAATCCAAAACGGGTTATCCACTCCCAGGCATTTCGCTTAGAGTGGTGGACAGCGATGGGAGGGATGTCAGGCCGGACGGCCAACAGATCGGCGAGATTGTCGTTCATTCGAACGTGGTCATGGATGGCTATTACAAGGACCCGGAGGGGACGCGGAACGCGATTCGGGACGGCTGGTTCCATACCGGGGACATGGCGGTTCAGGACGAAGAGGGTTATGTACTGATTATGGACAGGAGCAAGGACATTATTATCAGCGGTGGGGAGAATATCTCCTCCGTTGAGATCGAGAATTGCCTGTACGCCCACCCCAAGGTGTTTGAGTGTGCCGTCGTCGCGGTCCCGGATGACAAGTGGGGAGAAGTGCCCAAGGCGCTCGTCGTACTCAAGCCCGGGCAAACGGCAACCCCTGACGAGCTCATTGACTATTGCAAGGCAAATCTGGCAGGTTTCAAGGTGCCCAAGTCGATCGAGTTGCGGGACTCACTGCCCAAAGGGGGTACGGGCAAAATCCTGAAAGCCAATCTGCGCGAGCCATACTGGGAAGGGATGGCAAAGCGGGTGCATTAGATTATTCCGCTCTGGACAGAAATCAGGGCGAGTCGAAAAAAACGGCTCGCCCTGATGACTATGAGCGAATTTCCATATTTGGACCGAGAGCAGATCATGCTATACTCTTCGAGGATGGCCTAGATGAAAGATATGGTAGTCGCCGTCGATCTTGGCGGCACGAACGTGCGCGCTGCCCTATGCAGCACGTCGGGTCAGATTCTCAATCTGGTTTCTCGACCGACTCTGGCTTATGAGGGCCCGGAACGCGTCTTTTCGCGCATCTCGATGAGCATACGAGAAGTCGGTGGAGATTGGTCACGTGTGCGTGGCATC
>JAMDCU010000047.1:26323-41925 GCA_023489485.1 Chloroflexota bacterium
TTTACGTTGGATTGGGGATCGTGAACCTCCTGCATATTCTCGATACTGAACTGTTCGTCCTTGGCGGCGGCGTTGCCATGCATGCTTGGGATTTTCTGCACCCATCCATTTTAAAGACCTTCGACCAATATGCGATGCAGAGCATGCGGCGGGGCGTCCGCATGGTCCGGGCAGAGCTGGGAGATGATGTGGGTCTGGTTGGTGTAGCGGCCTTGGTGCTGGATGAGACGCTGGCATGATGCAGGACCGGCGACCCGATCTTTCCATCGTGATCGTCAGTTACAACGTGCGTGACCTGTTGGCGCGATGTCTCGAGTCGCTGCTCAGTCGGCAGACCACAGATATCAGCGGAGAGTCCGTCGATAGCACTGTGCAGGTTGCCGGACAAAGGTCTGAGGTCTATCGTCTCCAGTTCGAAGTCTTCGTCGTAGATAACGCCTCTTCGGACGCAAGCGCGGACCTGGTGCGCAGTCGCTATCCTTCCGTGCAGCTTATCGCGAACGCAGAAAACTTGGGGTTTGCCGCGGCGAATAATCAGGCCTTTGCTCTCGCGCGGGGTCGGTATATCTTGATGCTAAACCCGGACACAGCGGTCCGGCCATCGGCGCTTGACAGGCTGGTGGAATTCATGGATGGGCACCCGCGTGCTGGCGCCTGCGGGGGCAAGCTTCTCTACGCCGACGGCACGCTTCAGCACTCGGCCTTCCGTTTTCCCAGCCTGGCTCAAATCTGGCTCGACTTTTTTCCCCTGAACTGGCGTCTACACGAGTCTCGACTGAATGGTCGCTATCCCCGCGCATGGTACGCGAGGGGAGAGCCTTTCCAGGTCGATCATCTGCTCGGGGCGGATTTGACGGTGCGGCGTGAGGCGGCAGAGCAGGTCGGTTGGCTTGACGAGAGGTTCTTTATCTATTGCGAAGAGATCGATTGGTGTCTCCGCCTGCGTCGTGCCGGGTGGCAGGTGTGGTTGGTGCCGAAAGCGGAGATTGTGCATTACGAAGCGCAGAGCACTCGACAGTTCCGAGATGTGATGTTCGTCGAACTATGGCGGGCCCGGGCGAAATTGTTTGAAAAGCACTACTCGCCTGTTTTCCGCCGGCTAGCAGGAATAATCGTGCGACTGGGATTAGCCAGCCTGACGCGCCAAGCGCGTGCAGCCGAGAAAACAGGTCGGATCTCGCATGAGGAGATGACAAGGCGTCTGGGCGCCTTCGCGCAGGTGGCGCGGCTCCAAGCGTAGTTTACTCATGAATTCCCCAACCTTGTCCTTGGTCGTCCTGACCCGTAATGAAGAACGCCACATTCATGATTGCCTGGTTTCCGTTCGCGAATGGGCGGACGAGTTGCTCGTGGTGGATGCACATAGTCAGGATGGGACCGTCGATATTGCTCGGGAGATGGGCGCCCACATCGAGACGCGCGCTTGGGACAATTTTCCGAGGCAGCGGAATGCAGCTTTGGACCTGGCACGCGGCGACTGGGTCTTCTTTATCGATGCGGACGAACGGGGGACGCTGGCTCTGGGGCACGAGGTGCGTCGGCGGATCGAGGCTGAGCCGGGCCGGCTGCTCGCTTCCGGGGATTCGGCAGCCTGCGCGGGGTACTGGGTCCCGCGCCGGAACATCATATTCGGCAAAGAGATACGGCACACCGGTTGGTCACCGGACTATCAACCGCGGCTGCTGCGAAGGGGAGCGGCCTGGTTCGATCCGGATCGCGTAGTTCATGAGCTGGTTGTGTGGAATGGGACGAGTGGCCATCTGAGGGAGCCACTACTCCACTACAATTACGAGTCGCTCGCGCAGTTTCGTGCCAAGCAAACATCATATACTCATGCCGAGGCGCTCATCTGGTATGCCGAAGGCAAACGCGCGCACGGGCGTAGCTTTGTTGGGCAACCGCTGCGCGAGTTTTTTCGGCGCTATGTGTCGCTCCAGGGTTGGCGCGACGGAGCCCACGGGCTGCTGTTGAGCGTTCTGATGGCCTACTATGCGGGGGTGCGCCAAAAGATGCTTTGGGACATGGGGCGGCAGTCCTAAACAAGCTCTTTCCCTTCGACGGTTTGGGCTTCTTCCAGTTCCATAGGTTCGATGAGCTCCCAGATGGCCAGGGGGTCTGTCTTGCGGCGCAGCCGCATGGCATTGAGTTGGCGTGTTTCCAGTTCCTTTCCCCCCTGCTCAAAAGCCGCCTCGTTCATGAAAATGGTGCCATCGCGCCGGGCTGCAAGACGCTCGGCCAATGTGACCACCTCTCCGACGATCGTGTATTCGGCCACACCGGGCGCGCCGATACGCCCCGCCACTACTCTTCCGGTCGCTACCCCCATTCCGACCGAGATGGCCAATTCCTTCGGCCCTTTCAGGTTTGCTTCCTTGATATCGGTGCGGATTTCAACGGCCGTCTGTAGAGCGCGACGCACATGATCAATTTGGTTCAGCGGCAAGTTCCAGACGGAAACGATGGCATTCCCCAACTGTTTGACGAGCGACCCATTGTTGCGGAAGATGCACTCGACGACGAGCTTTGAGTACTGGTTGAGGAGATCGATGGTGGCCTCGGCCGAGAGCGATTCAATCAGCTTTGTGGATTCGTGCAAGTCCACGTAGAGCACAGTCACTTCACGCCGCACCCCTCGCATGGAAAGGTCGCCGGCCTCGAATGCGCCGAGAACTTGGTCGACGGCTTCAGGCCCAATGTGCCTGTGGAAAAGGCGCCTGGCCGAACTGCGGGCGCGTTCCTCTGCAAAGTATCGGTAAATAATCGTGCAGGCTAATGTGAGGCCTAGGGCGAGGGCAGGGTAAAGGGGCTGAACGAGAATGCCATCGGCGAATTTCTGAAACGCGTATCCCAGATAGGCAAGAAAGTAGAGTACGGCGAGCGCGATAGAGGAGAGCAGTCGCACATGAATAAGAGTAGAGCCTGCCAGGATGGCAAGCAGGAAGATCATGGTAATCTGGCTGAGGCGGTCCTGGTCAAATAGCCAGTGACCGCTGACGAGTGTCTCTACGAGATCGGCTTGTATCTCCACCGAGTAGATACCTCGACTGCCGAGAGACAAGGGAGTTTGAAAGCGTTCGGACAGGGTTGGACTCATCGTGCCGACGAGGACGATTTTGTCGCGCAGTTGCTCCGCGGAGACACGAGAATGGATCAGGTCGGCTGCGGAAATGACATTGTGCGCCAAGGGGCTGGTAAACTTTAGAATGAGACGGTTTTGCTCATCCAGCGGTACATGCCCTGTCCCGATGGGCAATCCTCCTTGGCCGCCTGGCAAGCTGATGAGCCCATTGCTGGCCAATTCCGCCGCCGCGAGGCCCAGAGCCGGATACTGGTGCCCAGCGGCTTGAATCACCGCGGGCAGCCGGCGCACGACTCCGTCGTCGTCCGGTGTAATCATTGCGTGGCCAAAACGCACGGTCCGATCCGCGAGGGCCAGGCTTGGCCCTACGGCCAGGTCAAACCGCGGCAGGGTAGCGGAAGGCCTGGGGCCCTGCACTGCATTCACGCCGACAATCGGTAGGATCAAATTCGAAACTTGCGCGAAGGCTTGATTATCCGAGGTTTGGCCGCCCATGGAATCTGAAAGCTCAAAGTCGAGCGCGATCGCTCGCGGATGGGCTTGATCGATTTTCTCGAGGAGTGTGGCGAGCGTGGAGGGGGACCACGGCCATGCCCCGATCTGGCCGAGACTGGCATCGTCAATGGCGACGATGGCGACCTTACCACTCGGCTCGATGGGTTGGTAAATGAAATCGGCAAAACGGGCTTGCGGCGAACTGAAAAGGCCCGTAAATAGCAGGACGCTCAGGACTAAGCCGACGCCGAGCGCGAGAGCGCTGCCGACCTGCAGGCGAGCCTGCAAGCGACGATTGTGTACAAGTAGGGAGATCTGGTAGCGGATACGCTGGATCAGCTTGAGGAGTTGGCGCCAGAAATCCACCATTTGATTTTCTCGTAGCCGTCGCTAATCAACCGTTCCAATTGTTGTGCGGTTGCCTCATACTCGGAGGCAGCACCGCCGTATGGGTCTGCGATATCATAGGTGCGGTCTGCGAGTTCACTCATCATGTGGATCTTGCGCCGTGCCTGGGGAAACTCGGCAGAGAGGGCTTCACGGTGGCTGCCGGTCATGACGACGACGATATCAGCTTCGTCAATGGCTTGGGCAGTTATTTCATGCGCGCGATGGGAGGTCAAATCTATCCCACGGCCTGCCATCGCAGCCACCGCGTACCCGGAAGCGGGTTGGGACTCGGCTGCCCAGGTCCCAGCCGATAACCCGATATACTGGTCGGCCTCCCCGGCGCTGGCGGCATGGGCGTTGAAAAAAGCCGCTGCCATGGGTGAGCGGCATAGATTGCCCGTGCAGACAAAGAGGACGACGCGGGTCATTGCTCGGTATCGAGTAGAAGGTACTCGAGTTCTTGGAGGCGGACGATCTGCTCGTCGCTCAGCGGCCCTTGTTCGGCCTCGAGCGCCAAAAGATCGAGCATCTCTTCGTCAAGGCGGTCAAAATCGCCGGGACTGAGCCGCGCGCGGCCTTCGCCATACAACTCATAGCGCTCTAGGTATTCTGCGTATTCCTCGTTGTAGTTACCGCGGCCTATGGGAGGTCGGATCGTTACCGTTGATGTCCTTTTCTCTTCGCGCTGCAAGCTGCCAGCGTTGCCGGTTCCGGTCTTGACCGCTTTCGAGCGAGAGGAGGATTTGCCGTTCTTGGAACGGCTCGAGCCTGCAGATGGCTTACGTTTGGGCATGTATCTGTGCCTCAAAGCCGCTAGATTGCGCCGGTTCTTGCGAGCGGTTGCTTTGCGTCGCCCGCAAATATGAGGATAGACTTACATCGCCTATTATACCACATTCGCTATTCAAGAGGGTAACGAACTTCTCCCAAAGTGTACATCCCTCCTGAAACAAGAGAATGGCCGCCGAGCAAGATGGGAATACCGGCCTGACGTGCAGCCGCGGTAAAGCTCCGGACAAACGAGTCGCCTATCTCCTCGGCGGCAAGCAGGTCAGAATTGAACCGGTCAGAGCGGCCTGGGTGTAGGCCCCGATGAGCGAAGAGGATCCGCGAATCCAGAACGGCTCCATCCGTCACTTTGCCCAACATTTGAAAGAAAGCACCCACTCCGACGGTATCTAGAATGTAGCCAAGGACTGAGCGCACCTCTCCGCGCGCCTCCCGTCCGCTCGCTCGCATACCCCGTTCTTCGCTAAACACGCGCCACTGGCAAGGAGTTGATTGCTCTAGAAAGAACATCATCGCGGCTGAAACGCGCCCCGCAATAAGCATGTTTCCCCGCGGGCTTGAGATGATGGATCGCACTCTATCTGCACGATTGGGGTTTATGGGCCCGGAATCGAGAAGCGCACGCAAACGAGGTCCAACGGCCGGGTGCAGAGAAGCCGTCATCAGGTCGGTCGGAGTATCAATATCCAACTGTGTCGCCGCATTCTTTGGCAAAGTCGTTGCGGAAAGGCCCGCTTGCCTGCTCAAGCGAAAAGCCAGGTCATTGTCGAGTTCGGGCGGCGTGATTTGTGCAATGGCCTCTCCGGGTGTCCATGCAGCAAAATCGCACGAAAAAAAATTGTTGCTGATAACCGTGTCCCGAACGGACAGAACCCTTGCCGCGAGTGCACGCCAGTCTTCTGCGCGCATAAGCACACCGCTGCCCCCTCCGACATAAAGGATATGATCGGCGGGGTGCTTTTCGGCAAGATGCGCCAGGCGTTGACCAAAGTGAAAGTCCTCATGGAGCGAGTCCATCTCCACGACCGCGCCCAAAGCGGCTGCCCGCTCGGCGACGTCCTGGCTCGCCGTCACGACGACGATCGTCCCTAGTTCCGGAACGTCGACCAATCTCTCAAGGGTGTCCAAGGTGGCAGCCACTTGGCCGTCTGCGACCAGCTTTTCGGCGCGGCTTGCGGCGGTTCCCTTAACAAAGAGAAAAAGCGCGATACCCCCTGGCAAAAGGGCCTCCCTATGACGAGGGGGCTAGGCCACTGCCCTAACCCCCTCTGTCCGCATCCTATACTGTTTCGGGCTCAATCAGCCCGTAGTTACCGTCGTTGCGCCGGTACACCAAGTTGAGTGCACCTCGATCCCGATTAAAGAACAGGAAAAAGCTATGACCGAGGAGTTCCATCTGTTCGATGGCTTCCTCCTCTGACATTGGCGTGGTGCGGAAGCGTTTGGTCCGGACAACTCGCGGACCTTCCACTTCCGTTTCTTCTGCTCCTTCGACCGCTTCGTGTCCCGCCATAGTGCGAGCACGCTGGCGTTTCCCCTTGTAGCGGTCAATTTGCTTGTATAGTTTTTCGAGTACCGTGTCGACCGCGGCAGTAAAATCTGAAGAACGTTCCTCACCTCGCAGTATGGTACCGTTATTTCGCAGCGTCACCTGGACAACCTGACTCTGTGCGATATTCTTTGTATTCTCGAGCGTTAGCTCCACCCGCGCCT
Source organism: Chloroflexota bacterium (assembly GCA_023489485.1). GTDB lineage: Bacteria > Chloroflexota > Anaerolineae > UBA4142 > UBA4142 > JAMDCU01. The sequence goes on from JAMDCU010000047.1 coordinate 32,790, forward strand.
CGGTCAGCGTGGGCAGGTAACGATCCAACTTGCCAACTTTCTTTTCGACATAGTCTTTGAGCCTATCGGACACTTCGAAATTCTTCCCGCTCACGATCAGTTGCATAGCGTCCTCCTTTGCTCATTAGGTGATCACGAACGTCGCGCAGAAGGGTCTGGAGGAATGGTCCTTGCCTTCACGCGAAAACGGATATCACCTCCCGCGTGCGAGGGCGAGCCCCCACACGGAACAGGCGCCGCTCTCCTTAAGCGCCAGTCCGCAGGCATCCAAAGTTGCGCCTGTCGTACACACGTCGTCCACGAGCAAAATACGCCGTTCTTGTACGTCACCAACCACTTGAAACGCGCCGCGCACGTTTTCGAACCGAGCCGGCAGGTTCAGGTCGACTTGCGGTTGGGTCAGTCTGCACCGTTCAATTACATTATACCACAAAGGCAGGTTTTTTCGAGAGGCTAGCTCGCGGGCAAGGATAAGAGACTGGTTAAAGCCGCGTGCTCGCTCGCGCTGCGGATGAAGCGGGACCGGGACAATGACGTCCACAGGCAAAGGGTTTTCGATGAGGTATTCGTCCAGCAAGCACGCAAGCGAGCGTCCCAACTCCGGGCGCGATTCGTATTTAAAGCGGTGGATGATTTGCCGCAGAGGATCTTCGAAAAACGCGACGGCTCTAAGACCGTCCAGGTGCAGAGGCATACGGCGGCACTGCGCACATGTTCCGTCCGACAAGGGTTGCCCGCAGCGTCGGCAAATCGGAGGCGCGATGTGGTGGACGTGCGAGCGACACTCGCTGCAGAACCACTCTCCCGGGTGGTGACAGCTGATGCATCGGGGAGGAAAAACGAGGTCGAGCAGGACGCGGCGCAGTGTGAGTAGGGCAGGGGTGCCGCGCGTAGACATATTTCTCCTCGTTTACACGAGTTCGATTTGATCTCCTACAGCGGTAGAAGTCAGTTCGAGTGTCCCGGCGGGCAGTTCTACAACGTCTGTCGCGGCCCAGACCATCGGACTGAAACGAAACGGGCGGACCGAACGCATCAGGTGTATTACTCGACCGTCACGGCCGAGGAAAAGGATATCAATCGGGAACCCCATCCCGACCGTGTGAATTGCCTTTTCGCCGCGCAAAACGAGGCCTTCGCCGGCGCGGAGCGGAGCGTGCCCCAGAAGGCCCCTCATGCGAGACCATGCGCTGGCGGCTACCGTCCCCTTTTCCATAAGTACCGCGCGGCGAGTGAGGTTGATCGCGCGCATCTTTTATTTGGTGCCAAAGCCCGTGGTCGTGAGAATCAGCAGAGCCGGTCCCAGAAGCACGATGAAAAGCGAAGGGAAGATCAAAAAGACCAGCGGGAACATCATTTTGACAGGTGCTTGCGCGGCCTGTTCTTCCGCCCGCTGGCGGCGCTTGACGCGCATCTGTTCCGATTGGATCCGTAGCACCTTGGCCATGCTGACCCCGAGTTGGTCGGCCTGAATAATGGCGGCAATAAAGTTGGTCATGTCCGGCACGTCGACCCGCGCCGCCATGTCACGGAGCGCATCGCGGCGGAGCTTGCCTACCCGTATCTCTGCGTTCACGCGTGCAAAGGCACGGCTGAGCTCATTGTCCGACTTTTCAGAGACCTTGACCATCGCGGCATCAAACCCCAGTCCGGCTTCGACGCTGATCGTCAAGAGGTCGAGCGCATCCGGCAGCGCTTTCTGAATGTCGTGTTGGCGGGCTCTGATCTTGGAGTTTAGCCAGAAGAGGGGCAGATAAAAACCAAAGACGGCTCCGATGCCCGTAAACAGCAAGAGCTGCAGAAGAGCTGCGTGCATGACAAACAGAGGGAAAAACACGACAAGGGCTGTGATGATGACCCCAAGCCCGCGCACCCCTAGAAAATCGGATGCAGTCCACTGATTCGGATTGCCCGCAAGGTCCAGCTTGTGTCTTATCTCGTCGACATTGCGCTGCGGGGTGTAACGAGAAACGAACTTGCTGATCCCACGGATCATCGGCAGGAGCACACGCTCGCTGAACGGCTGCTCCATTTCCATTTCGACCAGAGTGCGCGGACGGGTGCCATAGGCTTGCAAGCGAGCGCCGACCTGTTGCTGGGATCGCCCTGGCACGCTCAGACCGATAAAGAGCAGTATGATGCTCAAGCCGAGCAAAATGGGAAGGATAAAGACGAAAGACATAAGCACCCTCCTGGGCGGCCTAGACCTCGATTGCCGTGATCTTTCGGATGACCATGTAACCGCTAACGATCATGATGAGGCCGACGACGAGCATAATCAGGCCGCACGACTGGGTCCACAAAGCGGAAACATAGCTCGGATTAAAGGCCGCCAGAAAGAGCCCCACACCGATGGGAAGAAGAGCGACGATGTTTCCAGAGAGCCGCTGAGACGCGGTCAGCGCCCGAATCTGGCCTTTGATCCGCACGCGTTCCCGGATCGTGTGGGCGATGGTGTCTAGGATCTCGGCGAGATTTCCTCCGACCTCATGCTGGATATTGATCGCCGTGATCACCAGGTCGAGATCTTCACTATGGATCCTTTCAAGCATGTGACCTAGAGCTTCCTGGGCAGTCAGCCCCAAACCGACCTCCCGGACCACACGGCCGAATTCTATGGACATGGGTGCCGAGAGTTCTTTTGACACTGTCTCCATGGACTGGAGCAGGCTGTATCCAGACCGGAGCGAGTTGGAGAGGAGAATCAGAGTGTCTCCCAGTTGATTGTTAAAGGCCTGGAGGCGCTTGCTCTGAAGTCGCCGGACATAGAAACGCGGCGCGTAGAAACCGACGATGCCCCCGACCAGAGCGAGAATCAGGTTGCGGGGAGTAATGATCAACATGAGAACAAAGCCGATCAGGACGGCAGCCAGATTGATCATGACGTACTCTTGCGGAGTGAGTTTCAAATCGGCCTGGGCGAGGTCCGTCGCGATATTTTGGGACCTTGATGGGGAGACAAGCATCCGGTTCAGGCGTCCGACGGCTTGAGGCGCTTCCCCAGCAGCGGCCGCCTCTTTGGCTACCTTGGGGCGCGAGGCATAGCGATCGAGACGTGACTCGACGGCGTCAGTATGGCTGCTCATGGCGCGATCGATTCCGAAAAACAACAGGAATATGGCCAGAAAGGCAAGCAAGCTCAAACCGATCGTTAGATCCATCGCTATGCTCCTCGACTCTCGTGGCTCTTATTGAAAGTATCGACCATCCATGCCAAAGATCTCGGGCGGAAGGAAAATATTCGCCGCCTCGACCTTTTCCATGAATTTAGGCCGGATGCCGGTCGGCTTGAGTTTTCCGAGGATCCGGCCATCCTGAACCCCTGCGTGCTCAAACTTGAAGAGCTCCTGCGTCACGATGACATCGCCTTCCATACCTTGCACCTCGACGACGTTGGTGATCTTGCGGGTACCGTCTCGCATACGCTCAATCTGGATAACCATGTCCAACGCGTTCGCAATCTGTTGTCGAATGGCGCGCAGCGGTAACTCGACGCCCGCCATCAGCACCATCGTCTCGAGGCGGTGCAGCGAATCTCGAGGCGAATTAGCGTGAACCGTGCTCATCGAACCTTCGTGTCCGGTGTTCATGGCCTGGAGCATATCCAAAGCCTCGCCCGCACGCACCTCGCCGACGACAATGCGGTCGGGGCGCATTCGCAGGGCATTCACAACAAGGTCGCGCATCGTGACCTCGCCGCGGCCCTCGATGTTCGGAGGGCGCGACTCGAGACTGATGACATGTTCCTGTCGTAACTGGAGCTCCGCGGCGTTCTCTATCGTGATGATGCGCTCGTCTTCAGGAATAAAGCTGGAAAAGATGTTCAGCGTCGTCGTCTTGCCGGAGCCGGTGCCTCCGGAAATCACGATGTTAAGTTTGGCTTCAACTCCGGCCTGGGCGAATTGCACCAACTCTGGAGTAAAAGTCCCCCGCTTGATCAAGTCCTCAATTGTAAAGGGGACACGGGCAAACTTGCGGATTGTGACGGTTGGCCCGCACAGGGCAATCGGCGGGATGATGATGTTCACGCGTGAGCCGTCCGGCAAGCGGGCGTCCACATAAGGGGATCCCTCGTCGACGCGTCGCCCCAGAGGAGAGACGATGCGGTCGACAATGCGCATCACATGGGCATCGCTGTCGAATGTCGCGCTGACGCGCTCGATTTTGCCGCGCCGCTCGATGTAGAGATTCTTTGGCCCGTTCACCATGATTTCGTCGATGGTTGAGTCCTGCAGCAAGCGCTCAAGCGGTCCAAAGCCGAGGATCTCTGCAAGAATATCCTCAAAGAGGCGCATGCGTTCCGGACGCGCCAGGACAGCTTCTTCTTGGGCGAGAAAGTTGTTGAATAGCTCTTCAATCGTGCGGCGCACCTGCTCTTGTTTGGAGAGATCAATCTTCGGGTCGAGTTCTGCAACGATCTTTTGCTGGAGACGCGTCTTGAGCTCGCCAAACGCATCTCTCACAGGAGCGGGTGCCTGGCGCCGCCGTACATCATCCGGCGGCGGCGGGGGGAGAGCGGTCGTCGCCGGATTTGAGGGAGCGAACTCGGGCGTGGAGGTGCTTGTCTTTCCGATCCTTTTCAGCAGTGACATGGTTCTAGCTCTCTTTGGCTTGAGGTTGAGGACTTTTGGTTGGCCCAATACATGCGACGTGAGGTTGGACAAGGCGCGATGGCTTGCTAAAGCCAACCCAGGAACCTGGATCGGGATGGCGCTGCCGCCGGTGCGTGGCTCGGAGCATCCTCCGGCCTTTGTAACGCATGCACGAGACCCAAGACGGACTGCGTCAATGGCAAGTGTCGCTGAGTGGTATTGATAAATGGCGTCCCACGTTGCAGTGCGGACAGGGTGGTGCGTTCGTCCTTGGGAATGGTCGCGCTCACACGGTGCTGGATGCTGGACTCGATATCTTTGCAGCTAATGGAGCTTCGTCCATCTTCTTTGTTAATGATCAGGAGCGTTTTTTCCGGCGGGTATCCGAGTTCCTGGGTCAGTTCGAAAAACAGCTTGGTGTTCTTGATAGATGGAATGTCGCTCGTGGCAATCAGCAGAATTTGGTCTGCCAGATCGAGCAAAGAGACCATGGGCTCGTGAAACGTGCGCCAGACATCAATGACGATATAGTCGAAGAATTGTGGAAGGATCCCCATGATCTTTTTCGGGAGGTCGACGGGGATGAGTTCAGCCATCTCGGGGCGCGGCGGCGCCAGCAGGACTTTGACTCCACTGCTATGGGTTGCCATGACGCTGTTGAAAACTTCTTCGTCCAGGAGGATACTCGGGTCAGCTAAATCGCACATCGTGCGGTTGCTCGGGAGATTCAAAAAGACGCCGAGGTCTCCCGTCTCTAGATTCGCGTCGACGAGCGCGACCCGCTTCTTGGTCACTTCCCGAAGACCGACAGCAACATTGACGGCAAGCGTGCTCGCGCCACAGCCGCCTTTCGTGCCGAAAACCGCGATGACCTTTCCCCCTTTGGGGGGAGGTGGCGGGGGAGCGGCCGGAGCCGCCGGGGGAGGGGGAGCTGGCGCCATCTGTGCCCGTCGCGCGGCACCGAGCTGAGAGACACGCCGGATACTTGTTGCCAATTCATCGCTTGAGAACGGTTTGATCAAGAACTCGCGCGCGCCGGCAAGCATGGAGCGGCGTAGGTAGTCGGCCTCTCCCTGGACCGACATCATGATGACTTGGACGGCGGGATAGCGGGCCGCAATCGCCTCCGTCGCGCCAATCCCATCCATGCCGCCCGGCATGTTAATGTCCATGAGGACGACGTCTGGCTGGGTCTTGCCGACTAGTTCTACACCTTCGTTCCCGCTCGACGCGTTCCCGACGATTTCGATATCATCTTCGAAATAGAGAAGCTTTTTGACATTCTCGCGGGTCTCGACAATGTCATCCACGATCAAGACGCGAATTTTGGCAGTAGGTGAGGGGGCTGGAGACATTAGTCCTTGAGTTCGGCTTTCGGTGATGGATGATTGGACGCTGCAGTAGTCATGCCGCTTTACTTGCCGGCGGGCACAAGGTTGAAGTTGAATCGCTTGTTGAGATATTGGAGAGTGACTGATTCTGTTTGCATGGATTTGTGATCGCCCGCGCGGCGCAGAGCAAGCTCGATTGTCCCCAGCTCGCGCGCGGCTTTGAGGGCTAGTGCATCTTGACGGTCCAGGACAAATGTGACCATGGTTGCCGGGCCCGTGCTCTTGTTGCTTTGATTACTCGGTGTAGGACCGCTTGGCCAGGCGCCGATGTTGATGATCGGCACGTCCTGGAGCATCAGCTGTGAGGCCGCCATTCCTTGGGTGCCGGCGGTCGTCGTGGTGGTTAGGGCAGCTCTGCTCATCGTTCCGGGGTCAAGCGTCAACAAGATATCGACGCTATCGCCCGCTTGAATGGCGCCCGCCACACCCGACAGATCGGTAATCGGAAAAGCGACAGCGACTTTGCCGTCTGGGATCAGAAAGGAAGCGTTCGACCGCGTCTCTTTCACCTGTGTCTTGTCTATCAACATTTGCGGCAGAATGATTTGTCCCTGATAAATCGCGTCGATCGCGAGCTTGCCGGCCACCTGGTCGCTCTTGTCGAAAGCGCCGACGGGAATGTACGCCTCAGGCCAATTGGCCGTACCCAGCGCACTGGGCGAAATCTCGGAGCGCGCCGGGATGTTCTGTTGGGCAATAATGACAGGTCGCGTGGGAATCTGTTGACCCTGGGATTGCGACGAGCTGAGTACGAGGAACGTGCCGCCCGCGGTTAAGAGACCGAGGATGAGACCAAGCAGAACAAGAATTCTCCCCCCACGTCGCATAAAGTTCCTCCTCTTGGTGATGAAAGTGACTCGTGAAACCTTGCAAGTGACAAGGAGTGCTGAAAAGCGCTTGTATTCATCCTACAGATCGTAAAGTCAGGCGATTGGGCAGCTCCAGGGTCTTGGGGAGTATGATCCGATTGTACTGCGAATCTCTCGAAACGGCAAAAACTGCGCGGGTCATCAATCTATTCGACGACCATGGTGGAACTGCTGCTCAATGGGATTCCCCCTCCCAAGATCTGCCCGATGATGGGCGTCAAAGGGGTATATGTGTAATTTACGGTGACCGTGAGAGCGATCTGATGGTCCCGGTAGGGTGCACTCGCATTGCCCGCCGGACTGATTACAATCTGCGCATCCGTCAAACCCAAGGCGGCCGCCGTATGCTTGACTTGGGTTCGAATGTCAGCATCAGATTTCGAAACGACAACTCCGACGCGCGCCCCTTCTCGCGCCGAGTTGGTAATCGTGTTTTTTGCATAGACGGCCCACCCCAAGTCAAAGGTGCCAAAGACCACCATGAGCAGAAGCGGCGCGACCAGAGCGAATTCGACCAGGCTCTGCCCCCGTCGCCCGGTTGAATCTTGTCTTGTTTTCAACATTAGCATCCCCATGGTCGACCTCCCGTATCTCCCACTTAATAGAGCGAGACGCCGCAGACATCCGTCCCGGTCACATTGCATATCGCTGGCTGATCGAGGGGACCATAGTCAACCCATTTGATAAACTGGCCGGTGACCGACTTGGGGCTGGCGTTAAGATCGTAACCGTCGAATTGGAAGAGGGCGAAGCCCATGATGTGGTACGAGAGATTGGAGCCAGACGCCGAAAGCGTATCATAAACCGGGATGACCCATTGCCGGTCTAGAGCAGACTGGGCCAGCCAAGCGTCCAGGGCTTGCTTTGTGGAGTTCGAGGGCATCACGCCGGTATTGGCGCAGACCCAGTCGCCTTTCCTCACCCAACCACTACTTTTCACTTGGGTGAGATAGGCCTCCAGGTCTTGGTTATTGGGGTTGCAGTCATAACTGGTCCATTGAAATGAGCCCGGACCCTGGACAGCGCCCTGAAGTTGGTAATCCTGACCATATTGGAAATCCTGATTATGAACAGTCATAGGCAGGAGGTTATTGGTGAGAGTGAGTGGTCCGGTCTGACAGGTGGTGACCGTGCTGACTGGGACAGGCGCCCCGCCGATGATCAGTGAAATGAAATAGGGTTGAATACGCATAACGACCGTGTCACGTATGCCGGTGATCCCGGCGGGGACTCCACCGTTCTGGCCTATGGGCGAGCCTATCTGGTTTCCGTCTTTGTCCAGGAAGTAAGCGGTCACGTCATTCGCGCTGGCCACCTGGTTCGACCGAGCATAGTTGTCGACGACGTCCAGGACCTGTGCCTCGGTGCCGCCGACGAGGAGCACTCGGGCTGCAGCAAAGCAGATGGCATCTGAGGCATTCTGGCTCTGGCGCCGTGCGGCATAAGCCCGTCCCCCGTCGATCACCAAGCCTAACCCAGAGATCAAGCCCACCATCATTAGCCCAATCAATACAACTGACTGGCCGTCTTCCTTAGAAAGAGTTCGACGAAGCATTTTTAGCTCCTTTCCAGCGGGGGGGGGCCATCACAAGATGCGAGAGGCCGCCATCACCGTATAGTCCGAGATCGGAACACTCCCAATCCCAAAGATATAGGTAGTGATGAAGTTGAAATTGTACGTGATTGTGACACGGATCGGGTCGCCGATACTCATCGCGGAACAATGTCCCAAATTGAAACCGCTGGATTCGTCCACGGGCGCACACGTCACGGTAATGTTCGAAGCAGTGAGCGTAATCCCCGAGTTGTTCGCCTCCTGGATTGCCCTGTTCTGAATCGCGGAGATCCACGTAGCACTTCCGGGTACCCCGGCGGCTGCTGCCCGGGCCCCTTCGCGAGAGGCGTTCGTGATGGTCACATAAGCGCTGTATGCGCGGCCCAAGTCAATCGCGCCCAGGAGGACGAGCAGGAGCATTGGCAGAGCGAGGGCAAACTCTGTCAAGGCCTGACCGGATCTCGAAGGAGGGAGACAAAACCACAGAGGATGTGGCTTGCTCTCACTTGTCCATCCGCCTTCGTCGCCGGCCTGCTGGCGATTTTCCCTTCCACTCTCAACTTGCATCATTCCGCCCTCCTCCTTCAAAAAAGAGGGGCTAAAGAGATGTCCTCTTAACCCCTCCCTAGAGCCATGCAAAATGTACGATTGCATAAAGATGAATTAGATATGGGCGAGGACCCTATCTGGGATAGGGCCCAGGACTGGCAAGGTTGGCGACGGGAATGA
>JAMDCU010000047.1:41969-50562 GCA_023489485.1 Chloroflexota bacterium
GGCGATCTGCGGGCCGAGCAAGGTCAAGATCGCAATGACAACAACAGCGACCAAGACAAGGATGAGGGCGTACTCGACCAAACCTTGACCTTCTTCACGCGGCAAATACATTGGAGCACCTCCCTTCAATGTGGTTTTTGATAGTCCCGGGACGGTGTCTCTCCGCCCGTTACTTCCAACGTCTCTACTGATTATAGGCAACCCGCGGTCGGAACGCAATGGGAGTTTGGTACTTGCGCGCAGGTGCCATATTTAGGGCTCGTGTGATCCTTCTGAGCGGTAGATTTCGTTCTGAATCATGATGCCGGCATTTCGACTCGCACCTTGGTCCCGCGTCCTGTGCCGCTCTGTATCTGCATATTTCCCCCGAGCATCTCAATCCTCTTCTCCAGGGTGGGAATTCCCGAGCTCCCGCGCTGCCGCGCCGCAGCCAGCACAGACTGCACGTCAAAGCCACTTCCATCGTCTTCGACTGTGACGACGACAGGATCATTCTGTAGATCGAGGGTGACTTGGACGCGCGAAGCGTGCGCATGCTGGGCAGTGTTCTTGAGCAGCTCCTGAACTGCGCGAAAGAGCGTCACTTCTATGTGGGGAGAGAGGGTGCGCTCGCTGAGGGTGGTGAGGCTCGTCGGGACCTGGTTCTTGCCTTCGAAGGTCTGGACGTAACGCTTCAGGGTAGGAACCAGGCCAAGGTCGTCGAGCATCATGGGGCGCAAGTCAAAGATAAAGTCGCGAATGCGCTGAAAAGTCGAGCTGGCCGCGTTCTTGAGATTGCCTAGCTCCGCGCGTGCTCGTCCCGGGTCGCTGTCGAACATGCGTTCGACAATTTCGGCCTGCAGGATAAGGTTGGTGAGGGATTGGGCAGGGCCGTCATGCATCTGGCGCGACAGGCGTTGCCGCTCCAGTTCTTGCGCTTCGATCACGCGGACGAGAGCCTCATGGCTCGGCGTTACCTCCAACGCGACGAGGCTGGGCGCGGGGGCGATTTCGGTTGCCGCGGAAACCTGATCGGTGATGGAGACCAGCCGGTCGAGCTGGCCACGATACCGCTTGAGCGCACGATGCTTGCTTTGCAACTGCTCCAGTTGCCCGTTCATCATAAACAGACGCATCTGGACTTCATGCGCGGCGTTCAAGGCAGCCCGTATATCAGTGCGCGGATGCGCCTCCAGGTTGGCTTCCACCAGTCGCATTCTCGTTGTAGCGTCGGCCTGGCGCTGCTGCAGTTTTTCAATCTCCCCGGACGTCTGCTTGAGCAGGATTTCGATCTCTTTCACCTCGGAGTCGAGTTGTTCCTGCTCTTTTTGCGCTTCACTTGACAGTTCGCGCAAGCGGGGGATCATAGGGCCGTAAGTCGACATGCTTCAACCTCGATTACCGTGCATCTTCCAGGCGGATCCAGCCGCGCCGGAGCGCGTAGACGGCTGCCTGGGTGCGATCGTTGACCGCCAGTTTCCTTAGAATCGAAGTCATATGGTTCTTGACGGTTTGCCGGCTAATGCCCAAAAGTTTCGCAATCTCTTTGTTGCTGTTGCCACGCGTAATGCATTTTAGTATTTCCATCTCCCGAGTCGAGAGCGGTTGGAAGGTGAAATCCGCGTCCGTCTCGCTCGAGATCGGCATTTGCTCGAACTGGCTCAGCAGCCAGCTCGCCACTTGCGGCTTGGCTAACACGGCATCGTTGACCACATAATGCGATTGGGCCACTTCGTGGATGGCGCGAATCAGTTCCTGTGGATCGACCTGTTTCGGAAAATAGGCCGACGCCCCCGCTTTCATCGCATGGAGCATTTGCTCGTCGTCGTGATAAGCCGTCAGGATGATCACGGCGATGTCGTTGTGGGCCGCGGTCAGCTCGCGTGTCACTTGCAAGCCATTCATGCGCGGCAGGTTGACGTCCATAAGCACGACCCGGGGCTGGGCCGCGCGTGCTTTTTCGAGCGCTTCTTGACCGTCCGAAGCCTCGCACTCGATGGTGAGGTCATTCTCCAGTTCCAGAACGCGGCGCAGGCCGGCGCGAAAGAGCGGATGGTCGTCCACAATCATCAACCGAATCTTGGGCGCTGGTTCTTTCCCTGTGCTCGCCGCGTGCGTGCGTGGTTTCTTTTTGCTCGCGGGACTGGGTCCCGGGTCCATTTTTGGGCTCATTTTTCCGACTCAACGTGGGGAGGATTTGGAGCGGCGCGGCCGCGCAGGGGAACCGTCAAGACGACCCCAACGCCGCGGGAGGGTTCTGAGAAGAGTTTAAGTTGGCCGCCGATGAGCTCGGCCCGATCGCGCATCGCGACAAGACCCAGTCGGCGCGCCGATGGATTGATGCTGTCTTCCGCGTTAAAGCCCTGGCCATTGTCGATGACGGTAACGACGAGCTTGTCGGGGGTGCGGTGCAGCAAGATTTGCACTTGCGTCGCGCGCGAATGGGCGCGGACATTTTCCAGTGCCTCTTGAATGATGCGAAAGATCGCCATCTCCATTGTTGCAGGAAGGCGGTCGGTGAGGTCGTCCCAACCGGAAAAAGTCGCGGTGATGGCTGTCCTCCTGCAGAAATCGTCCACATGCTTTTTCAAGCTTGTCGCAAGGCCGAGCTCGGACAAGAGGGGGGGCTGCAGGTCGGTAATGAGGTCCCGTACTTCCACTAGACCCTGACGCATTTCAGTCAAGAGCGCGGTCAGGCCCTCGCGCGCCGCTTGGGGGTCTACTTCGAGCAGGCGTAGGGAGGTCTCCAGCTCGAGCACGGCGTTCGCGAACAACTGTGCGGGCCCGTTCTGCAAGGCTCGTGCGAGGCGGTAGCGTTCTTCTTCTTGGGTTTGGACGAGCACGGCCTTGGACCACGTCGTCGAGTCAGCCATCCCATTCAGTATAACATCATTGTCCAGAGTAGGCAAAATCGGAGACACGGGATTTTGATTTGACACGTGCTCTACAAATGTATAGAATCAGGTATAAACTGCCCACGACGGAGGTCGATGATGATTGGGTTTTCGCTCACGGACGAGCAAAGGGCCTTGCAGGAGCTCGCGCGGGACTTTGCCCAAAACGAAATTGCTCCCATGGCTCCTGAACTCGACCGCACGGGCCAATACCCTTACGCTCTTCTCAAGCAGGCCCACAGCCTCGGTCTTTTGAATGTCACCATTGAGGAAGAATATGGCGGCGGCGGATTGGGATGGATCGAGTCGTCCCTGGTCGGCGAGGAGTTAGCCGCCGCCTGCGCCGGCGTGACGACGGCCGCGAATGCCAACGAGTTGGCATTGACTCCCCTTCACTTGGCCGCCTCTGAAGAACAGAAAAGGAAATTCATTTCCCCCATTGCTAAGGAAGGCGGCTTTGCCGCGTTTTGTGTTACCGAACCGGGGGCGGGCAGCGATGTCGTATCAATGCGTACGCGTGCCACGAAGAAGGGCAGCGAGTATATCCTCAATGGCACCAAGCACTTTATTACAAACGGCGACGTGGCGCACCTCCTCACCGTTTTTGCCGTGACCGATCCTGAGAAAAAGCACCGCGGTTTGTCTCTATTCGCCGTGCCCGCCGACCTGCCCGGAATCACCCGCCACCACATGGGCGAGAAGATGGGACATCGGGCCTCGGATACTGCCGAAATCGTGTTCGAGGATGTGCATGTTCCGGCCGAGAATCTGCTCGGCCAGGAAGGCGACGGTTTCCGGGTGGCTATGGAGACTTTCGACCGAACACGGATTGGCATCGGTGCGGCAGGTGTGGGCATTGCGCGTGCTGCGCTGGAGGCCTCGATCAAATTCGCGAAAGAACGCCAGCAGTTCGGCCAGCCCATTGCTAGTTTTGAAGGCGTTCAGTTCATGCTGGCAGATATGGCCGTGAAGATCGATACGGCCCGTCTCGCCGTTTGGTTCGCGGCTTGGCAGGTGGACGAGAAGTTGCCGTACGCTTATGCTTCGGCCATCGCCAAAGCCTATGGCTCGGACGTGGCCATGCAGGTGGCAACCGATGCCGTGCAGATTCACGGAGGCTATGGTTACATGGCCGACTACAAGGTTGAAAAATATATGCGGGATGCCAAGCTCTTGCAGATCTACGAGGGGACGAACCAAATTCAGCGCTTGATCGTGGCCAAAGCACTCTTAAAAGAAAAATAGCAACAATTCGGATTGTGGAATTGGCTCTCGAAATGCAGAGCTTTAATTTGGAGGTTTCCTGTTCTGCAATCCGGGATTACAATGGAGGCAGTGTCAATGAATGTCGTCGTTCTTATCAAGAGGGTGCCGGACACTGAGACGCGCATCCAAATCAAAGATGGTAAGGTCGTAACCGACGGGATCTCTTGGATCATCAGCCCGTATGATGAATACGGGGTCGAAGAAGCTCTGCGTCTTATTGAGAAATACACCGGGAAAGTGACGCTGGTTTGCCTGGGTCCGGACGAGGCCAAGGAGACGATACGCAAAGGGCTCGCCCTGGGCGCCGATGAGGCAGTTCACCTCAACGATCCCGCGTTTCTCGGCGGCGACGCTTCGACTACCGCCAAGGTGCTCGCAGCGGCGCTAAAGAAAATGAGTTATGATCTGATTCTTACTGGCAAGCAAGCGGTGGACGAGGACAATGCCCAGGTGGGTGTCCGGGTCGCCGAACTCCTCGGCCTACCCGATGTCAACTCCGTTATCAAAATCGAATTGAGTGAAGACCACAAGTCCGCGCGCTGCACGCGTGAAGTGGACGGCGACCGGGACATCATGGAAACCAGCCTCCCTGCCGTCATCACGACCCAACAGGGGCTGAACGAGCCGCGCTATCCATCTCTAAAGGGAATTATGGGAGCCAAGAAAAAACCAATCAAGGATTGGAAGGCTTCGGATATCGGCATTGACCCGACCACGGTCGGAGCAAAAGGTGCCAAGCTGGAGGTGATTAATATCGAGCCGCCGCCTGCGCGTCCGTCCGGCAAGATCATCCCCGGCGATGCGGCCACGGCAGCCAAGGAATTGGTGCGTCTACTCCACGAAGAAGCGAAGGTGGTCTGACATGTCGAACAATATCCTCATTGTAGCAGAAGGACGCGATGGCAGCCTCCGCAAGGCCTCATACGAGATGGCCACCGTGGCCAAGGAGATGGCTCGGGGACTGGGTGGGAGCATCGAAGCGGTGACGCTGGGCCACGACATCGGTTCCTGCGCCGAGTCCATTAGTAAGACAGGGGTGACCAAGGTCTACCAGGCCGACGATTCTTCTCTCGCAACTTTTGCTCCAGAGACCTATGCTACGGTCCTCGCCGGCATCATCCAAAAGTCCCAGCCCGGCGTCATTCTCTTCCCTGCCACCGGGTACGGCAAGGAATTGAGCGCACGGACGGCGGCTAAATTGGACGTGGGTGTGGTCACGGACTGCACGGGCTTCCAAGTGGAGAATGGAAATCTGATCTTGAAGCGACCGGTCTACGCCGGGAAGGCACTCGCGACGATCAAGCCAAAATCACTGCCCGTCATGGTGAGCATCCGTCCCAACATCTTTCCACCCGCGGCAGTCGACGCGGCCAGCGCACCGATTGAAAAGGTCGCCGTCGATGCTCCTCCGCCAAGGGCCAAAGTGTTGGAAAAAGTGGAGAAAGAGGCAGTCGCCGTCGATCTCGCCGAGGCCAAGATCGTCGTATCCGGCGGACGCGGCGTCAAGAGCCCTGAGGGTTTCGCGACCGTCCGGCAGTTGGCGAATACGCTGGGGGCTGCGGTGGGCGCCTCGCGCGCGGCCGTCGACGCGGGTTGGATTGACTATAGCACTCAGGTCGGACAAACAGGCAAGACAGTCGCTCCCCAGTTGTATGTTGCCTGCGGTATTTCGGGGGCGATTCAGCATCTCGCCGGCATGTCCTCGTCCAAGTACATTGTCGCGATTAACAAAGACCCGGATGCACCCATCTTCAAAGTGGCCGATTACGGCATCGTCGGCGACTTGTTCGAAGTGGTGCCGGTCCTCAACGAAGAATTCCAAAAGGTATTGAGCCAAAAGTAGCATCAGCTCGCCATCGGGATGTGGCCGCGGATGGACGACCCGAGGCGAACCCATGAAAGACCAGATGCCCACCCTGGCAGATTAACCAGGGTGGGTGTTCTAATTCAGCCAGTGTAAAGCGAACATCCCAACGTCCAAGCCATGGTCGAAGCAACCGAAGGAAAGCCAACGCTGCGATTCGGTGTTCTCTCGGATACTGGCAAGATGAAAGCCAAGCGGGTCGTCGGAGGTCTGATTCGAGCGCTAGGCTATCGCAAAGAGCCGCATCTCCAGCGCGAGTCGGCACGCGCGCTTTGCTGGGCTCCTCACCCCGCTCCTTCAAATTCATCGGCTCAATTGCGTGGGACTCGTCCGACTAAAAGTCTGGTCTCGCGACCAAAGCCGCCCGAGCTTTTGCAATATCCTCGCGATACACTCCCCACATTCGCTCCGGTAATGTCTTGCCAATTTCAACCATGACTTGACGTGCCGCCGCCGCGTCTTGTTCAGCACGCGAGCGAGTGCGGTCCACATGCAAGTGAAAAGGCGGGCCGAAATTCACTGCCAGCGTATGCTCTTCACGCTCCGAAATTCCCGCAGGCAGGCACGGCAGGGCGCCGTGTGTGAGCAGCATGAGAAAAATGCCTGCCCCTCGGGGGGGCTCGCACAAGGTCTGATGAGGACCTGTGCGTCCTTCCGGGGCGATGCAGACCAATTTTGGATTGGCGCTGCCCGTCAGCCTGATTGCACGGCGAACAGCCACTACCCCTTGGCCCCTGAGCGCGTCGCTCTCCACAACGGGGGGCACCAGGACGAGCCCATACGTTTTCGCGAGGCGGCCAAAGAACCAGCGAGTGAGGGGTTGCTTGACCGCGCGACCCGGGCCGCGCGGATACCACCACTCGCGCGCCACCACGAAATTAAGCTCGCGTGGTTCTCGGCGCCGCCTCGCGGCAACGCTGCGCATGAGCACCATCGGCCCCCACCACGCGCCAACCCCCGGCCGATCATAGTGATTCATTACAAGCACAAAGGGTTCTTGGTCAGGGATATTGCCTTCGTTCAGCGCGAGCGGCGGAGGACGAACATTGGCCAGGAGCAAGCGGGCGTCCCCGCAGGGGCTTGAGGGAATACCGAAAAGAACTCGGAGAGCAGGCAAAACGAGAAGGTGAGGGGGGTATGGGTAATGCGCCGACGGGGTGTCCAATTTGAATCGGTCACTTGGCCGCTCGATAGACAAGCCAGACCCGCTGGATGGCTGTAATGTTGGTGAAGATCGCCAATATGACGAGCACTGCAAGGATCGGCAGGTCTCCGAACCACGCCGAGAGTACAAGCCCGGCGACAAGCAATGTAATTCGCTCAAAACGGGTCAGCAAACCTTCTTTGCATTCGACGCCAATGCCTTCAGCCCGGGCACGTGCATAGCTCACCATGAGGGAACCGAGGAGGCTAAGATAAATCAGATAGGCTACGAAAGTCATTCCGTTTTCGAGGAACCAATACAAGAGTCCGAGAAACAGAGCACCTTCCGCGAAACGGTCGGTCGTCGAATCAAAAAACGCCCCGAACTTGCTGACCTGGTTCGTCAAGCGAGCCAGCGAGCCGTCCAAAGCATCAAAAATGCCGGCCGCGATAATGAGCAGACCGCCGAGCGCGAAATACCCCTTGGCGAGAACCAAGGCGATGGCACACATGGCGAGAAATCCGATGAGCGTGAGAGCGTTCGGCGTCAGCCCCATCCGGCCAAGGGAGGCGGCTACACGGTTAAGCAATCCCTGTGCGTAGCGGCGGACGATACTGCTCAGCAAAGTGGTTATGTCCTTTACATGATATGAAAACCGGACCGAGCGTCGATCAGGGATGAACCTCCAGTTCATATTCCGCTTGACTCGGCAAAGGGGCATTCTCCCGAGACCGCGCAAAGCGCAGTGTGTCCAGGTTGACGGTGGTTGCCGCGCCCTCGGTCACGAGTTCATCGATACAGGCCCCTGCGGCGGGAGCGAGCGCAAAGCCGGCATCGCCAAAGCCTGCGGCAACAATCAGTCCGCGCAGGCCGGGGGCCCGTGCCAACACGGGATGCCCGTCGGGACTCCAATCATACATGCCTGTGTGCCCGCGAACAAATCGCGTTTTCGCCATCGCAGGCAATCTGACTTGTATCCGCTTCTGTATGTCTTGGATAAATGCCGGGTCAATCGACTCTTCAAAACGATCAGGATTGGTCCCCGGTCCTTGCGTAAATCCGGCAGACTCTGCCTCCTTAGCCTCGCTTGCCTCGGAGGTCGGGTCCGGTCCTGCAACGTTACCCAGCCATGCGAGCGTCAGACCGTAGCTGTGCGGACGCAGGTACGCCCCCGTGGTCATGTCCATGTAGGCAAGGTGTGCCCTCAATTCGGCAGGACGACTGAAAAAAGCCACCTGTGCTCGCTCGGAACGAATTCCAATTTCGAGGCCAACAGTCCTGAGCAATCGATCCGACCATCCCCCCGCGGCGACGACGACGGCAAGCGCCTCAATTGGGCCAGTGTTCGTATCCACACCGGCCACACCGTCGTGAGCGACTTGGATCGATTTCACTAGCGTGCCTGTTTTAAAAATGACCCCTAACTCTTTTGCTCGGGCCGCCAGG
>JAMDCU010000096.1 GCA_023489485.1 Chloroflexota bacterium
TTCCAGACGTTTCGCTTGGACGGAGGATACTGTGAGCACTCGGTCGGAACTTCTTGTCCATTGGACTGGCAAGAAACAAGTCTTTGGCCTAACAGACGAATCTAGAATCACAGACGCATATGTTGACTTAATCAGACGTTTCTATACAGACGGTCTCCGTTTTTCCTTGCCCCATAAGGACGAGATTGTGCACGGCGCGGGGACAGGTTCAGCGCCGATTCCAAGGACTGGGATGATTTGCTTCACCGAGCTGCGACTTAGCGATGTAGAGAAACACACGGATCAGTACGGCAGACTGGGCATCGGCTTTAGAAGGAATTGGTTGATGGATCACGGAGCGAATCCCGTTTTCTATATTCGAAACGCTGCTGGTGGCGTGGTGAACACAAACCTCGCCAATCAGATCATCCCTCAGGCCGGCAGGATAGAAGGACTCGGCATTGTTCTTAGCTTCCTCAAACTAATGTCCGAGATTCCTGACGGAAATCTTACCTATTACGACGAAATGGAATGGAGAATGGTGCCATGGAAACTCTTCAGTGGCAACCCCCCAAGGGAGGTGCCTTCACCAGACTGGCTCCGATGGGACGGTGACACGGCATATTTCATGTTCTCGCCCGGCGATGTCGCAATCATTATCGCCCCGGATGAGAAAACTCGGAAGGCCATCCTCGGTGATTCACAAATTAAGCGACATTTCGCATCGCATTTGCCGATGATGGTTGATGCCGACAATTGTGACCAGTTCTAGAATACCCATTTACCCATCGTGAAAGCCGCCTTCAAGGAGGCCTGATCATGACGGAAGAATCGTCGTTACACAAACAAGTCCTGAATCGGCTGAATCGGCTTGATATTCCCGGATATGAACTGCTAATCGAGCGCCGGAAGGGCAGGCTTGATCTCCCTAATCCGAGATTCCAATCAGGCCAGAAGGAGCCTGAGCAGAAGAAGCGGACTCTCTGCTACACAGATGCAATTCTCCACACCCAGGGCAAACCACGGCTACTCTTGGAGCTTGTACACAACAATCCCACAAGACCGAATGGCATAACAGGCTTAACGGTGAATATCGACCGCATCGCGGCGATCCATCAGAACATTGACTTGCTATACGTTGTCCTCGCGGACGAAATGACGGCATTCTTCTGTAGGCAGCACGGACGCGGCCACTATTTCGGTCCGAAGTATGACGCGTGCCTGCAAAGATGTCTGGAAGCGGGGCCTGAACTTGAAGGGTACAGCGAATTGATCCACGAAGGCGTCGCAGCGAATTTCAAAAAGGTATTGGTCGACTACCCAATTACTGATTACCTGCGCAATATGCCCGCGCCATCGGTCCTGTTCCTGAATGCGCACCGAGCTGAGACCGATTGGGATACTTATGAACCTCACGCCTTGCGTCGCATCAGAGATGAGATCGACCATATTATCTCCTCGCCACAACGACGCCAGACACGGCTAGCCGGGGTTAGTGAGATTATGCCGAATTATCCAGAACAACTAACGCAAGTTGGCAATTGACCCGTTGGAGGACAGATCCAAGCGGGGTACCTGCGTGAGCATCCCGGGCGAACTTTCGGCGCGGTCTCCGGGAACTCGCACGCTGGCGCCATCAACCCAATCTGCTGTCCGGCTATGTTCACTAACCGGCCTCCTTGAGAGGCAACTTTGAAATCGACTGGAGGTTGTCCAATGACCGCAATACCGGAAGAGATAGTTGCACGTTTCATCCACACGAGCTTGGACCTAGAGTGGACAATAATTACCGCTTTGCAAGGGGAAGAGGACTCTGCGAGCCCGCAACTACGTTCTTGGGTGAATGCCATCGGAGATACAAACCGTGCCGCGGTCATTCTCTCCTCCGAAATTGCACGAAGACGCCTTGAGGCAGTCTCCCATCAGGACAGCATTGTCCCAGCGCTGCCGTATTCTCATCCTGACCTGGCAGGCGTGGCTGTCGATGAGGAAATGATGGTAAGGGCACGTGATTTCGACACTACAAACCAGGCATTTGAACGTGGGCAAACGGCGTTCCACATAATGCCATCTCTTCCCGCATCCAATTCCATGTACTGGGCAAATCGAGTCCTGATTGAGCTGTACACGACGCACGATGTTCGAGTCCGACTTGATCCGTTCATGCTCACAGAGCGTGAGCAGGTTGGAGTTCCGTTGTACAAGATGTGGGTGTATGGAAAGCCACTTGATTGGAATGAGCTTGAGGAGCTGAACGAGGATAGACACGCGAAGTGGAGGCCAGAGTATGCCTCACACGAGGGGAGCAATTTCACGGATCTTGTCTGGAGTCCGCGCCCGGACGGCATCCATTTCAGGTGTGAAGAGGTGCCACGGGCTGAAGCCGTGAGCGAACGCGGCGGTCGCTACCTGCACGCGATCTACAATCCGGCTCTAAAGGCATTTACCCATACGGATGGTGCAATCCGCATCTATTCTCCCGCTGAACTTGAAGGTAGATCGTCGACGCATGTCCGCAAAGCAGGGAAAGTGGGCAAGCGGGTTAAGATTTTCAAGGTCATTGGCAACATCGAGCGGGAAGTCTGGTGCAATCTCGCTGGGTCATTCTTCGTGTGGAATGACGATGTCCAAGCCTATTTTCGCAAGCAATAGTATGCGTTCGCAGATTGGCCCGTTCAAATACGCATTCGCGTTCGTTCTCAACTATAGCTATCGAGTGCAGCTCGCGGAGTAACCTCGGCGTTGTCCAAGAGCAGCACTCCGCCGAAAGCCGACAATGTCGCTTCGCACGTTTGTCAGTGCCTTCAGGCAAGATTTGGTGAAATGAGCCGACCGTGCCGCTCGGAACAAGAAAAGGCGACCCCTCATGGGTCGCCTTTCTTCTTTCCAATGACCTCAATATGTGTGTCCAGATCGGGCTGTCAAATCTTGCCTGTTGCGCCATCCATTGGCCTCAAGCCCGCGATCATGATGAAGGAGCTACGGAATATGTGCGCGGCTCGATAAGTTCGAAGTCGTCCCTTTTGGAAGTCGTTGTCAATAGGTTGAAGCATTACGTGCTGCGACCCTCGGCATTCGGCTTCCTGAGCACTATGGAGTGTGGCGGCATTGGTGAACGGGGGTATAATGAGTACATCTGATTTCGAGCGCAGGCGTGGAGCTGACCTACAACTCTGTGTCTCGCTGAGGAGATCCGCCCGTGCCGAGTGTTCTTCTGCAGACCAAGCTGCGCCACCCTTCCTTACCGCCGAAGCGGGTCCGCCGCCCGCAGCTCATCGCGCGGTTGGCCGAGGGATTCGAGTCCGGGCGACAGATTACTCTAGTCTCGGGGCCCGCGGGATTCGGAAAAACCACGTGCGTCACTGAATGGCTTCAAGGGTTGAACCAACCGGTTTCCTGGCTTTCCCTCGATCCTTCCGACAATGACCCGGCACGTTTCTTTTCCTACTTCATTGCAGCGCTCCAAAAGGCTGATCAGAATGTCGGAAAGGAAATTGGGCTGGCTCTAAACTCCGTTCAGCTTCCTCCTGTCGAGACCATCAGTGCTGGTTTGGTGAATGACCTCCTTCAAGTCGCCAGTCCGTTCCTCCTTGTCCTGGACGATCTCCACGTCATTCAGAATTCTACCGTCCTCGATGTTCTCGAAAAGCTTGCGACCAACCCACCTCCTTGTCTCTTTCTCGTTCTTCTCACGCGAGAAGATCCATCGCTCCCGCTCGCCCGGCTCCGGGCCAACAACCAAGTCACGGAAATCCGGGCAGCGGACCTGCGGTTTACGCTCGATGAAGCCAACGCCTTCTTGAACGAAGTGATGGACCTTGCTCTGTCACGTGAGGAGACGGCATCCCTCTCAGACCGTACGGAAGGCTGGGTCGTCGGTCTGCAACTTGCCGCGCTCTCGCTCAAGAATCGCGAGAACCGGGGCGAGTTCATCGCTAGACTCTCCGGTAGTCAGCACTTTATCCTCAGTTATCTCACTGAGGAGGTACTGCGCCGACAACAGCCGGATATTCAAGATTATATTCTCTGCACCTCCGTCCTGGACAGACTGAGTGGTCCGCTCTGCAATGCGGTGGCGGAGCGCGCGGATAGCGCAGCCATTCTAGCACACCTCTATTCCTCCAATGTGTTTGTTATTCCGCTCGATGAAGAACATACCTGGTACCGCTATCATCATCTCTTCGCCGACTTGCTCCGTGGCCAGCTCAATCGCACGGAGCCGGCCCGCGTGCCCGAACTGCACCGCCGTGCCTCGGAGTGGTATGAGCAACAGGGTATGGCCGCCGAGGCTGTGGAGCACGCGTTCGCTGCTCTCGATTATGCGCGGGCGGTGCCCCTCCTGGAACAACATGCCCGGCCGATGTTGATGCAAGGGTATGCACAGACGGTCGAAGACTGGCTGCACCGGCTCCCGGCCGAATGGCGCGTCGCTGGCCCGCGTGCCAACCTGGCACTGGCAGGGTCGCTGATTCTGCGCGGGCTAACCAGTCCGGCGAAAGCCTATCTCCACGATGCTGAGGCGGCGGCTGAGGAATGCACTCGCTCCGGCGCGCTCGATGAGGCGAACGCAATTATGGCCGAAGCCCTCGCCCTTCGCGCCTTTGTCGTTTCCCTGGAGGGGGAAACCGAGAGGGCGTGCGAACGGGCCCGCACGGCGGTGGACCGAGCGCCGAAGCAGGATGTCTACCTCCAGGGCATGACGCGTTTCGCACTCGCGGCGACGAACCATCAGGCTGGCCATGGGGTCAAGGCGCTCGAGATCTACCGGGATGCGCTCCCCTTGTGCCAGGCGGCGGGCTTTACCGCAGGCGCGATGCTCATTGTCGGAAGTTTGACCCTGCTCTATCAATTGACGGGACAACTTCATGCGGCCGCCGATCTTTCCAGACACGTCATCGCCCAAACCGAAGACCCGCCGGGGGCTGCTTCTCCTGCCCTCGCGACCGTCTATAGCACACTGGCCAGCATTGAATATGAATGGGGCAATGTCGTGGCGGCGCAGACCTTAGTCGACAAGTGCCTCGCAACCACAAAGCGCGGAGGTCACGTTTCAGCCCTGGCGCATGGCCACCTCCTCGACTCTCGCTTGCACCAGGTCACGGGTGACTTATCCGGAGCGCAGCAGGCCATCGAGCGAGCGAGGGAGCTGCTGCGCTTTCCCGTCGCGAACTGGGTTCCGCCGCGGGCCGCCATTCAGCAGGTCTCGCTGGCACTGGCAAGCGATGATGTGGTCGCGGCGCAGCAGGCGTTGGCACAGACGGGTGTCACTCTGGATGAGCCGTTGTGGGATGGGAACGAACTTGTCTACATCGGCTACCTGCGCCTCTTCAGCTATCTCAGTCGCAGAGAGCCCGAGGTAGATCATCTTCAGCGCGGTCTTGAACTCGCCACCCAGCTCGTTGAATCGGCAGAGCGAACAGGTCGCAAAGGGCGCCTAATCGAGATCCTGGCGCTGCGCGCGCTCCTCTTCGCCAGTGCCGGCGATCTCTCGCGAGCAACGGACGATCTCGAGCGGTCGCTCACGATGGCAGAGGGCGAGGGCTTTTTGCGCCTCTACGTGGACGAAGGGGAACCCATGCTCCGCTTGCTCCGGGCCGCGCTCGCACGCGGCATCCGGCCCGCTTACGTCTCCAGGATCCTCGCGGCCTTTCCTGAGGCGGCGAAGAGCACACCCCCCTCTCCGTCCGATCTGGTCGAGCCGCTCACCGAGCAGGAACTGGCCGTCCTGCGCCTCTTATCTCAGAATCTAACCTACCGGCAGATTGCCGGCCAGATGGTCATCAGCCTGAATACCGTGCGTTTTCACGTCAAGGCGATCTACGGCAAGCTGTGTGTCGACAAGCGCGCCGCGGCCATTGACCGAGCGAGAGTGCTCGGCCTCCTCATCTAGCATCCCCCAAACGTCTACATCTTTTCTTCCCTCGGCCTACATCATGATGTGGTTGATTTAACCGCGCCTGCTGCTATGATACGAGCATAGGCTAAAGGTAATCGAGTGAAAGGAGATTAACGATGCAAACGTCCGCTATGCTACAGGGTGGGATCAGCCAGCCCCATGCCAATGAGGTCGAGAGCCTCGGCTCGCCTTGGCGGGGTCTCTATTGGGTTGGTGGTGTCGCGGCCTTGCTGATGGTCGTGCTGGGGATGAGCGAAGTGGTGCTCGAGGCGAGTAGTTCTGCGCTGGCCGGAGGACCGGCAACCGCGAGCGAATGGTTCGCCCTGTTGCAGACCAATCGATTGCTCGGGCTCGCTCTCCTCGAGATCTTTGAGGTCGTGCTCCTGCCGCTGGGCGGTCTGATGTTCCTGGCGCTCTACGCCGCCCTGCGGCGAACCAGTGAATCGCTCATGGCCATCGCCATCGTCTGCGAGCTCATCTCGATTGCGATCTTTTTGTCTTCGAGCGTCGCACTCTCGATGCTCAACTTGAGCAATCAATACACAATTGCAACCACCGAGTCTCAGCGCGCAGGTCTGCTGAACACCGGGCAGGTACTCTTGACGGCATGGCAAGGCACGGGCCATTTCCTGACCTTTTTCCTCGGTTCCTTGGCCGGCGTGCTTGCCTCAGTGGCCATGCTGCGGAGCAAAAGCTTTGGCCGGTTAACCGCGATCGTAGGGATTGGAGGCAATCTGCTTGGTCTACCTGGTCCTGCGCTCGGATTTCTTCTCTGGACGATCAATGGTCTTTTGGTTTTGCTCTGGTCCATCCTGGTCGGCGTCCGGCTCGTGCAGCTTGCGAGATTCAAGGATAGAGGATCGGTGAAATCATGAAACAAGTAAAGATCACCCGGCGCCGGTTCCTGGTTATGGCTGGCGGTGCCTTGGGTGGAACAGCACTGTCGTGCGCCGGGCTCGCTGGGGCAAGCATCACGCAGCCAGTTCCGCCACAAGCCGGCTTCATCCAATCCAAGTACGGAGGAACAGATTCAATGGGCGACAAAATTTTCGTGACCTATGCCAGCGCGATGGGTTCGACGGCCGGAGTGGCGGACGCGATCGGCAAGACATTGGCCGAAGGGGGGCTTGAGGTAGACGTGCGGCCGATGCGGGAGGTCCAGGACCTTACGCCCTACCAGGCCGTGGTCGCGGGCAGCGCGATCCATGGACAGCAGTGGCTGCCGGAGGCGATGCAATTCGTCCAGACGCATCGAGCCGCGCTAGCGAACAAGCCCTTTGCCGCTTTCCTGGTCTGTATGACGCTTGCCATTCGAAATGCTCAGTATCGAGAAACCGTGGCAACGTGGCTAGAGCCAGTGCGAACGCTCGTGAGGCCGGTGAGCGAAGGCCTGTTTGCCGGGGTACTCAGCGTGAGCCAGATCCCTTCCTTCGGCGACCGGATCAAGTTTCGCTTCAGTGTTATGCTGGGCGCTTGGGGCGAGGGAGATCACCGCGATTGGAAGGCGATCCGGGCCTGGGCCGAGAGTCTCCGTCCCTTGTTGTCGGAACAGCCTTAACGCAATTGCTGTGAACTCATAAGGAGCACGCGATGTCAAAAGTAGTTCTTATTACCGGATGTTCGACCGGGATCGGGCGCGATCTCGCAATACGTTTGAGCGAGTCGGGATATGCCGTTGTGGCTACAGCGAGAAATCCCGAAACCCTGATCAACCTCGAGGCAGCCCTCAAGCTACCGCTTGATGTCACGCAGACGGACTCGGTACGCTCGGCCGTCGAATGCACGCTCCAATTGTTGGGGCGGATCAATGGGCTCGTGAACAACGCAGGCTACGCCATCCGCGGAGCGATCGAGGAGACGTCGGAGAGACAAGTGCAAGAGATGTTCGATACCAACGTGTTCGGCGTGATGCGTCTCGTCCGCGCGGTGGTTCCACCCATGCGGGAGCAGAAAGCGGGATGCATCATCAACGTGAGCTCGATCGCCGGGAAACGCTCGACTCCCGCGAACGGTGCCTATTCGGCAAGCAAGTTCGCCCTCGAGGCGTTAAGCGATGCCCTGCGACTGGAACTCGCGCCATTCGGGATCAAGGTTGTGGTGATCGAGCCAGGGAGCATCCGGACGCATTTCATGACGACGGCCATCGCTCACACCCCAGAGCAGGCGTTGAGCGCCAATTCACCGTATCGGATGCTCTATCGCCAGTCCGAGCTATTCGCCGAAGGCATGCAGCGTCATCAATCAGGCCCCGAGGCCGTCTCGCGCGTTATTCAACAGGTCATCGAGACCGATAAGCCCAAAGCGCGTTATCTTGTTGCTATTCCCCTCTCGGGCCGACTGATCCTATATTTGGGTGATTCGTTCTGGGATTATGCGCTCAGGCGCATGTTTCCGAGTTCAGCGGTGGCAAGCCATGAATGATTGGTGCAGGTATCGCGTGCACCTTGCGGGTCGGGTGGAAGAGCGTGAAGTCAATGCTACGAGCCCTCTGGAGATGACGGTGGAGAGGGTTGAGGCTGATTCAACTTGGTTGTCTGTTCACGCCGATCAATCTGGCCTTGTCGGTCTGATGAGGCACCTGCATGGGCTGGGATTCGTCCTCCTCTGTGTCGACCGTAAGGAGTGAATCAAGGGGCGAGCGCTGCGAATTGTGAAGGCGGGACAGAACAAATCTCGCCTCCGTTTTCTCAAAACATACCTATAATTCAGCAGGGACGAATTTCTTTCTGAAAAGAGAAAGCTGCATTGTGCTGGGGTCCACACTTTGGGCGCTGTCCCGTTTGTAAGTGGTTGTCGGACAACGTCCGAATTGGATTTTGTCACGGGACTACGGGGAATTTGACAGGGAATGACGCTTGTCCTATAATCAAGGATAGTTGAATGAATATTCAACTATTGAGGTGATCGATGCCCAACGCTCGAGATGTCTGCGACGAACGGCACACGAATGCCAACCATGTGCGGCAGGTGCAAAAGCAAATGCCCGACCCGGCTACCCTTTACCAGGTGGCCGAGATCTTTGCCGCGCTCGCCGTGCCCACCCGAGCGCGGATCGTTTTTGCCCTGTCCCAAGCTGAGTTGTGCGTCTGCGATCTCGCCGAACTTGCTGACATGTCCATGTCAGCGGTCTCGCACCAACTCCGCCTGCTCCGGCAGCTCGGCCTCGTCAAGTACCGCAAAGAGGGACGGCTCGCCTACTACTCCCTCGACGATGAACATGCGAGCGGTGTGCTCGCCCAGGTGCTCGAGCACGTTCGGCACCGGGGAGCTGCTCTCCGCGTCCCTTCGAGGACTGCCTTCAAGACCCGGTTACCCCGGCGCCCAAGAATCCGATCTAAAGGACCCCATTGAAACGTGGTTGACGAACTCGAACTCGACATCCCCGTACTCCTGCCGCAGGTCGAAGACGAGCGCGACCAATGCGTCGCGCGCTTGCAGGATTTTCTTGCGGCGAAACGCGGCATTGACCGCGTGCACGTGCACAACGACCGTACCCCGGCGCAAATCTGCATGCACTATCACCCCGACCTGGTGTCCTTGGCGGAGGTCCAGCGACTCGCCACCCATGCGGGCGCGACGGTGACGAATCGCTACCATCACGACCTCTTGGAACTCGATGGAATGGACTGTGGGGATTGCGCCCTGGTGATTGAGCACAGTTTATCCCGTCTCCCCGGCGTGCTCGCCGTAACGGTGAGCTTTCCCGCCGAGAAATTGCGGGTCGAGTACGACACCGAAAAGGTGACCCGGCGTGAGCTCATCACGCGGGTAAGGGATTTGGGTTATGGCGTGCGCGACGAAAAGCGGATGGGCGGCTGGCTGCGCGAAAACTGGGAGCTTGCCCTCGCGCTCCTCTCCGGCCTATCCCTCGCTGCCGGCGTTGTACTCGCGTGGCTCGGTGCACCTTCACCGCTCCCTCTCCTCTTCTACGCCGCCGCCTATGTCGCCGGCGGCTTCGATATCACCCGCCACGCGCTCCACGCCTTGCGCCAGCTCCGCTTCGATATCGATACCCTTATGGTGCTCGCGGCGCTCGGCGCCGCCCTCCTGGGCGATTTTGCGGAAGGCGCTCTCCTCCTCTTTCTTTTCTCGCTCGGGCACGCGCTCGAACACTTCGCCATGGAACGCGCCCACAACGCGATTCGCGCGCTGGCGAAACTCTCACCCAAAACCGCTCGCGTCTCCCGCCACGGCCAGGAAAGCGAAATGCCCGTCGAAGCGGTCCAGCGCGGGGATGTCGTCATCGTGCGCGGTGGGGAGCGCATTCCGGTCGATGGCACGATCCTGAAGGGCCGCTCGGCGATTGACGAGTCTCCGATCACGGGTGAGTCCGTGCCGCTGGAGAAAGCGGCAGGAGACGTCGTGTATGCGGGCACGATGAACGGGAGCGGGGCGCTCGAAGTCTCCGTCACGAAACTCGCGCGCGATACGACGCTCGCCCGCGTGGTGCAGATGGTGGACGAGGCGCAGACGCAGAAATCGCCCACCCAACGGTTCACAGAGAGGTTCGAGTCATTTTTCGTTCCCGTCGTGTTGGCGCTCGACGTGGCGCTCATCGCCGTCCCGCCGCTCGTCGGGCTCGCGCCGCTGGACGTCTCTTTCTACCGGGCGATGGCCTTGCTCGTCGCTGCCTCCCCGTGTGCGCTCGCGATTGGCACGCCGGCCGCGGTCCTCTCGGCGGTGGCACAAGCGGCCCGGAATGGGGTGCTGGTGAAAGGCGGCGCCCATCTGGAAAATCTCGGAGGACTCGACGCGATTGCGTTCGACAAGACCGGTACCCTGACCCAAGGCAAGCCGGAGGTCACGACCGTCTTGGCCCTGTCCCCGGATGCGGGAGAGCATTACACGACGCTGGCGATTGCGGCCGCAGTCGAGAGCCGCTCGACCCATCCGCTGGCCCAGGCCGTCGTCCGGGCGGCAAAGGCGCGTAGCCTGACGCTGCCCACGGTGGAAGGAGTCCAATCTCTCGCGGGGCGCGGCATCGGGGCTGTCCTGGACGGGCGTACCGTGCTGGTCGGCAACCTCAGGTTCCTCGAGGTCGAGGGAATCGCCATAGACGAGGCTGTTCGTCGGCAGGTGGAATCCTTGGAGCAGGACGGCCAAACGACGATGGCGGTGGCATGGGGGAGCACTGTGATGGGCGTCATTGCCGTGGCCGACACACCCCGCCGGGAAGCGAAAGAGGCGCTCGACCGTCTCAGGGAACTGGGCGTGCGGCAGACGATCATGTTGACCGGGGACAACGAACGCGTCGCCGGAGCAATCGCGCAGGCGGTGGGCGTCGACGAGTATCGGGCCAGCCTCCTCCCGGAAGACAAGGTGAAGGCCATTCGTGAGCTGAAAGCGAAGCATGGTGCGGTGGCGATGGTGGGCGATGGCGTGAACGATGCCCCGGCGCTTGCCAACTCGACCGTGGGCATCGCGATGGGCGGTGCCGGGACCGACGTCGCGCTCGAATCCGCCGATATCGCGCTCATGGCCGACGATCTGTCGAAATTGCCGTTTGCGGTCGGTCTCAGTCGCGCGGCACGGTCCATTATCCGTCAGAACCTAGCCATTGCCCTCGGCGTCATTGGGATCCTCATTGTCGCTTCGGTGACCGGGTTCGTCAGCCTGGGCATTGCGATTGTCTTTCATGAAGGGAGTACACTGGCGGTCGTGGGCAACGCGCTGCGGCTACTTGGATTCCGGGTCAAGACCTAATGGCGTCTACCACTGACCAAGACCCCGTCTGCTTGGCCGAATGCTCCGACGAGTCGGCGAACTCGGCTGGACTGTGGTGATCCTGGGAGGCGTGGACGATGAAGGATGCCCTGGCCGCCATCATGGCGGTGCTCGCTCTTAACGTGGTTACACCCTTGAATGCGCATTCGACACTCGTCCGGTGCGATCCGTCCGTGGGCGCAACCTTGTCAGCGCCGCCGGATCAGATCCGGTGCTGGTTCAGCGAGGATCTCGATGCGAGGAAGAGCACTATGTCCGTCTCGGCCGCAGGCCAGCGCGTGGACAAAGGCGATGCGCATGTTGACCCAAAGGCGCATAATGTCCGGGAAATGGTCGTGACGCTAGACACCGCCCGTATGGGTGACGGCGCCTACAATGTGAGTTGGCAGACTCTGTCCGCTGAGGACGGTGAGCCGGGGGGAGGCGAATTCGTCTTTGAAGTACGAACGGCCAAGATCTCTCCGCTGATACCCCGCGCAATGACCATAGAGTTCCTTCCCCCCTATGTACTCTGGATTGGTCTGCCCATTCTTGCCGCGGTCCTCGTGTCTGCCTGTGCCGTTTGGCTCCTGATGAGCGGAAAGCGAGCTCCCCGTGCGGAAGATACCTCGTGGCGTCAGGGGCGCGGGCATTAAGAGTAGGCCTGCCTTGGACTTTGCAGGCAAGCATGTTCCGGGGTATAATGGATTCGTAGGACTTTGCCGTATGCTGAATTTCCGTTCGCTGTTCTTCCTGTTTCTTCTCGTCCTGGTGGTACTTTTGCAGCCGATGATGCGGCCACTGGACCCCGCCTGTGTGGCGTTGGACAGCCACGCGCCCGTGGGTTCCTGCGACGCCGTGCCGGGCGAATCTGCCAGTCAGCATTTCATGCATTCGATGCACGTTGATCCGGTCGGCAGCCCTCAGCTCACGACTGGAGTCCCGGTACTTTTCCCTTCTTACACGCTTCCGCGTTCGACCATGCTCCTCACCTATTCGCAGGTGATTGCTCCTCCCGACCAACCCCCGCGCGCGTCGTAATCTCTCCTTCAATCTACAGTCAAAGCGCTGCGAGACCCGCGCATCCTTTGCGGCACGTTCCCATCTCATTGGGCAACCCGTACCCGTAGTTTTCGAACGCCAGCGGTGCGCCCAATGAACATTGGCGTTTGTCTGCACCGTTCCATTTTCGGAATGGATAGATTGGTTTGGTTGGGAGAAGGTTACGATGGTATCTCGAATCTGTATCACCTGCAATTCGCCTCTTGCGCCCGCCGACCGGTTTTGCCGGGCGTGCGGGGCGCCGCACCCGGCTAGCGCCGTTCAAGAACGCACCCACTGGGGCGTGGACGAAGACCGTCGCGTTCGACTCCGCGCGCGCATACCCCTGCGTGTCCTCACGGCAATCGGCGTGATCCTGCTATTCCTCGTGGGGGCGGTCCTGGTCTTTCAGCCAGAAAACTCGGCCCAGTCGAGCTATATTCCGCCCGATGATGTCCACGACGCGAGCGGCGTTCCCTATCCTGAGGTGCCGCGCCTTTCCGTTTCGGACGCCAAAGCGAAATACGATGCCCGGACCGCCCTCTTCGTGGACGTGCGTTCGCCAGGGGAACACGATGCGGCGCACATCCCCGAGGCCACGCTTTTGCCCCTTGCGGAATTGCCGGCCCGCTACCAAGACCTGCCCCGTGGCGGAGAGATCGTCACCTATTGCACGTGACCCGACGAGGAATCGAGCGCCCGTGCGGCGCGCATCCTGATGGACCAGGGATACTCAAACGTCAAAGCCCTGCGCGGCGGCTTGCGCGCCTGGCGCGAGGCGGGGTATCCCGTAACCGCGCGCTAAAGGAGTGTAGCCATGAACCGGTCTGACAGGGCTTACGGTCGCCTGATCTCCGTCGCCGACCGTGCCTGTGTAGTCGCTACGGTTCCCCAGACGCTGGGCTTGGCGCTGGTGGTGGGTGGCTTGGCGCTCCATTCGTCGGACCTCACCACGATTGGACTAGCGCTCTTCGTGCTCGCGTCGCTGTGCCTGCTCGGTCTGCTGTTTCTCGTCATGCGAGATGCCCCGAATCGTGAAATGGGAAAGAAATCATGATCCAAACCTTCAACGAAAACGACCTGCAGGGCCTGACGGAGCAGGAGGCTCGCGAGCGACTGGCGGCAGAGGGCTTCAACGAACTTCCCTCAACGAAAACCCGCAGTCTCTGGCACTTACTGTTCGACGTGGTGCGGGAACCGATGTTCCTTCTCCTCCTTATCTCGGGACT